>JAOTYM010000004.1 GCA_029861845.1 Gammaproteobacteria bacterium | reverse complement strand
GGGACCAAGAAACACTGCTCATCATTACGGTGGTCGTGGCGGCGGTACTCGCATTGCACGATGGACGCGGTCAAGGTGGCCTCGTCCTGTGGCCGCTTTTCGGTTTGTGGAACCAAGTGCTGGCGGTATTTGGGCTTTTGCTAATAGGGCTGGCACTACGCCGTCGACAACAGCCAGTCGGCTACGTATTTGTGCCCATGATCTTCTTGGTTGTTGTCACGAGTTGGGCCCTGATATTACAGCTTATTCGCTGGTGGGCCGGCACCGATTGGCTGCTGATCGTCGGCGGTATATTGTTGCTGGTGGTAGAGTTCTGGCTCCTATGGGAAGCACTACGAACCTTACGTAAATCCGTGCCTGCGCTTGACACCTCTTTCGTAGAGTCCAAAATCCCTCACTAGAGGGCCTACAGGCATTTACTTCCGATGCACCTCCTCGCTTTTGGAATCAACCATAAGACCGCGCCGGTAGAAATCCGTGAACAAACCGTATTTGCGCCGGACGACTTGGTCGATGCACTACACGGCATCACCGGTAGCGGTGCTGCCCACGAGGCCACGATTTTGTCTACCTGTAACCGTACTGAGGTCTACTGTGGTCTGGAAAAACCCGATATTGAGATGGCTATTCAATGGTTCTCAGACCACAACGGGCTGTTGGCCACAGGCATTGAGACCTATCTTTATACACACCGCGAGGCGGCAGCGGTAAGGCACGCATTTCGCGTTGCCGCCGGCCTGGATTCTATGGTGTTGGGGGAACCCCAGATCTTGGGGCAAATGAAGGAGGCTTTCGCTGCCGCACACAAGGCCGGTACGACAGGTAAGATTCTGAACCGGTTGTTTCAGCAAACGTTCTCTGTCGCCAAGAAAGTGCGTACGGATACCGCCATTGGTGCCAGCGCCGTTTCCGTCGCCTCCGCAGCGATAAGTCTGGCCAGGCAGATCTTTAACCAACTACAGGATCAAACTGTGTTACTGATCGGTGCCGGTGATACGATCGAGCTCTGCGCGCGCCACCTAAAAGAGCAAACCATACGGCACATGATCGTTGCCAACCGGACGCTAGAACGGGCACGAATGCTGGCGGACCCCTTAGACGCAGAGGCCATTTCCCTAGGCGAGATGCATGAGCGCCTAAATGAAGCCGACATAGTTATTTCTTCAACCGCCAGTCAACTGCCGATACTTGGAAAAGGCGCCGTCGAAAGGGCTCTGAAGATTCGCCGTCGCCGACCGATGTTCATGGTGGATATTGCGGTACCACGCGATGTCGAGGCCGAAGTGGCAGACCTAAACGATGTCTATCTCTACACGATCGACGATATCGAAAGTGTGGTACAAGAAAATCTGCACTCACGGCTACAGGCTGCCCGCGACGCCGAGAAAATTATCGACACACAAGTAGCGGAGTTCATGCAGTGGATAAAGTCACTGGCAGTAATACCGAGCATCCGCGCATTGCGTGAGGGTGCCGACGCTGTACGGGAGGCTGAACTTGCGCGCGCGCAGCGACGGCTTGCGCGTGGCGAAGATCCGCAGAGGGTAATGGAGCAGCTGGCGCGTTCGTTAACCAACAAATTCATGCATGCACCGACGACAGCGCTGAAACGGAATAGCGACGGTGAAAACGTGATATTGCCCGAGGCCGTCCGCAAGCTTTTTAATCTCACCGACGACGAGTGATTTGAATCCTTCCGTTCAAGCCAAGTTAGAGAAACTCGTCCAGCGCGATGAAGAACTCAGCGCGCTGCTGGCTGATCCAGAGATCATCAGCGATCAGGATCGTTTCCGCGGCCTGTCCCGTGAATACGCAGAAATAAATCCGGTCGTGCAACACTACCAAGACTATCGTCAGACATGCGAAGAGCTGCAGCAAGCTCGATCCATGCTTAAGGATTCGGACGACTCAATACGCGAAATGGCACAGGAAGAAGTTACACGGGTGCAGCTACGGATTGAACATCTGCAGCAAGAGCTACAAAAGCTCTTGCTGTCAAGTGATCCCAACGACAACCGTAACATATTCTTAGAGATCCGCGCTGGTACCGGTGGCCAAGAGGCGGCTTTGTTTGCGGCAGACTTGTCCCGTATGTACAGCTACTATGCAGAAAAACGTCGCTGGAAGGTTGAAATAATCAGCCAAAGCGCGAGCGAGCTCAGCGGTTACAAGGAGGTAATCATACGTATCGCTGGTCGCGGGGCTTATTCGCGGCTCAAATTTGAATCAGGTGGCCATCGCGTACAACGTGTACCGGTGACGGAAGCCCAGGGGAGAATCCACACTTCGGCTTGCACCGTGGCGGTCATGCCTGAGGCCGAGGAAGTCGATAAAATCGACGTCAACTCGGCAGACTTAAAGATCGACACCTATCGCGCCTCTGGCGCGGGTGGACAACATGTTAATCGGACCGATTCGGCCGTGCGTATTACCCACCTACCCTCAGGGATCGTGGTCGAGTGCCAGGACGAACGCTCGCAGCATAAGAACAAGGCACGCGCCATGTCTGTGTTGCGCTCGCGACTACTCGAGGCCGAACGACAAAAGCAACGCGAACAAGAAGCAGCCACACGCAAGAGTCTTATAGGCAGCGGCGATCGCTCGGAGCGTATTCGCACTTATAACTTTCCACAGGGCCGTGTGACCGATCACCGTATCAATCTGACCTTATATAAGCTCGAAAGAATCCTCGAAGGCGAACTCGATGAGCTTATCGAACCGTTGGTCGCTGCCCATCAAGCGGACCAGCTCGCGGCCTTAGCGGAATGAAACCGTGATGACGGCGATGCCAACACCGTACGCACATGCTGCGTCCGTGGCGACAGTCGGTATGGCATTGCGCTGGGCAGTCACGGCACTGAGGAAAACCAGCCCTAGCGGGCAGTTAGACGTAGAGACTCTGGTAATGCACATCACCGGCTTCAGTCGGGCTGAACTGGTGACCCGGGACGCGCACGTACTTTCGGTCACGCAAGTGGCAGACTTGTTGCGACTGGTCGAACGTCGTGCGACAGGCGAACCCATTGCCTACCTCACACACAAACGGGAGTTTTGGTCGTTAGAACTTATGGTTTCACCGTCGACGTTGATTCCGCGTCCGGAAACTGAGCTGTTGGTTGAACAGGCATTGGCTTCAATTCCGACCAATGTGGCGTGGACCATCGCCGACCTTGGCACCGGTTGTGGGGCAGTCGCGCTGGCGTTGGCAAAAGAACGGCCACGATGTCATGTTGTTGCGATAGACAACGCACCGGCGACACTCGATATCGCGCGAAAGAATGCCTGGCGCCACAAACTGACGAATGTAGAGTTCTTACAGGGGAGTTGGTTGGAGCCGATCGACGCGCGCGTCAATATAATAGTCAGCAACCCACCCTATATTAAGGATGATGATCCACATCTGACATGGGGCGACGTCCGATTTGAGCCCGACTACGCCCTTTTGGGTGGCGTCGATGGTCTTGATGCCATCAGACATATAGTCGCGCACGCTAAACACTACCTATATCCTGACGGAATACTGTTGTTAGAACATGGTTATGACCAAGGAATTGCGGTTCACTCGCTCATGCAACGCCATGGATATGTTAATGTCGCCCGCCATCAAGATATCGCGCACTGTGACCGCGTGAGTATATGCCAAATCCGATAACCCAGGGTTACCAGAGAAACTACCGAAACCACCTTGATGGACGACGATCAGTTACTACGATACAGCCGTCACATATTACTCCCGCAGATTGGTATTGAGGGACAGCAACGATTACTTAAGTCGCGGGTATTGATCGTCGGTATGGGTGGGCTCGGTTCGCCAGCTGCTATTTATCTCGCCGCTAGTGGTCTTGGCCATTTGGTGCTAGTCGATCATGACAAAGTCGAGCTGACAAATCTCCAACGGCAAATCGTCCACACTACCGAGGCGCTCGGCGAGGACAAAGTCGACTCGGCTAAGCGAACGCTACTCGCACTCAATCCGAAAACGCGTATCACCACCATCAACATGCGCTTGGATGACGATAATCTGTCCGGACAGATAGAACTTGCCGACGCTGTCGTAGATGGCAGCGACAACTTCGCCACACGGTTTGCCGTCAATCGGTTGTGCGTAGAGAAGAAAACACCGCTAATTTCGGGAGCAGTGGTACGGCTGGAGGGTCAAGTAGCAGTGTTTCGACCCGATCGTAATGACAGCCCGTGTTATCGCTGCCTTTACAAGGAGGCTGGCGAGCCCGAGATGCGTTGCGCAGAATTCGGGGTGTTGGCACCGGTTGCAGGCATTATTGGCAGCATTCAAGCCACCGAGACCGTCAAGGTTCTGCTCGATCTCGGCGAGTCGCTCACCGGCCGTTTGATGATTGTGGACGCATACACCATGGAGATTAGAACAACAAAACTCAACCGCGATCCAGCGTGTCCAGTATGTGGTTAGGCGCAATAACCATCTATAGTTAACCAGTAGAGGTAGATACGGTGGAGCTCATCCGCCATGCGAAGGGGAACCCATGGAAATCAGTACATTCATTATATGGGGCATCATCATCGGACTCATCCTTTACGTGGTGATGATCTTTAACAATCTCGTTAGGCTCAAGCACAACGTGTCACAGGCGTGGTCAAATATCGATGTGCTCATGAAGCAACGCCATGACGAGCTACCCAAACTAATAGAGACCTGTAAGCAGTACATGAAGTATGAGAAGGACGTGCTCGAAAAAGTGACCGAGGCACGTGCGTCGGTAGCGCGAGCGCGAGAAGCCGGTGATGTCGGCGCCCTTGGCGCGGCCGAAGGTCAGCTTCGGCTGGGATTGGGCAACCTATTTGCGGTGGCTGAGAACTACCCCGAACTTAAGGCCAACGAGCAGTTCCAGCACCTGCAGAATCGAATTTCGCAGATCGAGTCCCAGATCGCTGACCGGCGCGAGTTCTATAACGATAGTGTCAATGCCAATAATATCCGCATCGAACAGTTCCCGGACACTATCATCGCACGCTTTTTCAATTTCGGCCCACGCAAACTGCTGGAATTCGAAGAGCGCGAACTTAAGGACGTTAACGTTAAGGCACTGTTCAACAACTAACGCACGCTGCCCTATATTGTGAGCTGGTGGTTGACCGATTTCGGCAACAGGATCGGCCAAGCTGACCCGGCCGGTATCGTAGTTGCGATTGTATTTCTTTCCGCTGCCGCAGCCTTCGTCGCTTGGCGCTGCTGGCATCATCTACATAAAGCGCGCACCATCGAGGACATCCCTACCGCCAAAGCAGGCTCTGCCCACCAAGGCTATGTCGAACTCGAAGGCATCGGTAAGCTGATGGGCGACGTACCCACTACAGCACCACTTTCAGGGCTCCCATGTGTATGGTACCGGTATCGCGTCGAAGAGCTCAGAAGGGTGTATGCAAAAGGCGGCACGCGCCAACGCTGGGTCACGGTGGAAAAAGGTGAGAGCAAAGAGACATTCTGGCTAGAGGACGAGACCGGCCGTATCGCGGTTGACCCCGAAGGCGCCGATGTGTCCCCAAAACACAAAGATGTCTGGCGATCGCGCCAGTGGTCACGGGGCTCAAAGGGATGGCCTGCCTTTGTCATCCAATTTCTGACCTCGCGTTCCGGGGGTTCATATCGCTTTACCGAGCAACGCATTAACCCCAACGATGGTCTTTACGCAATCGGCTTGCTTAAGAACTTGGGTAGTCATATGGCCACGACCACCGTAGACGAAGATGTGCGTGAGTTATTGCGACAATGGAAAAGTGATCAAGCCACGCTCAAACAGCGATTCGATCTCAATGAGGACGGCAAAATCGACGAGAAGGAATGGCGACTCGCGCGTAGCCAGGCGCGACGCGAGGCACGACAGGCGAGACAAGAATCAGTAAAAGAATTTTCCGAAGGTATTAATTTAATGACTCGTACCAATGACCGCACACGACCCTATATTATCTCTGCCTACCCGCAGGAAGATCTGGTTAAGAGTTACCACCGGTGGGCGATGTTATATGGTGTTGGTTTCTTTGTACTTGGTAGTGCTGGGCTGTGGCTATTCAATACGCGGCTTGGGTAACGAGAAGCCGTAAACGGTTTTCTAACGTTACCACGGCTCGCGTCCTTCGACGCTGGGTCGGTAGCCTTTTGATAGCCGTTAAGGCCGCAGTGTAGGCGACCTTCGCCTCCTTGCGATGTCCTGCCACCAAAAGGATATCACCGCGACGCGCCATCCATGTGGGCAGTTGCTTAACGACATCGGGCAAGGTATGGATCCGGGCCAAGGCCGCCATATGATGCCCCCGGTTGGTCTCCACATCCACGGCGAACTGTATCAACGTGACCAGGGGCCCGAACCGGGCAATCGCTTGATCGATCCCGCGCAACGCCCCATCGATATGCGCCGATCCCGCCGACACCAGCAATTGGGCACGTTCGAGATATAAGTCAGGCGTCGGCTTGTGCAACCGCGCTAGCGCCTTGCTGAGATCGGCGGCGGCGGCGAGTCGATCCCCGCGCCGAGCCAGCACGCGTGCCCGAACCCGTAAGGCATTAGCATGGTTTGGCTTGATGCGGAGAAAATGATCTAACGCCGATTTGGCTAGATCGAGTCGGCCCGCGTCCAGCCACATCCTTCCCCGGTAGAAGTCCACCTCCAGGTCGGGCGTGAGCTGTTCCGCCCGTTGGTAGTCCGCCAAGGCCACATCCCAGTCTTGGTGGAGGCGATGGAGCTCGGCGCGCTTGAGATAGAGCTCACCATTTCGGAGGTTGGCGGCAATTTGCCTATCCAATGCCGCCACCCGCGCATCTACGTCTGCATGGGCGCCAAGCGTGACAGGCGCGGCCCAACAGACGGCCATTAATAGCGCCAGCAAACGGCGCCAGCGCTTGTCTGTGAGAATAACCCTTCGCACGGCTACGGTCCTTTGATTATCGTGAACTGGTCCTGCACCGATCCCGCATCGTCGAGGAAGATCGCATCGAGCCGGTTGCCCGTTACATCCAAGACCATCGACCCCAGCGTGTTGAGCGAGATGAACATCGCCGGATGATTGAGCGGACCGCCGCTGTTTTTCCCGGAGCTACCGGCGACCGCATAGATGGCACCCTGATTGGGGATGCCGGCAACACCGGGTTTGTCGTAGGCGCCGTCACTGGTCTCGCGACCGTCGCCGCCGTCACGTATCATCGCCGCAGTCAGCGTGTCCGATCTGCCATAATGACCGTCGATAAGAAACGAGCGCTCATAGGAATGGCTGTGGCCCGACAACACCAAGTCTGCGTCAAAAGATTCGAGGATGGGGAGCGCATTTTCGCGCATATCCCTGAGGGCAGATTCCGAGTCGGAATCGTGTGAGCCTTTGCTGTACGGCGGATGGTGCCAGAAGGCGATGACCCACTGTCTGTCGGTGGCGGCGAGATCATTTTGCAGCCACGTCATCATGGCGCCATTCGGCGAACGGTCGATGTCGTAGGAATTCAAACAGATGAAATGGACGTTGGCGTAGTCAAACGAGTAATACGCTTCGGTTCCAGACGCCAAGCCGCCCGCTTCCGCATTCGTCGGCAGCGTAAAGATATCGTAGTAAGGCCCTGTTTGCGTATCCGAGCTCGCCGTATGGCCATCGTGATTGCCCAGCGTGCTCCACAATGGGGTCTGGCGCAGCAACTCGGGATACATGTCAAACACGGCGTCTTGGTATTGGCCGTCCGTACCGTCGCCGTAAGCGTTATCCCCGAGCATTAACCAAAGATCGGTGCCCCGAGCGCCGGTATAGCCTTTATACGCATCGCGCACGGCGCGGGCGTTGTCATTGGCAGTGCCTGAGTCCCCGATAACCCAGATGCGTGTCGGTTTGGGCGTTCCTGGGGTGGGGGCGGTTGAGAAGGGATAGGCGCTCCCACTGCTGACGAGGGCGCTGTAGAAATTGCCGACCTTATAATAGTAACGCGTGTCCGGTTGCAGATTGCTGATTAGCAGTTCATGCTCGGTGGTGACGGTGTCTGATGCCGTGTCTGCCGTTAGCGCATCTGCCGCGGTGCCGTAGTAAATGCCCGACGTGGTCGGATGATCGGTGCGCCACTTGATTATGACGCTCGTGGGCGTGCCTTGCTGCAGATAGGGCCCACGCAGCACGGATTGCGGCGGTGGCTTGCCGTCAGTGGCGTCGTGCGGATCGGTGCCGGCCTGAAATTCCTCGAGGTTGCTAAAGCCATCCCCATCGGTGTCTCGACCGGCATCGGAGCCGTCACTCGGGTCGAATCCAATGGCCAATTCCCACGCGTCGGCCATACCATCGCCATCGTTATCGCCAGCCTTGGTCCCCGGCGGCGCCGTGGTCACGGTAAAGTCAGCGCCGCTGGTGTCGGTGCCGGCGCCAGTCGTGACCGTGATCCCCCCGGTGGTGGCCCCACTTGGCACCGTGGCGAAGATCCGGGTATCGGCGTCAACCGTGAAGCTTGTGACTTTGCGGTTGAAGGCAACCGCGGTGGTGCCGCTGAAGTTGGCACCGGTGATCGTTACGGTGGTGTCCACCGGCCCACTGGTGGGCGTGAAATTGGTGATCGCCGGTGGAGGTGGCGCTGCGGTCACCGTGACCGTCACCGACTGCGCGGCGCTGCCGCCGGGGCCGTTACACACCAGGGTGAACTTGCTGGTCTGGGTCAATGGACCAACCGTCTCACTGTCGGACAATGCCTTCCTGCCCGACCAGGCGCCGGAGGCCTCGCAGGATGCGGCGTTGGTTACCGACCAGTTCAGGTCAGTAAAGTCGTTAGCGCTGATGGACGGGGGATCAGCCGTCAACGATATGACGGGTGCCGAGGCCGGGTCGGAGAGATCCTTGACGTCGCTGGAACTACTGTCGGCACACCCCGCTACCAGAAGGGCGATGACTGGTAATAAACCACAGAACAGAAGTCGACGACGGGCCCGCTCGGGATCACCGGATAGTCCGGGAGGACAGCCAATACCCATATAGTCTCATCCGCACCCCGTCCCCAAGCTGTGCGTTCGAGCGCTCCATCCCTCTAAAGTACCCCCAAAAGATTAAGCGTACGATAAAAAGCCGCTTAATCTGGCCCGGTAAATTCCTTCGTCAATACTGATGTTGTTCCCGATTAATAAAAAGTCTACGTTGGTTGTCCCAGCAAGCCAGTGATAAATGACCATTGGTGAAGTTTCACAGATAGATGGTTGATATGCCGGAAACTTGGAAAGGGAACTATTCAATCGCTAGGGCGATTTAGTCACTGTGTGATCGGTTCAACAAGAAGCTGCAAACAGTTTGTTAGCGTGGCCACAGCTGGTGCCCTTCGACGCTGGGCGGGTAGTCTTTCGATAGCGGTTAAGGCAGCGATGTACGCGACCGTGGCCTCTTTGGTCCCGCCGCCAGGATATCGCCGCGCCACCTATGTGCGTAGATGCTTAACGCCCTTGCATAAGGTATCGATGTGGGCGACGAACTGGACGCTATCTCGTTTCCGCATCCCCACAAGCGGACCTCTAAGCTTTACCACCGATGCGGGTGTCTTTGCGGCGCTGTTTTTTGTACTTGGTAGTGCTGGGCTGTGATTATTCAATACCCGAGGTTCGGGTGAGGAAATTAGTCTTTTTCTAAAACATCAATAATGCGTCCGTCCGCCGAGCGGACCGGACCGTAGTATTTATCCTCTTGGTCCAAATACTGATCCAGGGCTTTGTAGCACCACTGGATGTGGTCCTCTAGTTTCTTTAGGTTATTTGTATCGTAATACTCGCCTTCATCGGTAACGTTGAAGCTTTCAAAATACGGTTCAAGCCGTTTTAGAAAATCTGAGACTGCGACATGTATCTCAACTGGAGCGAATTGGGTCTTTATGTATTCCTGCACATAAAGCTGTCTATCAAATACCAACCGTAGGGGATCCGAATTCTCGTGGGGTCGTATCTCTATTCCTTTAACAGGGCCAACGTAATCCCAATCTTTTTCGCCCTTAACCCGAAGCAAGGTGACCTTTTTCTCACTAATTGGTCGAGCCGGCCAGCTCATTTCCGTGGCAAGGTTACTCGCCTCAGAAACAACGGCTTCATAGGCTGTTTCGTCTTTAAGCGTACCTTCAAAGTGGATCGTGATACTCATTACTAGTGCCCTTCAGTAAAACTTCGGCAGACAGGGGCCGAAACCAGATTTCATCTATTGATCGTCACCCACGTGACTATATTGAAATCTAGCTCAATAGGACCTGACTTTCCTGTAGCTGCGGCCATTTTCCTGCCGCGGGAGATGCGCGGCCAGTACTGGGTAATGCCAATATGTAGCTGTTTTATAGGTTGTTTATGCCTTCTCAGCCACGACCTGAACTACAACAATACGGTTTTCCCGTAGATTGCGGATGACATTTTCGAACTTGGATTGGGCGGTTTCGCGCATCAACAAATGGAGTCCCAGGGGTGGCGGACCGGATTCCTTCGTTTTCTCAATGACTGCTTCAAACCACTCAAGTGAATGCTGACTCTTTTCTTCCCACTCCGAAGTTTTCAACCCAGCCTTATCAAGGATTGCGCGCAAGGATGCCGGTTTTTCCAAGAAACTAATCGTGCTTTTCTCAGCCCACGGTACGGGAAAATGTGGCTCACCGCCGTCACCAGCAAAGATATCGTGAAAAACCAGACGCCCACCTGGCTTTAGGACGCGCGCGATTTCTCCGTAAAATCCTGCCTTGTCCGAGATGTTCATCTGCGCATGCTCCGTCCAGGCGACGTCCAATGAGCCAGCATCGAATGGCAATGCCAGTGCATTCGCTTGCCGGAATTCAACAACGTTGCTGAGCCCGACCCGCTCCGCCAAGGCCGTTGCGATCTCGATGTATTCCGCCACTAAGTCGATACCTGTCGCCTGGCATTTGTGCTCCGTTGCGAGATACCTCACAGAACCACCGAGCCCACAACCCACATCCAGCACCCGACGGCCCGGCGATAGGTTCGCACGGTTGGCCAGCTCCACGGTCGCTTCACGGCCACGGATGTGGAATTCGTCTACCGGCGCTAAATCGGCGGGTGAAAGCTGCTCTATGTCCTTACCCATCGCCTCAAGCGCTTTCAGAATCGCTTGCAGAATCCCGTCTACACCATAGTGCTGCTCAACCGATAGCCTTACATCTGTCATTTCTCCCACCCTCGAACGTAGGCGCAGACGTCTCGTGTTTTGCGGTTGTGCGACCTAAGGCTTTGCGTCGTGTTCGCGGCTTCACGCGCCGCCAAACCGCTTAGCAGCTTGTCGTCCCTCATTGTTACACCACCGACGAAACCCACCAAGCCCCCGATTTTGCCATTCGAGGTGCGCAGCTTTCCATGCGATGGAGCGGGCGGCTTCGATGGCATCGCTGCTTGCACCGGTTTCGGCAACAATCGATGCCAATTGCTTTCGGAATCCGGTGATGATTTTGTCGTTTGCGAGGCTACAGTATTGCACTACCTCGTAGTCGTAGTGGACACGCACGAGCGGATCGTCCGGTGGCTCACCGTGCCACGCGTGCGCGACGCCAGATAACGCGATCGCACAAATCGTGATGACTGGTTTCATTCTAGCCATAGCCCCGATCGTAAACATCCTTAAAGATCGGCATTTCGGTTAGTCTGTTTTCGTTTGTACCTGGAAATCCGCAGTTCGGCACCAAATCAACGGCATCCTTATAAGTGCCGAAGATCCTAACCCGTATCGGAAGGTCCAGCAAAAAATTGTACCAAGAACCACTCAAAACAGAGCAATCGATCACCGTACACCGACGCTCAAAAATGAATCGCTCAATCGCTAAGTATAACATTTGAAAATTACGTGGATTTTGTGACTAGAGGTCTTTTATGTAGCGGATAATTTCACCTGAATAGCCCAGTTCTTCATAGAGGTAGCGTGCGCGGGTGTTGTTCGCGAACACGTGCAACGTTATGGTCCATGCGCCGCGCTCTTGGGCTGCATCTTCTGCTGTCACAATCAGCGCTCGGCCAATGCCCTTCCCTTCCGCTTCACGAGCGACCGCTAACACTTCCAAGTGTGCACTTGGCCCGTGGCTCAACATTTCCTCACGTAAGCGAATGAGACTCAAACCCAGCACAGCATTGTTCGAATCTACCGCGACGTGGGCCAGACAATCCGGCGCTTCACCATCTAGCCACGCTTGTAAACTTTGCTCGTCCCCGCGCCATAAGTCCTCGGCTGATCGCCGGGCCGGTATGTCAAACGACGCAAGACGAGGAAGCAGAGATCGCATGGCCTCACCATCGCTTGGTAAGGCTACCCGAATGCTGTACTCCATATGTGGATTCTAGCCCCTAGCAGGCTCTTGATTAGCTGTTTTCTCAATGACCGCCAATACATCCGCTAACGTATTCTCTTCGTTTGCATTGAGTGACAATGCACCGGCATCACGCAATAATTCGCCAAACTCTTGACGAAGTTTTTCCACCGTCCAGCGGAAAGGATCGGGTGCCTCTATCGGCACTGGTGGCACGGAGAAACCGACGTGGTAATGCGGCTGTTTTTCAAAACAATCAAATCGCAAAACCTCTTCTTGCTGCGATGACGCAGTCGGGCCAAGAATACGAATGGTCAGGCCTTTATCATTCCCAACATCCCGATGCTCCGTCAAAAATACGAAACGTCCTAGTCGTTCTTGCATTTCCACCGAAAGGTTACCTTTTAAGTAGACTTATCAAAATAGTAAGAGATATGCTAACAACTATCATAGAAGTGATAGGAATAAATATTTTTCCTTTGTTAGATTCTATAGTGATATCACCCGGTAGCTTTGGATTTCAGCACGGGCGAAAGTCCTTCTCGCCTGCCAGCACCTCAAAGGGAAGTCCATTCTGAGGCGGTGCCAGTGGACACACCCAGCCCGCATCGTAAGCGCATGAGGGGTTATAAGCGAAGTTGAAATCCAGCACGAACCCATCCCGGTCTAACCCCAAGTCGGCACCCTTGATCGTATCCAGGAGATATCGCCCACCGCCGTAGGTCGTGTCACCATTTGTACCATCGAGGAATGGGAGGAAGAGCCCACCACCATATCCCTCGAGCGAATACAGCTCTAGCGTGGCTTCGCCGGTTAGCGCCTCCAGGCGGAGCACCCCGATCTGGGTGTAACGAAAGAGTCCATCGTCCTCGAGATCAAGCGAGTAAGTATGCCCTCTTGCCGAGCTTTCCAGCCTCCCAATTAGGCGCCAGCGCGGGTCGTAGGGAAAGTACTCAATGGCACTGAACCTTTCGACCCCAACCGAAGATAGAGGGCTTTGCGGATGGGTCTTGAAGAGTGCGTCGCGCCAGGACCTGAACGCTTCGCAGGCACGCTTTGGGTCTTCGCCAGCCTGCCAGCGCACCCGAGCGTACATCTCAGCCACTTGCCTCCGCCAGTCTGCCAGAGCGACGGCATCGTCAGGTATTTCCGTCACCAATGTTGACTACCCGCGGCGCCCTTAAACGGGCCCACTAACTCACTCGTTACCCAGCCTCCATAGAATTCGCCAGGCTGAGGACGCACTCGCTCCCCGTCTACGTAACAAGCTACGCGCCCTGGATAGAATGAAGCATGGGCGCGAAGCATCTCAAATTCCTGGTGCGGATCGCCATAACTCCACGCCACCGGTGCGCCGCTCGGGTCTAAAGTCAGCGCCCAATACGCTGCTAAGCCTTTCCACTCACACAAAGAACTCCCTGGCGCCTTTACCAGCTGTGGCCAATCGACATCGTTCGCCGGTAGGTAAAAGGTAGGCGGACTTGCAGTTTCCAATACTCGATAGGTCTTAGTGGAGCGCCCGATCACGATGCCGTTGTGGCTCACTTCAACTGTACGGTTACACGGCACCGCTTTTGGCGGTCTGGGGAAATCCCAGACTGATTCCTGACCGGCCCCAACCGGCTCAGCAAAAGGCGGTCGTTTCTGGCCTCGATATTCCCACATTGGTGCTAGCCACCCTACGACGTGATCTGTGTCCCGACGCCCTCATCGGTGAAGATCTCAAGCAAAACGGCATGATCGACGCGGCCGTCGACAATAGTCGCGGTAGAGACGCCACTATTGATGGCATCGAGTGCACAGCGAACTTTGGGCAGCATACCGCCTTCGATCGTAGCGTCTGCAATCAGACTATCGATCTCCTTGGCGGACAGACGCGTCAACAACTTATCGTTCGTATCTAAAATGCCGGGCGTATTGGTAAGTAGAATCAGCTTCTCAGCCCGCACCGTGATCGCGAGCTTGCCAGCGACCGAATCGGCATTGATATTATAAGTCTGTCCGTCGCCACCGACGCCGATAGGCGCGATGACGGGTATAAAGTTTCGCGTGTCGAGCAACGCCACCAATTCAGGATCGATACCCAGCACTTCACCGACGTGGCCAATATCAATGATCTCACTCGGTAACTTCTCATCCTTGGCGGGACCATTCATGATCAGCTTGCGCGCGCGGATCAAACTACCGTCTTTGCCCGATAGTCCCACCGCTTTGCCACCTTGTTGGTTGATAAGACTTACGATCTCTTTGTTGACGAGACCGCCGAGCACCATTTCTACCACATCCATGGTCTCTCGATCGGTGACCCGCAGACCCTCTACAAAACGACTCTCCTTGCCCATGCGCTTCAGATACGCACCGATTTGCGGGCCGCCACCATGCACCACCACCGGATTTATGCCGACTAACTTCATCAACACGACGTCGCGCGCGAAACCCTGCTTTAGTGATTCGTCGACCATGGCGTTACCGCCATACTTAATGACGATGGTCTTGCCCGAGAATCGTTGGATGTACGGCAGCGCCTCTATCAGTATTCGAGCGCGGTCGGTTGCGGCCATAACCCCTCCCCTGCCCTCCCCAACAAGTGGGGAGGGGGGCGTTGACTGTTCATAACTAGGTATACAGGTTCGTATTGTACAACGTACCCACGCGTAAACGGAGACTAGGTAACTGTCTCTGACGTGTTCAGCGGAAAGTTTATGTCTTGAAGAGTGAAGTTCGCAGTTCGAGGCCGGGAAAGAATCGAAAAAAAGGCCGCTAACAAGCGGCCTTTCTAGGTCAAATGTGGCGCTTAGCCGACGTCGACTGCGATACGCTTGGGCTTTACAGCCTCGGACTTCGGCAGCACCAACTCGAGTATGCCATCCTTGTAATTGGCCTTGACCTTACCCTCGTCAACCTGAGTACCGAGTCGTAGGCTGCGCGAATACTTCCCGTAACGGCGCTCCCGCCGTATCACGCGCTCACCCTCCTTCTCTTCCGACTCAGTCTTGGTGTCGGCACTAATCGTCAACAGACCGTCTTCCAAGGTTACGTCAATGTCTTCCTTCTTGACACCCGGCAACTCGGCTCGAACTACGTAACCATTGTCGTCTTCACTAACATCAACTGCCGGCAAAAAGTCACGGGTTGGTTCGATCCTACGCGCCGGCCGGAAGAAACCCTCGAATAGATCACCGAAGTCATCATCAAGCCATCGCAAGTCATTGCGGCTGGCAATTCTAGGTACTAAGTTCATCATCTCAAAACCTCCTGAATTAATTGATAACACCCGCGTGCAAACGGCCGATCCATGCCAGCTCAAGTGCACCGATGTTTTTATATGGGGATACCGGCCTCAGGTTTCAAGTGCTACGGCCGAAATAATCGAAACCTTAAAGGATGTAGCGGGCGAGATCCTCGTTGCCAACCAGGTCTGCTAAATGGTCGTCCACATACGCGCGATCTACGGTGACGCTTTGACCAGATCGGTCGGCCGCTTCAAACGAGATCGTTTCCAACAAACGCTCCATCACTGTATGCAATCGGCGGGCACCGATATTTTCGGTTTTTTCGTTGACCTCCCACGCCACTTCAGCCGTACGACGTACACCGTCCTCGGCGAAGCTGAGCTCGAGGCCATCAGCCGCCATTAATGCCGCATATTGTTCGGTGAGCGAGGCATCAGGTTCGGTCAGTATGCGCACAAAGTCTTCGGTGGTAAGCGCATCGAGCTCGACTCGAATCGGTAAGCGACCCTGCAATTCGGGAACGAGATCGGATGGCTTAACCAAGTGAAACGCACCGGAGGCAATAAACAATATGTGATCCGTCTTGACCATGCCGTACTTGGTCGAGACCGTGCAACCTTCGACCAACGGCAACAGATCGCGTTGCACGCCCTCACGCGAGACATCGGGACCGCGCACTTCGGAGCGACCGACAATTTTGTCGAGCTCATCTAGAAAGACAATGCCATGCTGCTCGGCGCGCTCTACCGCCCGCACCTTGATGTCATCCTCGTTGATCATGCGCGCGGCCTCTTCCTCAACCAGAAGTTTCTTGGCCTCTTTAATCTTTAGTTGACGTGCGCGCGTTTTACGCCCGCCCATGTTCTGAAACAGCCCTTGGAGTTGGCTTGTCATCTCCTCCATACCCGGTGGCGCGATAATCTCTACGCCGACGTTCGGCATGCTGAGCTCGACTTCTATTCCCTGGTCATCCAAGTCGCCTTCGCGCAGCTTCTTTCGGTAACGTTGCCGCGCCGCCGTATCGTTGGGAGCGGTTTCATTCTCGGCCCCAACCGCAAACCCGATCTCGCGTGCCGGCGGCAGCAGGATGTCCAAAATCCGGTCTTCCGCCGCGTCTTCGGCCCGCTGATGGACTTTATCCACCTCTTCCATACGCGTCATCTTGACCGCCATGTCTACAAGATCACGTATAATCGAATCTACCTCGCGGCCAACGTAGCCAATCTCGGTAAACTTTGTCGCCTCTACTTTGATAAACGGGGCGTTCGCAAGCCGTGCCAGGCGACGTGCGATTTCTGTCTTGCCCACCCCGGTCGGCCCGATCATCAAGATATTCTTGGGCATAATTTCGCTGCGCAGCTCTTCATCTTCGACCTGCGCGCGTCGCCAGCGATTGCGCAGCGCGATCGCCACCGCACGTTTGGCGGCGTTCTGACCAACGATATGCTTGTCCAGCTCCTGAACGATCTCGCGCGGGGTCATTTCGGACGTTGACGACATAGCTCAGCCCAACTCCTCGATCGTTACCTGGGTATTGGTAAAAACACAAATGTCGGATGCGATTGCCAAGCTCTTTTCGACGATGGTGCGTGCATCAAGGTCGGTATTCTCGAGTAACGCCGACGCGGCGGCCTGCGCATAGGGTCCGCCCGAGCCGATCGCGATTAACCCGCGCTCCGGCTCAATGACATCGCCAGTGCCGGAGATAATCAACGAGGCCGTGGTGTCGGCCACTGCGAGTAGCGCTTCTAAACGGCGCAATAGTCGATCGGTGCGCCAGTCCTTGGCCAGCTCCACCGCTGCCCGCACCAATTGTCCCTGGTGTTGCTCGAGCTTGCCTTCGAACTTCTCAAACAGCGTAAGCGCATCGGCCGTACCACCCGCGAAACCAACGATAACCTGATCCTTATATAGGCGCCGCACCTTACGGGCGTTGGCCTTCATAATGGTATTACCCAGAGACACCTGGCCATCACCGCCAATGACGACAGAATCGCCCTTGCGGACGCAGACGATGGTGGTGCCCTTCAAATCCTGTAACAAGCTATATTCTCGTGCGAACCCGGGGAGAAGCTAAGATGGTGACAATCCCGATCAAATTCAAGGCCGGCCCAATACATTGTAACCAATAACTTTTGAGGGGTTAAATGCCGGTGTTAGCCGCTAGCGCCGGCCGGCTGCCGAGACCGGCCACGCAGGTGCCAAAACAATCGAAAGCCGAGCAACAAGGCCAGTATGGCGCCATAAATGACCGGCTCAGAGATATCACTTTTGACGAGCCATAAAAAATGGATCACGCCCAAAACGGCGATCACGTACACCAGCTGGTGCAGCCGCTGCCAGCGTCGCCCCCCTAGTCGTCGGACCATACCATTAGTGGATGTTACCGCAAGCGGGATGAGCAATAAGAAACTGGCCACCCCTACCGTGATGTAGGGTCGGTCAAGGATATCTTCGATAATCGCGTCCCACATGAAGAACTGATCGAGCCAGATATAGCTTACGAAATGCAAGCAGGCGTAGAGGAATGCGAAAAGACCCAACATACGCCGCAGACGAATCACGACATGCCAACCGGTTAGCCGACGCAACGGCGTAACGGTGAGAGCAATAAGCAGAAACCGCAATGTCCAATCACCGGTATAGCGCCGAACCGTCTCCACCGGATTGGCACCGAGGTTGTTGGTCACACCATCCCATACTAGCCACGCCAATGGTGCTAAACACAAGACAAAAAGAACCGGCTTCGCTATCCACCGGATCCACTGGATCTGGGTCATGGACTTCAGCCGCTAGTCTAGTAGTTCTTTTCTAAATCCATGCCAGCATAAAGACTGGCTACCTGATCAGCGTAACCATTGAACATCGGGGTTGGGCGTTTGGGAGAAAACAGGTTGTCTTCGCCAATACGCCGTTCGTGGCTCTGGCTCCAGCGCGGATGATCAACCTTGGGATTTACGTTGGAATAAAAACCATACTCCCGCGGCGCCGCCTTGTTCCAGGTGGTTGGCGGTTGTTCCTCTACAAACCGCATTTTAACGATGGACTTTATGCTCTTGAAACCGTATTTCCATGGCACCACCAAGCGTATCGGTGCGCCATTCTGATTCGGTAATACTTCACCATAAAGGCCGACCGCGAATATGGTCAGTGGGTGCAGGGCCTCGTTCATACGCAAGCCCTCGACATAGGGCCAGTCCAAACCACCGCCAAACAGACCTTTGACTTGGCCAGGCATTTGCTCAGGGTTATAAAGTGTGACGAACTGGACGTATTTGGCCCGCGAGTTCGGCTCAAAACGCTTGATGACATCGGCCAGCGGAAAACCTACCCACGGGATAATCATAGACCAAGCCTCGACACAACGCAGTCGATAGACGCGCTCTTCCAGCGTATGGGGCTTTATGAAATCGTCGATATCATAGTTGCCGGGTTTGGCGATCTCACCTTCTACGGTGATAGTCCAGGGCCGGGTTTTCATCTTGTGGGCGAGTTTCGCCGGTGAACGCTTGTCGGTGCCGAACTCGTAGAAGTTATTGTAGCTCGTGATGTCTGCGTACGTGGTGAGTTTCTCATCAAGCTGGTAGGAAGACTTGCCTACGTTCTGGAGTTTCTCACCGGCATGAGTTGTATCCGGAACTAGCAGGCCCGGGGCAACCATGGTGGTGGCCACCGCGGTCGCCGCGGTCTGCAAGAACTGCCGTCGTCGATCAAAAAACTTCTTGTCGGTAATTTCGGAATTCTTAATATCCGGTGCTTGCTTTATGAGCAACATCTTCCGTCCTTCTATCAGTCACGATTATCCCGACCTCGATCACCTACATGGTTCCCGGATTGTAAAGTACTTACAAGTATATCGCCCTTATTGTACAACGTCCTACCTATTGGCATTCAGCGCGGCAGTGTCTCGCGAAAGAAAAGGCTGCGGCCGTGCGCGTAGCGCCGAGCCGCAGCTGAATTAATCCGACCGCGGCACCCACAAAGGCGAGTGCGTTTACTTGCTGCGCTGAATCGTTATTTTGGCAACTGGGTTACGCCAGTCGCGCTCTGCCGGATTTAGGCCCCCAGTTGCATCTGGGGTCAGGGGCTCCGCCAGGCCGCTGATACCGTGAACACCAGCATGGATGTGCACGTAGCCCTCACCACCTGCGCCCGGCGAGGCGCCAACACCGCCACATACAGGTCCCGGAATGTTCTCGCACAACTCGTCATTGGGCTCGCTACCGGCATCGTAGGCAGGAGAAAAGAGGACGCGAGCGCTGTTACCCGGCCATGCCCTAGCCCCTTGAATCGAGAAGAACCCGTCATTGGTCGGAATCAACATCGCCGCCATAGAGATGCGATTGAATTGGCCGCGAGTTTTGATGGCGATCGTTACGCTCTCACCTGGCAAAAGCAGACCGCCAGAGTTGGTTACCTCGAAGACGCGGCCGGAGTCAAGAAGCAGATCTGAGAGCGGCTGGGTAGCACCGTCCTCGGCCAATAGCGCCAATTGCTCGCTGGCCTCCGATCCGACCTCGAATAGCTTCACACCCTTTTTGTGACTCGCTACAAGGATAGGCGTAAATGTCTGACCCCGCGTTAGGTTAGTAATCGTGACGTCATATTTGACCGACCCATCATTTCCGCTTGCCGACACGGGGCCGGCAACCAGAAACATGGCGGTCAATACTAGTGTTGATAGTGAACACAATCGCTGCATTTTCGATCTCCTTCTTTCTAGGGTTGTTACGCAAAGTTAGACACGCGTTAGCGCGCCACCCCTTTCCAAGGGCGTCATAAAGCTTGCCACTGGTAAATCACAACAACGTCACGGAAAGTTCACATTTCCATAACACAGTAGCTAGAAGAATTGATGGGCCAATGTAAGAGCTTGTCAAGCACTGCTGACGGGAAGTGAGAATTGAAAAGTCGTACCGACATTGAGCTCGCTTTGCACTTCGATGGGTGTTCCATGAAGATCCAAGATACGCTTCGCAATCGCTAATCCAAGTCCCGCCCCCGTCGTCCTCTCTCGCGCATTTCTCCGCACCTGATAGAAGCGATCGAAGATGTGGGCCAGGTCGTCTGGCGCGATACCGCAACCGTTATCGGTTACGTAGACCACGACCACATTCTCTTCCAGGCAAACGATTATCTTCACCGCGCCGCCCTGTGGTGTGTGGCGAAACGCGTTCTCCATCAGATTCTCAAGCACTCGCTCGATCAACGCGATATCCCCAGAGACGAGTGGGAGGTCCTTAGGAATGTCCGGTTCCAACTTCACACCTGTATTTTCTGATACGAGCTGAAAATTGAGCAGCATGTCTTGCACCAACTCGGCCAGCGCGAAAGGCTCACGCTGAAGTTGGATCTCTTGCGAATCCAGCTTTGCAAGCTCGAACAGCTCAGCCACCAATTTAGCCAACTGCTCGCTGTGCCGCATAGCAATCTTAAGATATTTGCGTTGCTCTACCGCCGATAGTTTCCCCTCTTTGAGCAACAAGGTCTCTAAGTAGCCTTGCAGTGACGCAATAGGTGTTCGAAGATCGTGCGAAACATTAGCGACCAGCTCGCGCCTCAACCTGTCTGTTTTCTTGAGCGCGTGCATCTGCTGAGCTAGCCGTTCGGCCATCTCCTTGAACGTTGCGCCGAGTTGGCTTATCTCGTCACCCGATGACGCATCTAGCTCTTGAGTTATATCAAGCTCTGTGAGGTCGTTTTCTTGGAAGGCCTTCATCGCGGCGGAAAGTCGAGCAAGCCTTCTGGTGAGAAAGTTGAAAAGGACAAGCCCGGCCACCAGTCCAAGCAGCAAGCTGGCCACCACCGTCCAAGTGCTCAAACGCAGAACGTAGCTGCCCTCCAGCAACCGTGCGACTGAATGATAGTCCTCCCCACCCAAAACAACATACAAGTAACCCTGCGTTCTACCTTCCGATACTACTGGTGCAACCGAAAATACCTTTTTACGATCAAGGCTACGTGGATCGCTACCAAGAATAGGGAGACGATCGGGGCTGCTTAGGAACTTTCTAACTGGTTCCAGTGAAACCTTGTTACGCTTTACCTTTCCCGGCGGCGCCGAAAAAGCCAAGATCGTGCCGCGCTCATCCAACAGGTATATTTCAATGTTGGGATTGATCACCATGTACATATGAAATATCTCCTGAAGCACTGCGTCGTTGACCCGATCTCCCGTCATCAGATCCTTGTCAGCAAGCAGGTTTGCAGCCAGTGTACGATTAAATTTCTGGTCGACCTCTTGCAGATACAGACGGGTGGAATACAAGGTCAATAGGATGTAAAAAATGGCGATCAGACTCAACAACACCACCAACGCAATGGCCAGCTTAGCGTATAAGGTCTTAAACATTAGACCTGCCGTTGTTGTTCGCTGGCTTCGAAGAACTTATAACCAACCCCCCAAACCGTAAGAATGTAGCGCGGCCGAGCGGGGTCTTGTTCGATCTTAGCGCGCAGTCGGTTGATATGGGAGTTAACGGTATGTTCGTAGCCAACGTGGCCATATCCCCAGACAAGATCTAGCAGCTGTGACCGTGTATAGACACGGCCTGGGTGGTGAGCAAATTGTACAAGTAGATCGAATTCCTTGGCCGTCAACTCAATCTGCCTATTCCCTAGAGTGACTTTGCGCTTCTCTGCGTCAATAGCAAGATCGCCGATATGAATAGTTTCGCCGGGAGCAAGTAGCGATTGCGAAGCAAGCGCATCCAACCGACGGAACAGGGCCTTCACTCGTGCTAACAACTCACGAATGCTGAAAGGCTTTGTGAGATAATCATCTGCTCCCACCTCCAGCCCCAGAACGCGATCGAATTCCGACGACTTGGCAGTTAACATCAAGATCGGCGTGTAGTTCGGTCTCGCCCGAAGTCGCCGACAGATATCCAGGCCTTCCACACCAGGGAGCATCAGATCCAGAATAATTAAATCGTAAGGCGTGCCGAGCGCACGTTCCAAACCAACACAACCATCGTGAACCACGTCAACCTCACAGCCGAGGTCAGGGAGGTGGAGCTCCAATAAATGGGCTATATCACGACTGTCTTCGATGACGAGAATCTTGCGGGGCACGCGGTAGCTCCTCAGCCACTAGAAAAACATTAGATAGGAAAACATGGGATTATCACAAAACTATCACAGCACTTCTTGGGGTTGTTGGAAAAATTAGATCGGCGGTCCTGTACAATGTTCAATTTCGGGGTAATAATTTCGCTATGAGATTATCGAAAAAGCTTGTCGCATCTCTCCTTACGCTGGGATTCTCACTGGCATCTGCCACCAGCCCGGCCGCAACCCAGGAGTGCTCGGCCAGCAGCGGCAAGCACACCGTGGCTTTGCTTGAGCTTTATACCTCTGAAGGGTGCAGTAGCTGCCCGCCGGCGGACCGATTGTTGAGTTCGTTGCCGGCGCGCGAATTAGGCGCAGATCAGGTAGTCCCACTTGCCCTACATGTGGACTATTGGGATTACCTCGGCTGGCGCGACCCTTTTGCACAAAGCAAATTCACCGAGCGCCAACGTCGCATGGGAGCCATCAACCGTTTGCCCACGATCTATACCCCACAATTCCTTTTGAATGGCAAAGATTTTCGACCTTGGCGCGCGCAGAGTGTCAATAAAGCGATCGCCGACATTAATCGGTCCAAGGCGCGTGCGCAGCTGCAGATAAACCTTAAACAGGATGCCAGGCAGTTACAAATAATGGCAAACGCCGACGTACCCGATGCTACTGATAGGCACAGTGTTGATGCCTACATCGTACTTTACGAAAACAAGCTAAAGCGAAACGTAAAGGCGGGCGAAAACACTGGGCGTACGTTGACTCATAACTTCGTTGCGCGCCAATTCGTTGGACCGATTCGCCTCAAATCAGGTGGGATGAAGTTTGATGAGACTTTAACACTAGCCAAAGATTGGAAGGCGAAGGATTTGGGCGTTGTTGCATTCGTGCAAGATCGACGTAACGGCGATATACTGCAAGCGCTAGCATTGCCCGTGTGCCAATAACCAACGCGTCAACCACGCGTTTGATTCCCCCCTACTATGCCGATCTACGTTGCAGCGCGGCGATACGCTCGTCCAGCGGCGGATGTGTAGTGAAAAGCCGTTTGATTCCTCGACCGATACCGCCAGAAATCCCAAAGGCGGCCATCTGATCGGGCAAGTGTCGCTCACCGACACCACGTTTAAGTGACTCCAAGGCCCTTATCATCTTGTCGGTTCCAGCCAGTTTCGCACCGCCGGCATCGGCGCGAAATTCACGCTGCCGACTAAACCACATGACGATCGTGCTCGCCAATACCGCCAATACCAACTCGGCGATGATGGCTGTAATCCAAAACGCAGGGCCATGCCCACGCTCAGTTTTGAATACCGCGCGATCCACAATGTGGCCGATGACGCGCGACAAAAAGACAACGAACGTGTTAACCACTCCCTGAATCAGCGCCAGAGTTATCATGTCGCCGTTGGCGACATGCGTGACTTCGTGCGCGAGCACCGCCTCCACTTCGTCTTGTCCCATGGACTGCAAGAGCCCTGTGCTGACCGCCACCAACGCGTGATTTCGCCGTATCCCGGTAGCAAAGGCGTTCATGTCCGGAGAATCGTAGACCGCGACCTCAGGCATGCCAATGCCCGCCCGTTGCGCCTGGCGTTTCACCGTTTCGAACAACCAGGTCTCGGTAGAATTTGTCGGTTGCTCGATGATTCGAGCCCCAGTCAGGCGTTTTGCTGTCCACTTCGAGATCGCCAGCGAGATTAGCGACCCGCTGAATCCGATAATGGCGGCAAAGATCAATAGCGCATTGTAATCAAGGCCTACCCCCTGCTTATCGAGCAGACGCTCGATACCAAGCAATCGCATCGAGACGCTAAGCACAACCAGTACGGCTATATTAGTCGCCAAATATAGGGCAATGCGTTTCATAATCTTCCTCCACCGATAGTGCGCGGCGCGTGATTTCCGGGTTTTCTACATGCCTAAATAGGGAAAAATGCTATCATAAAAAGTGTAAGCCGTAGCCTCGAGACAGAGGTCGGGGGACGTGCCCCACTTTAGGCAAGATAGGCCCCGTTCTTTCAGCCGAGATACCGTCCTTCTGCCATGCAAACCGCCAACAAAATCGTAGATGCCCAGCTCAAAGAGGCGCTTATCTCGATGACAACGTTGGCGTACATCGAAGAGCATGAGCTGCTGACGGACAGCCAGCTCGAGGACGCCAAAAAGAGCCTGCAAGCATTATTTCTGCGGACCAGCGGCGAAGAAACCATGTTGCGCAAGCTAATCTTGATATTGAAGACAACCAAGACTATCAACAAAGCGTTTACCGACGTATCCACGATTCTGGCCGGCATATCGCGAAGTGCAGAGACGCTCGAAAAAAAGCTTAGTGCATTAGCCCGCCAATTCGATCGCCTAAAAATAACAGCGGAGGAGAACAGTGATTTTGTTGGCCCGTTTGTGTTGTTTTCCCGCGAGTTTCTAAACCGTATCCGCGTCCTCCATGGCACGATGGAAAGATACATCGGTGTGAAAGAGAACGAGGCCAGGTGCGCGAATGAGCACCGTATTGCCCAAGAAGCAAGGCACCGCCTTAAGGATAGACTATCGGGAGCACTTGGAGCGCGGGCACGCAGCCAGATCGAAGCAAGAATCAAGGAGGATGTTGTGCAGACATTCGATTACGGTGAAGCAGAGAAAAAACTAAAATCCGCCAAACACAAGTCGCGCCTAATGGCTGAGGAAGTAAACGAGATATTGGCTGACTTGAAGGAAATGTGCCAAATGGTAATGAACCCAGACATGCGGGAAAAAACTCAAGATAGTCTCAACTTGAAGGAAGCTAGCTATGAGGACGTGTATTCGATATGCCGTACGGGTCTCAAAGCACACCCGCGCCTGATCAAAACGAAACATGACATGATTGAATTGTTTAAGCTATATCAACGCTCGTATGGGATGTTCAAGCTAGACTTTGGGAATCTAAATCGGGCAATTGCGCCGATGATGTCTAACGCAGACATCTACTTCCGGTCCAAGGAAGAAGATCGGGATATTCGTTCCAAGCGCGAGAAACTACAGAAGATCGAGGTTCTAATCCCGTTCGTGGAAACGACAGCGGAAGCGCTGCCAGAAAAAGATACGCACAAATACGCCAAATTCTCCAAGAAATTCTCGGAGATCATCTCCGAGCAAAACACACCCTGGTCTTATATCGGCGGCGACTTATTGCGGTTTAAGGTTATGGCTGAGGCCGAGCTAAGCGCCCGCATGTAATACCCTGTCTCACCCTACCGATCACCAGCTGATTGGTCGCGCGAATCGAGTCGTTGCTCATACTTCTTCAATAACACCCCGTCATCACCGCAACATGGGGCTGCACATTTTTTTACGGCATGCACTTGTGCGGGGTCTTGTGATAGATATGCCGCCACCGGCAGATTTTCATCAGCACAGTCACAACCTTTGTCGTCGTAAACATAAACATTGCGCAAGCCCGCCGTTCGTGCGGTGTCGTGTGCCCGCCACAGGATCTCACTCGGCGTGGCCGGCAAATGGCTGAGCTTATAGGCAGGAAAGAACTTCGTGATATGCCAAGGGCTATCGGCGCCCAAACGATCACGGATCCATACCGCGATGCGGCCTAACATTTCGAGATCATCGTTTCGACTGGGTATCACATTGGTCCGAGTTTCGACATGAATACCTAGTCGATTGGCCTTCTCGATGGATGCCAGCACCTGATCTACGGACGCCGCCCGGCAAATGTCTGCGTAAAAGGCATCATCCATACTCTTTATATCCGAACACAGCACATCAACATCTGGCGCCATCATTGTTAACGCCTCATCCGTCACAAAGCTGTTGGAAACGTAGACTGTGAATAGTCCAGCTGTTCGCGCTAACCGAGAAACGTCGATAACATACTCAAGCCATACCGCGGGTTCGGAGTAGGTAAAGGCAATTCCATCAACCTGATGGCGTTGCGCTGCCTCCACTAGCTCCTCGGGTCGGGCGTAGGCGGCCGTCGCCTGGCCGCGGGCTAGTGCATCGAGTGCTTGCACACCCCATGAGATCTCGAGATTGTGACAACCGCCACAACGAAAATTACAACCATAACTACCTACAGACATAATCCGGCTGCCGGGACGGAAGTGACGCACTGGTTTAGCTTCAATCGGACCTACATCGATCGCAGATATTATTCCGTAGGAGAGGTTATACAACGTGCCATGACGATTAACATGGGCCTGACAAAGACCACGCTGACCGTGACGAAGCGTGCAGCGCCACAGACAGAGATGGCAACTTGTTCTTGATTTGTCTCGGCGCTCCTGTAGCCGAGTCGGTACGAGTCGATACTGTGTCGGTGCTGTAACCGATGGTGTCGTCATGTCTATTCGCTCACGGCCGCTCGTTGATTAGTTCGCCACAGTTCCAACAATACTGAAAGTTAGCCGGGTTTTCCTCGCGACATCCGTCACAGTAGATGTTGCCTTCGACTTCAGACGATTCGTAGTTTTCGATCACCTGATTGGCGCGTTCCATGTCCGCCTCATCCACAAGCCAAACCTCTGGATAGGCATGGGTGAATGGTATCTCCCCCAAACCACCTTGTGCGTTCTCATTGAACACGCGCGCCTCGATGCGCGCCTGCGTTAACAAATTCAGGACAATGTAAGCTTCCGGAAGGTCGGCAGCGGTGTAAAGCTTGTGCACGAGATCTAGCGCCTCTATAAAGGTGCGTCGCTATTGTTTCATCCTTTGCATGCCGGCGGCCACACCAACCCAGCCTTAGCCTGGGTCGACCCCTGGATGTGGGCGTCGCTGTCGACGGATTTTGCAGGCGACGCTTGGGGGCACCTAAGGCGCCCACGGGGTGACGTTGGCAGGCAACTCATACCTTATCGGTTGCCCAGGCCAACGCGAGCCACGAACGCGGCCGGGCACCATTGTGTGCGCGTAATCCATTGTTTATCAATGCATTCGTTCGGCTCTTGCGCACGCGATCATGGTCGATCGCGGGTCGGCGTACGATTGGCGTGAAAATTGCATGTTAAATCAAGCGCTTACCCGCCGCATCGATTAGGAAGGATTTGCGCGCTAGCAATGAAGAAGAAGATAGCCGTCGAGGAACTCGAGTTGGGGATGTATGTCTCGGGTTTCGATCGTCCTCAGCTCAACTCTCTGCCTTCGTTTCGCGGGCTTCATATCAATTCAAAGGCGCAAATTGACAAACTAAAACGTCAGTGCCAGTACGTCTACATTGACGTACCCGACGACCTCCCCTATCCGAGCACACGACACCCGCCGGCCGGCAAATGGCCGCCAGCAAAGACTGCCGATCTAGAACAACAACAAGGGCTCGACTTCGAGGTTCTCAAGCTCAATCCAAGTCTGCACAACGCAACACCAAGATACCACGACACTACGGAATTGGAGGATGAAATTCGTGCTGTCGCACGCACTTACAATGAGCTCGTGGCGGCAACCAAGCTGCTGATGGAAGACGCAAGGTCCGCAAGACATGTAGACACAACCAATGTCACACAAGTAGTGTCGTGCATGGTTGATAGCATCATCCGCAACCCCAATGCGCTAATGTGCTTTGGTCAATTGCAAAACATTGCGGACATGACGGTGCGCCACAGTGTACATACCTGCATCTTCGCTCTCACCTTCGGCCGTCACTTGGGAATGGGATCGACAGAACTATCAACGCTTGGCATAGCGACATTGCTTCATGATGTAGGAAAAGCAAAAGTCCCAACTGAAATACTGAATAAACCAGACCGATTGACATCGGAAGAATATGACGTGATGCAGCGACACGTTCGATGGGGCGTCGAGATTCTCAGTGAGTCGAAAGGTCTTTCGGCCGCAGTAATAGATGGCGCCGGCTATCATCACGAAAGGTGGAATGGCTCGGGATATTTGCGTGGGCTCAGAAAAGATCAGATTCCGTCCTATGCCCAGATCATTGGTATCGTTGATTGCTACGATTCGCTCATCAGCCAGAGTTCCTATCGCGAGCCCATTTCGGCCCACACAGCATTGCAAGATATCTACGATTGGCGCGATAGTGAGTTTGAAACGCTGCTAGTAGAACACTTCATTCGCTGCATGGGGATTTATCCCATCGGTACCATCGTCGAGCTAAACACCGGTGACATCGGCGTGGTTGTAACCGTAAACCAAGTTAGGCGTCTGAAACCACATATAACGCCGGTGTTGATGCCGGACAAATCGCCGTATAACTCGCCCAAGACGATTAAACTCACGCACCAAACGACTGCAGACGGTCAGCCTTGCGAGATTGATCGTGTACTTGAACCAGGTGCTTATGGCATCAAGCCAGACAACTATATGCCGTTGATGCTTCGCAACTGACTGTTATTTCTACTGAGCGCCGAACAGCGCAAGTTGGTCGCCGCGATGCGCCGGCACCCGGAATTTACCGGTATCCAGAATCCTGGTATCTCGATTCAACCCCTGTTTCTTACAAACTAACCGAAAGCGCCGTTCGATCATGGCCGCATAGTTACCCGTCCCGCTCATGCGTTTGCCAAACCGTGAATCGTTGTCACGCCCACCGCGCGTTTCTCGTACAAGTGCCATTACTCGGTCTTTTTTCAAGGGATAGTGGGCATCGAGCCACTCCTGGAATAACTCGCTAATCTCGAGCGGCAGACGCAACATAATATAACGCACAGTGCGCACACCATTCTCTGCAGATGCGGTGACGAGCTTTTCGATCTCTGCATCGTTGAGACCGGGGATTACCGGGGCAACTAAGACTCCGGTAGGTATGTCGGCTTCAGCCAACTTGGCGAGTGTTTGTAGCCGTCGTTGGGGCGCCGTCGCGCGCGGTTCCATGCGACGTGAAAGTTTTCTATCGAAAGTCGTCAACGATAATGTCACATGAGCCAGTCCCCGCACCGCCATATCTGAAAGGATATCTATATCGCGCTCAACCAGGGCCGATTTCGTTACGATGGTAACGGGGTGGTTATTGGCTGACAGCACGCCGAGTATCTGCCGGGTTATCTTGAATTTTCGTTCGATCGGTTGGTAGGGGTCGGTATTTGTCCCGAGCGCGATGACTTTGCAGTGATAGCTCGGTTTACGCAATGCCGCTTCGAGCAACCGCGCCGCATTGGGCTTGGCAAACAGGCGGCTTTCAAAGTCTAATCCCGGCGAGAGTCCGAGATAGGCATGGGTGGGCCGCGCATAACAATACACACAACCGTGTTCACAGCCACGATAGGGATTGATGGATTGCTCAAACGGGACATCCGGAGATTCATTACGCGCAATTACGGTGCGAGACGTGTCTTCGGTTACCGTAGTACGTAGCGGTGGCGGTTCCTCATCGAGGCTCGCCCAACCATCATCAATAGCCGCACGGCGTAGTTCCTGATAGCGCCCGTCACGACGGCTCAGTGTCCCCCGACCCTTACGAACCCGCAGTTCGGGATTGACGATACTATTTTCCTCGGACGAGTTTGACATGTATTCTCGACCCCCACACCACCTAGACAATGCCGACAACATTCAGCTGGTGAGACATGAACAAAGGCAGTATCAACCGCGATCCAGAAAGGGCTCGCGCTACCTGGTGGCGCTTACCGTTGCGGTATTGGCGTTGATTATTGTCACAATGACCCAGGCGATCAACCACCCAAGCGGTGCGGCACAAGCAGAAGGGATTGCCCGTCTCGCGGTGCGGCTTCGTGCCCATGTAGAAATGCTTGCCGACTCGATCGGGGAGCGCAACCTGGTCCACTTTTCGGCGCTAACCGAGGCCGCCGATTACATTGAACAAATTTGGCGTAATCAGGGCTATGTGGTTACGCGACATGAACACGAAACAGGAAACAGAAAAGTGGCCAATCTGGAGATCACGCGACAAGGCCAGTCACCTGAAATTGTCCTCGTCGGTGCACACTATGATTCGGTTTTCGGCAGTCCCGGCGCCAATGACAACGGCAGCGGAGTCGCCGCTATGTTGGAACTGTCCGGCTACCTGGCCAAGGCGCAATCCCAACGTACGATTCGCTTCGTCACATTCGTCAACGAGGAACCACCATTCTTCAAGACCGAAGCCATGGGTAGCCGGCAATACGTAAAGATGGCACGCGCCCGCGGTGACATCATTCGAGCCATGCTCTGTCTCGAAACCATTGGTTACTACCGCGATGAACCTAATAGTCAACATTATCCGCCGCCGCTGGGTCTATTTTACCCCGACACCGGCAATTTCATCGGTTTCGTATCCAACCTTCGGTCGCGGGCACTGTTAGGACAGGTCGTCGCTGCCTTCCGCGCCGCCAGCGATCTTCCCGCGGAGCGTGTCGCCACCTTCGGATGGATACCCGGCGTGGATTGGAGTGATCATTGGTCGTTCTGGCGAGAAGGCATTCCGGCCGTAATGATCACCGACACCGCACTCTACCGTTATCCGTACTACCACACGGCTGAGGACAAGCCCGACAAAGTCGATTACCGCCGACTGGCACAGGTAGTTCAAGGTTTGACGGCGGTAGTACGGGCACTGGCCCAGCCTCAGTGAAGCGGCGGCTATGGCCGAACTCAAACGCTACGCCCTCTGGCTGTTGCCCGATCAGGTCGGCACTGATAGTTTCGCCAGTCTTATCGACGACCTGAGCAACCGATACAAAGGTCCGCGGTTCGCACCGCACGTTACGCTGCTAGGCAGGGTGACCGGGGCTGAAGAAGATCTAACCGAGGGCACCGAGCATTTGGCCCAGCAGCTACGTGTGCTCACACTGCGTCCACAAGGAATTGCCAGGGAGGCGTACTATTTCCGCTGTTTCTATGTAAAGCTCGAGCCGTCGGCAGACCTGGCGCAGGCACACGAATCTGCCGCCGATACCTTCGGCTGCGACTTCGTGTCCGATTATCTACCGCACCTAAGTCTCATCTATGGCCACTTGCCACGGAAAGAAAAAGACGAACTGCGTAGCGAGATCGAGCCGTGCTTACCCCCTGACTTCGTCGTAAACCGATTGCAATTGGTGCACCTGACCGTATCGGTGGCCGATTGGCACGCAGTCACCACATGTTCACTGCAATATGATACCTAGCCAGATGCGAGCCTATGGGCGTGGCGCGTCGTCTCCGGCAATCGATACTTGGTGGTGCACAACAATACATACTTGATCGCCGTCCTCAAACTTATGCGGTGACCAACGGAAATATAGAGGGGACGCACACCCGTACGGGTGCGTAGGACGGCACCGACGCGTTCGCCGTCAACCAAGAGTGGCGCCCAGGCGCCCTTCCTTTCGGGCAGACGGTCATGATCACCGATGAGCCGCGACTTGGCGACACCAATACTGGGAATGTCCGCCAGCACACCGAGATGGCATGCCAACCCGAAACTACGCGGATGTGCCAACCCTTGGCCATCACATAAGATCAAATCGGGCTTCTCGCGCAGTTTTTTCAGTGCCGCTAAGATAGCGGGGGCCTCCCGAAAGGACAAATATCCTGGCACATAAGGAAAGCGTGTCTTGCGACGCACGATGGCGTGTTCGCGCAGGGTCAGACCTGGGAAATCCAAAACAGCAACGGCAGCCCGCGTTACCGTCCCACCCTGCTCAAATCCCACATCGACACCCGCTACTCGCTGAGGTTTCGCCAATTCATCTCTCTTGATTACTTCGTGGCGAAGGCTCTCTTGGATGGATCGCGCCGCAGCAACCGTTTTGGGCCAACGATGGGTATGCACTGTGGCCTGTGCCTAACGTACCTTTAGTTGGATGTCAGCAACCCTTAAGAACTCTGCTTCCTCTTGTAAATCGGCTCGCGTCAACGGATGCTCTCTCAACCAATGCTTCGGGAACTCTACTACCAGGGAATGTGCCTTTCCTTTTAGCGTAAGCGGCGGCAATGGGTCGGGCGAGCGACTTCGGTGCAACACGACGGCCAAACGTAGTAGGACAATCAACTGCTGCATGATTGGCAACCAATTTGCCGGCAACGCCCGAACCACGCTTGTGGGATATTTTCGGCGGTGGGCACGCACGAGCACGGCAAGCAGATGCTGTTCTTGTCGGGAAAAGCCGAGGAGATCTGCATTCTCTAGAATGTATGCGCCGTGTTTATGGTACTGGTTATGTGCAATGTCGAGCCCAAGCTCGTGGAGCTGGGCGGCCCAGCGCAACAATTGCTGTGGTAAATCACCGCCTAATGACCAATCTTCCATGACCTGCCCGAAAAACCGCAGTGCCGTTCGCTCCACCTGCACGGCCTGATCTAGATCTACGTCGTGCCGTTTGGCAAGCCCGCTCACCGTGCGGCTACGCACATCTTCGTGGCGAATACGTCCCATCAAATCGTAGAGCAGCCCTTCGCGTAGTGCGCCATCAGAGAGCAGCATACGTTCAATGCCAAGCGCTTCGAACGCAGCATGCAATACCACTACCCCTCCCGCAAAAACCGGCGCCCTATCAGCACTAAGCCCGGGCAACCTTAGGTGTTCCACATGCTCCGCCTTGACCAACGCGGCAAGTAAACGTTTTAGCACTGACGGCGTGATACCTTCGTTACTCCAGCCTGCCTCGGTCACGACACGTTCAACGGCCCGGATAGTGCCGGATGTACCAATCGCCTCTTCCCAACCCAACCGTCGAAATCTAGCCTCGTGGGGTTCGAGCTCGCTACGTGCCGCAATACCTGCGCGACGAAGCCGTTTGCGTGACACTTTTCCGTCAAGAAAGTATGCCTCACTCATGTTGACACAACCCATGTAAAGGCTTTCCATGTAGGTTGGTTGTGGGCCCTCACCGATAATTAACTCGGTGCTACCACCACCAATGTCGATGACCAATCGGCGTTGGCCATCGTTGGCGACGCTTTGAACAACACCGAGATAAACCAAGCGCGCTTCTTCTACGCCGGATATCACCTCGATAGGATGTCCAAGGGCTACTTCAGCCGCAGCGATGAACTCAGCGCTGTTATGTGCACACCGCAAGGTATTGGTTCCGACTACGCGAACATTACCGGCTGGCATGTGACGCACGCGTTCGCCGAAACGTTTCAGACAAGCCAAGGCAGGCGCCGTCGCCGCCGGCACCAAACGATTGTCTTCATCCAGGGCGCCCGCCAAACGCGCCATCTCGCGTAAGCGGTCGAGCACGCTCAACTCGCCATCGCGCAGGCGTGCCACTTTCATATGAAAGCTGTTGGAACCGAGGTCTATGGCTGCGATGGTATCGTCGGCTTCTGCCAACGTGGGGGAGATAGTGGACGCTTTCGCTCGCATTCCTCTTGCTGCTATCAAGACCGTGGTCTGGCAGCGCGTGACCGGCGAGCTCTGGTAGTTACCTTTCTACGAGTTTGGCGCTGCGGAATCTTCTTAGCCTGTGGTCTCGACGGTCGGTTTGTCTGGTCACCCAACCGGGTTGCCACTTGGCGGACGCGATCTATGATCGTAGCGCGTCCCAGTACATGGTTTTCCATGACCTTAAGTAAGGCCTGCTCCCTGCGAATTTTTGCACGCCGTGCTAGTGCCAACAACCCCGGCAGCGCGTCATCATGCATCTCACTGCTTATCCGAGCCCGGTTGGGATTGTCGTTAGTAGCCAGGTCCAGTAATCGTTGGACGCGTTTGGCCGAAAAAGCCTCGGCCGCCTCCGAAAGCTTTTCAAGTAACACACCTGAGTCATTAAGCAAACCAAGGTCGTCCTGTAGCCGCTTTAGCGCTGTCAATGCACTTTGGACACCTGGCACCGTACGACCCATCGGTTCTAGTAGGTAGCGTAGACGTTTACCACGGATCCGAGCTCGATGCGCCACCCGTTGCTTTTGCTGCCGCTCTAGCAGGCTGAGGCCCATCTCTAGCTCGTAGCTGTATTCGCTTGCGAGCTCCGCACTTGTCTGTGCGAAGGTTTGGATCACCGGCTGATCTTTGACAGTACCGCTAAGGAACTTCTTTAGTTCCCTTTCTACGGGCCTCCATTCTTTCAACACGCGTTCACGGATACTTGCATAGGCCTTGTCGCGATGACGTTCCAGATCTTGCAACAGCAAATCCAAGCCAATCCGCTCGCGGACCTTAAGGGCTGGGCGTTGCTCTTTCAGCCACGATATCGATACCTCGAGATCACGCGCCGCATTGGTGCGTCTGGCCAACCGCCGTAGCGTGCCCCGTATCTTCTTCGTTACTGATAGGTGGGATGCGTAGCCACGAAGAAATGTGCGCAATCTACGTAGTGCGACGCGAAACTGGTGTAGTGCGTCTTCATCTTTTCCATCAGCAAGCAGTCGACCGGCCTTGTTTGTTCGGTCAACAAGTTGCAGAGCCTGAATGCGGGCACCCCTGACGGCCGACATTCTTGCGAGTCGGGCCGGAGTGGCCGCAGATCTGGGGATTCTCGCGGCGCCCATGACCCTCGGTGGTGGACCAAGAAATTATTGTCGACGAGACTAGCTTGAGTTAGCTATCTTCATCAAGTTTTCTTATTCTGATGGCCGGTGCATGGCATAATGGGAGATTCTGCAAAGATGAATATCTCTGTAATAATTCCAACCCACAATCGCGCCCGATTGCTAGAACGTGCACTGCAATCGGTGCTCGGACAGGCCAAACCTGCCCGAGAAATTATTGTCGTCGATGACGGTTCCGATGACGGCACGGCCGAAATAATGCGGGCGCGGCTTCCGCAGATTCATTGTATCTGGCAACGCACCCGGGGCGTGGCCAATGCTCGAAACCGGGGTATCGAAGCCGCCAGCGGGGATTGGCTAGCGTTTCTGGACTCTGACGACGAGTGGTTGCCACGAAAATTGGCCAGCCAGGAGGAAATGTTGGCAGCCAACCCGCAGTGCAAAATCTGCCACACGGATGAGATTTGGATCCGAAATGGCAAGCGTGTCAACGCGATGAAGAAGCACGCTAAGGCTGGCGGCTTTATCTTTGAACGCTGTTTACCATTGTGCGTTGTCTCACCATCGTCCGCCCTAATTCACCGTTCGGTATTCGACGAAGTCGGATTATTCAACGAAAATCTGCCTGCCGGCGAGGATTATGATCTGTGGCTACGTATCTGTGCCCGTTTTCCCGTGCTTTATGTCGACCGGCCGTTGATCATCAAGTACGGCGGTCATGCCGATCAGTTGTCCCACCGATACCCGGCTATGGATAGGTTTCGCATCATCGCACTTGAAAATATTTTACAACAGAACCTGCCACCTCAGTATTACCGGGCGGCACTGAACATGCTGATAACGAAGATCGACATCTATCTGCAGGGCGCGATCAAACGTGATAAACAAGAAGAGATCACCAAATATCAGGAGAAGCAGCGTTATTACCTAAGCGTTCGTGAAGATTCTTGTCATGCAGCATCGGTAGAAGTGATTTAGCATGGTGCACTTCGTTGTCGCCCTACAAGCCGAAGCCAAACCGCTCATGGACCACTTCGGTCTACGGCGGCGCACCGGTGGCGCGTTTCCTGTCTTTGAAAATGAGCACGTCGCACTGATCGTCTCCGGGATGGGCAAGGTCGCGGCGGCGGCGGCGACCGGTTACCTGCATGCGCAAACCGGGAATCGTGCCTGCAGGGCTTGGCTCAACATCGGCATCGCCGGACACGGCCGACGTGCGATCGGGGATGGCGTGCTTGTTCATAAGATTACCGATCAAATCACAGGACGCAGCTGGTATCCGCCGCTAACGTTCGAACTCCCTTGTGCTAGCGATGATCTCATTAGCGTCGATGAACCCGAGACCAAATACCGCAAGAACGGGCTCTACGACATGGAGGCAGCTGGCTTTTATGCGACTGCCTGTCGATTCACGACTGCCGAGCTCGTACATTGTTACAAGGTCGTTTCAGACAACCTTGCCAGCTCCACCGGGGATATCAATGCCAGAAACGTACGCGCCTTGATCGAAAAACGACTGGATGCGATCGACATATTAACACAAACGCTCAGAGCGCTTGCCGCCCGGTTGGCCGAGTTTCAATCGGATCCGCGCGAGCTCGCTCGGTTTCTCAAACACTGGCGGTTTACGGTCTCGGAACAACACCAGCTCAGGCGCCTGCTGTTGCACTGGCAGGCGCGTTCAGCCGAAACGGTGTGGAGCGATGAGCTCGCCGCCTTGCCGAGCGCCAACAAGGCACTGCGTCACTTAAATCGGGAACTCGACGCCTTGCCCATTGAATACTCTTGCACATGATTCGTACGATATACATCGAACGAGAGGTCGCCGACCACTCACGCACGCGGAAAATTTGCGATAAATTTGCCGATGCCGTAAAGATCCAGTGCGAGCGCTACGGCGAGGTATTTAACCCCAAGGCCCAGAATTTCAGGCTACAAAAGCGACGTCCGGCCCTCGTCCTGGCGCGAAAACACAACGGCATGGTCCTCAAGACACCCGAGGGTTACGGCATCGGTGACAATCACAACTACTACTTCTCACACATGCTGAACTGTATCTATGATTGCCGCTATTGCTTTCTGCAAGGCATGTATCGCTCTGCACACTACGTGCTTTTCGTCAACTACGAAGACTTTGAGACCGCAATCGTATCCAAGATTAGCGAAGCTAACGGCGAAACTATATCGTTTTTCTCTGGCTACGACTGCGATAGTCTAGCGTTAGAACCCATCACCGGTTTTGTCGAGCACGTGTTACCGCTTTTTGCACGCTACCGCAACGCGTTTTTCGAACTACGCACCAAGAGTACCCAGGTACGGTCGCTGCTCAGAACAGAACCGCTACCAAACTGCGTCGTCGCCTTTAGCTTTACCCCGCAAGAGATATCGGCCGCGCTCGAAAATAACGTGCCGCCGGTGGCGAAACGAGTAGATACCATGGTTCGATTGCAACGCCAGGGGTGGCGGCTAGGTCTGCGTTTCGATCCTATGATCTACCACCAAGACTACCAGGCCCACTATCGACGGTTGTTCAGCGACTTGTTCCAACGCCTCGATGCCGAACGCCTGCACTCGGTAACCCTCGGCGCCTTCCGTTTGCCGGCGCCCTACCACCGCAACCTTCTCCGATTGTACCCCGATGAGCGGTTGTTCGCGACGACGCTCGAACCGAGCAATGGTATGGTGTCTTACAAAGCGCCGATTAGAGACGAGATGATTGCATTCTGCGAACAGGAGTTGCAACGCTATGTTGCGCCGGACATCTGCTTCTCCTGTTCAACGCTATGAAATACCGTAGCCTGGGCCGTACTGAGTTCGAAGTCTCCGAGATTGGTTTCGGTGGTTGGGCGCTGGGTGGCGGTGCCTGGGGTAATCAAAAAGACCGGGAGTCACTAGCGGCGTTGGACAGGGCGATCGATCTTGGCATTAACTTTATCGACACCGCCGCCGGTTACGGCAAGGGTCGAAGCGAGCGTGTCATAGCGCGGGCGCTTAAGACACGCAGCGAAAGGGTTTACGTGGCGACCAAAATCCACCCCCTCCCCGGACCGTGGCCACCATCGCCTTATTGTGATATCGACCAACGTTATCCCGCCGATTATCTGCGGCAGAAGATCGAAGAGCGACTGGAAAACTTAGACACCGGATGTATTGATATCCTGCAGCTGCACACATGGACACGGGCCTGGAATAAGCACCCGCGGGCCTTGGACACGCTGAAGGAACTACAGGCCCAAGGCAAGATCCGCTGCATCGGGGTATCTACCCCGGAGCACGATCAGAACTGTGTGATCGACCTCATGCGACAGGGCTACGTCGATGTCGTACAACTGATATACAACATCTTTGAACAAGAGCCGGCGGCCGAACTGCTACCAACTGCGGAAGAACACAACATCGGTGTGATTGTGCGTGTACCGTTTGATGAAGGCGCGCTTACCGGCAAGTTCAGCGAGGACACCACATTCCCAGAAGGCGATTTTCGCGCCAGCTACTTCGCCGGTGATCGGCTCACGCGTACGGTCGATCGGGTGGAAAAGATCAAGTCGCAAATCAATGTCGAAGAACAAACCATGGTGCAGGTTGCACTCAAATTCATCCTTGCTCAAGGTGCGGTTAGCAGCGTCATCCCTGGTATTCGCAGTGTCGCACAGGCCAAGAGCAACGCCGCTGCGTCTGATTCGCCCGATCTATCTAGCGATCTTATCGACAGGCTGAGAAAACACGCTTGGCGGCGTAGTTTTTGGTACGCGGGAAAATAATGCGGTTAGTCACTTACAACATCCAATTCTCCCGCGGTAAAGACGATGAATACAATATAGAACGTATTGCCCACGAGGTGTCGAGGGCAGATATCATCGCCCTGCAGGAAGTCGAATGTAACTGGCGGCGCTCAGGCCTGGTGGATCAGGCGGCGCGGCTGGCTGAACATCTACCGGATTACTATTGGGGATACCGACCGGCATTCGATGTAGACGCGAGCCAAACCGCTGGCGCAAAAAATCCGAAAAATCATCGGCGCCAATTCGGCAATATGTTGCTTTCTAAGTCACCCATTCTCGAAGCGCGGCTGCTTAACTTACCACGGCTTCCATGAAACCTCTTGAACTAGCGCGAGCATACATGGATGTTGTTTTCGCAGGCAGCAATATGGACGCATTAAACCAATTGCTGGCTGATGAGTTCACCTTCAAAGGACCGTTTGATGAGTTCGATTCGCCAAAGAGCTATATACAATCACTACAATCAGATCCGCCCCAGGGCTTCGAATACGAAATGATACGATCGTTTGAAACCGAATCGTGTGCGTGTTTGGTCTATCAGTTCTCTAAGCCAGGTGTTAGCGTACCCATGGCGCAAATATTTGAGATTTCTAATGGCAAGATAAGCAAGATCCTGCTGATCTTCGATACCCGGTCGTTTACCTAGTTAGGAGTAAATATGAAAGCGGTTATCTACCACAACCCTCGCTGCAGCAAGAGTCGTGCAACACTTGAGCTTTTAAACCAAAAGAATGTGGAGCCCGAGATCGTCAACTACCTTGAAACGCCGCCATCCAAGACAGAGCTAAAGCGCATCCTCGCGCTCTTAGGCAAGAAACCACCAGAGATTATTAGGTTCGGCGAGAACGTGGCCAAGGAAGAGGGCCTGTCTGCCAGTGATGCGCGAACCGAGGATGAGTGGTTGGAGCTGATGCTAGATAACCCCATCCTGATTGAACGTCCCATCGTCGTCACCAACGACAGGGCCGCTATCGGTAGGCCACCGGAAACTGTTTTGTCAATCATCTAACTACCTGGAGAATACTATGACCGCTTATGTCCTAGTCGATGTCGTCGTCAACGATCCGGAACGATACGAGGAATACAAAAAGCTTGCGCCACCCGCCATTACTGCCTACGGCGGCAAATACTTGGCACGTGGCGGGCAAACCGAGGTGCTTGAGGGAGACTGGCCGCTAAATAGGTTCGTAATACTGGAATTCGAAAGTGTTGAGAGGGCTAAGCAATGGCACGAATCGCCCGAGTATCGCGAGGCCCGGGCATTGCGCCAGCAAACCGCTTCATCGAAGATGGTGGTGGTCGAGGGCCTCTAGGCCGGCTCACAAGGCCGCGTCACCGACAACTCTTAACGCTGTCACCTCTAACAGGCGCTCGATGTAGGCAAATATACTGTCATCGGAATTGCCTACTCTGACCATTTTCAGTATCACCTTCTTATTCTCGGACTCGGCCGCGCGCAAATAGGTCAATAGTTCTTCCAGCGTTTGTACTGGTTTATTGTCCACTGCCAACAACATATCCATGGCTCGCAGTTTTTCGCCATCGCCGATGGAGCCGGGTTCCACGTAATGCACCATCAGCGCTGGGCGTCCGCCGACAAAGTCACGTGAATCCCGCCATGGGTTTCCTGAAAACAAGACCCCCGAAACAAGTACGCCGGTTCGCTCGGCCACGGGTATGGCTGATGCGAGCCACCCGCGAACTACGATATCTTCATCGCCCCTGGCTACTTCTAACTCGATATCGTCCAAGCGACCACGCAATGCATGGATGAGTTGTCCACGATTTTGGATCTCACCATCGGTACCGCTGACCCGGCGCACGACATCACCTTCTTGAAGATCAAGCCCATGGTGTTTCCCGAAGACCTTGGCAATAGCAAGTTCGTTATTCTCGTCAAGATCCAAATAGAAAAGGAATGGTAATTCGGGCGGAGAAGGATCGCGGCCTTGTCGCAATAAAGCAAGAATACGACAAGCGTGACCCATAGGCACCGCGAAGTTGGTGTTTTGACTACTTCGTCGCGAAGCGGTGTTTACGCCGACGACTTTGCCGGTCCTTAGGCTGATGAGCGGACCACCGGAATTGCCAGGATTAATCGGTGCATCGGTTTGCAACATCTCTGCCATGCCAGTGAACTTGGATGTGATCCCGGAGATAATCCCGCGCGTACCGGTGAACGATAAATCCCAGGGATGGCCGAAGGCGCCCACCGTATGGCCAACTGCGGGTGTGTCCTCGCAATCTAATGTCGCGGCTACCATGTCTTGCTTCGCCGGCCTATCCACCATTTCCACAATTGCAATGTCTACGTAGGGATCGACATAGAGCTTGCGTGCTACATAGTAGTTACCATCGAGCAGCGTGACTTTCACCTGTGAAGGCGAGCGCGCTACCACATGGGCATTGGTCATGACCCAGCCACGATCGGCATCGACAACAAAACCGGCGCCGATGGTGGTGCCTTTCTTGTCGCCGTAGAAAGGCAGCTCGACCCGCGTGACAACCTTGGCCGTGTATTGCCTGGCCCGCTCAAACGCCTGCTCATCCGGGCCAGCGTAGGCGTTGGTCATGAGCAGGACGCAAACCAACGGCACAATGATTCTGTAGGTCGACAGGTCTCGTTCTAGGTGGCTAGCGTGCATAGTTCGTCTCGCGGCCAAGCGACTGAAAACCAATGCAAAATATACGCCATATGTCGCAGCTATTCACCGATGTGCAACAAAACGCGACGCCTAGTCGCACCATGGCGGTGTTCCCAAAGATAGACGCCCTGCCACGTGCCTAGCCCCAAGCGCCCGTCGCTAATCGGCACCGATAAGCTGGTTGCGGTCAACGCGGATTTGACGTGCGCTGGCATATCGTCTGGCCCTTCCGCATTGTGCGTGTACAGTGAGTCATTCTCCGGCACTAATCGATTGAGCCAGCGCTCGAGGTCTCGTTTAGCAGAAGCATCGGCATTTTCCTGAATCATCAGACTGGCAGATGTATGTTGGATGAACAACGTGCACAGTCCGTCGGTCACGCCTGAGTCGCGTACCGCTGCCTGCACCTCAGATGTGAACTCGTGCAGACCCTGACCACTCACCGCTATTGTGAGTTGTTTAAGCATCGCGCCTTAACAGGTCCGTCATGTGGACGACGTGACCTGGCCCAGGTCAGGTTCACCGCTGCGACGCAAGATTTCCGCCCGGGCCGTATCTCGCAAGGCGACGGCAGCCGACCAGTCGCGCCCCTGGGGCCTGATCGGTGCACTGATGGTAACGCTCACGGCACCACGACGGGGTAACCACTGATTCGAGCGGAGTTTCGCCCGGGTACCGCGAATCGTTACTGGCACGATCGGAACACTAGCTTCTGCCGCGGCGACAAAGGCGCCCATACGAAACGGCAACACCCCTGGCATACGCAAGAATGTGCCCTCAGCGAAAAAAGCGAGCGCGCGGCCCTGGTCGAGGGCACGTGCTGTACGGCGAGCATCGTCCACACCACGCTGCTTATCAAAACGTTCAACGTACTCGACACCGATACGCCGAAGGAACACGCGCGAAATAAACCGATCTTCAAGCTCGCGCTTGGCCACATAACTGACTGGGCGCGGTAGCACAACGCTCAATACCAACCCGTCCAAGTAGCTCGAATGGTTCGCCACCAACACAAATGGCTCGGCTCGTGGAATGTTAGACAATCCTTCGACCCTAAGTCGCGTCGCCGACAACCACAATAGTAGCCGGCCGGCCGCACGCAAGACAGCCCAAGACCAGGATGCACGTGGTAACAGTGTAATCGATAGCCATGTCAACGGCGCAACAAGTATAAATAGAATCCAGACGTAACCGGCATAAATGAGTTCACCGACGAGGCGCTTTAGTCGGTGCAGCTGCGGCAGCAGGCCGGTCCAGGCGAAATGCGCGAGTTGCCACCATGCGCCATGCTTGCGCGCATCCAACCGGCCGCTTTCGTACAGCTCGCGGCTGGCCGCCCGGCGTAACTTGCCACTCGAGGTCTTCAGCACCGTACGCGGTGGCGCCAGTACCACATCGTCGGGCGGCATACCGATCAGATCTACTATCACACTATTGATCTGCTTACGCAGCGTATCCAAGACGCCGGCTTCGGTCTCGCGGGTTTCCGCTAGGATTAACAGGCGCTCGGTACCCGTGCCGGGGTCGGTGACGGGGAACGCCGCGACGCACCCTCGCCGTATCCCCGGGATACTGCCGACAGCCTCTTCCAGCTCTGGCGGATAGATGTTTCGCCCCGCTCGGATAATCATATCCTTGGCACGCCCGGTAATATAAATTTCACCATCGACCGTGTACGCCAGATCGCCGGAATCGAGCCAGTCACCGTTGAACAGCCGCCGGGTCGCTTCCGGATTTCGGAAATAACCGCTCGTAGCTGAAGGCCCTCGAAACTGTAACCGCCCCTCTTGCCGATCCCCAACTTCGCTGCCAGTGGCATCGACGATACGGATCTCATGCTCGGCTAGCGGGTATCCGCACGATACGAATCGCAGCGCATGGGTTTCGTCTTCGGCGGCCGGAATTGCTTGGCCATCGCGCATGAAACGCTGGCGCTTGACCCTATCGATCAAGGGGCCGCGCTCTAGTGGTGGAAAGGCCAATCCTACCGAACACTCAGCCAGACCATAGCCGACAAACATGGCCTCTGGCCTGAAGCCATAGCGCGCGAAGCGTTCAGTAAAACCCCTTACAGTTTCCGGACTGACTGGCTCGGCAGCATTAAAAGCCATGCGCCACGATTGCAAATCCAAACCCTGGATGTCCTGGTCATCGATCTTGCCCCGACAGAGCTCGTATGCGAAGTTTGGTGCTGCCGACAGGGTAGCGCGGTACCGGTGTATGGCCCACAACCATCGCGCTGGTCGTGTGAGAAAGCTAAGCGGCGACATCAAAACAAGCGGCACGGCAAAGTACATGGAGCCTAGCCAGGCACCGATGAGACCCATATCGTGGTACATCGGCAACCAGCTCACAAATACGTCGGTGGAATCCACCTCTAATTCGGCGCCCATAATGCGGATATTGGCCAACAGGTTACGATGGGTCAGCACCACACCCTTGGGCGCAGCGGTGCTCCCCGAGGTGTATTGCAGAAAAGCGGTGTCGTCACTCTTGAGTACCGGTCGCGTCAATGCGCCGACCGTTGAGACAAGCTCATCGACGGTCGTGACGTGCCGTAAGCACTCAACATGGGTCTTCAGCAAACGCGCCAAAGGCTTGGCCTCGGACACCGTGACCAGAATAGGAACCTGGGCGTTGGTTAGAATCCCGACATGGCGTCGCAGATGCTCCTCGATCTGTGCCAGCCGCACGGGCGGATAGATCGGAACCGGGATACCGCCCGCAAGCAAGATGCCAAAAAACGTAAACAGATACTCGCGGCTCGTAGGCAACATAATGGCCACGCTGTTACCCGGCTCAAGTCCTGCCTGCTGCAGGCCGACAGCGACAGCCTCCGCCCCACGGAGAAGTGCACCATATGTGATCTCCTCCTCGCGAGACTGGTCGCTCACCAAATAGACGTGCGGGCGATCCGGGTGGGTTTGGACGTGCCATTCGAGCATATCCGGCAATGTCTGCGCTTGCGCGGGGGCTGGCGGCGCTTCCTCCAGCGAAATCAGCTTGCTCTCGGGCATAGCGGCGGCAGCCGGCATCGCCGTCGCGCCAGTCACCAGTCTAAGCAGATCGCGCGGTGTCTCCGCCGCGGTGAACGCCTGCTCCGATACACTGATTCCAAACGCACGTTCAATGCGGGTAAGCAGCTCCACTCGGCTTAGGCTGTCGAACCCCAGGTCGCGTTCGAGGGCACTGTCCAACGTCACCCGGGTCGGCTGCCGTTCTTGCCGACGCAACTCACGGGCCAGTGCCGTTACGATCTGCAGCAGTTGTCGCGTTTTGTCGTCGGCGTCCTTTAGCGGGCGCGGGGCTTCCTGTACGTCTACCGCCATTAAGGCGCGCTCTCTAGACGGGTCATATGCACATCATGTCTAATGTGACAATGAATGCAACCCTGCAGTTATTGCCGCAGCCGCTAGCGTGGAATGCTGGTGGTGGGCACGGCGGATGCACGTGAAGAAACTGGTGCTATTGCGTCACGGCGAAAGCCAATGGAACCAGGAAAACCGCTTCACGGGATGGACCGACGTGGGCCTGTCAGAGGCGGGCCAACACGAAGCCGGGCAGGCTGGTGAGTTGCTGAAGGCAGGCGGTTACGTCTTCGATCTCGCTTATACCTCCGTACTCAAGCGTGCCATCGACACGCTGTCGATCGTTCTGCAAACCATGAGTCAGGCATCCATACCTGTGGTCAAGAGCTGGCAGCTAAACGAGCGCCACTACGGTGCCCTGCAAGGATTGAACAAAGCAGAAACGGCGGCCAAGTACGGCGCCGATCAGGTCCACGTCTGGCGGCGCAGTTATACGGTGCGTCCGCCCGCCGTCGGCGACGACGATCCACGACACCCGCGTTTCGACCCGAATTATTCAGACCTGGAGGCTTCGCAATTGCCCGCTTGCGAATCGTTAAAGGACACGCTGGAACGCGTTTTGCCGTACTGGCACGAGACCATCGTGCCGAGCGTACGTGCCGGCAAGCGCGCAATCATCTCTGCCCATGGCAACTCACTACGTGCGTTGGTGAAGCATTTAAACCAGATATCCGATGATGACATTCCCAACCTCAACATCCCCACCGGGATCCCGCTGGTGTACGAGCTCGACGACGACCTCGAAGTCATCAGGCATTTCTATTTGGATCCTGCCGTCGCGGCTGCGCGCGCAGACGCGGCAGCACGGGCACATACCAAAGGCGAGTAGCACGACGGCGGCGCGGCCAACCAAACTGACTAATGGAAATCCTGCGGGGCGCGCGCCCTGGACCTCTCGGGCCGGTGCCGACTCGCACCCGCAACAATGCCGCCGGCGATGAGAGGCGCTGTGCGTAAGGGTTCAGGAAGGGCGCCATTGATCGCATAACGTTTGACGAGCTCACGCGCTTGTTTCGCACAAAGTCCGACCTGCTGTCCATATATAGGAGCATCTTTGAGTCCATCGATATGGATCTTGTCCGCCATCGTGCGCGGCTCAGGCCCATTGGATAAACCGGCGACTAAGTCCCGTGGCGACTGCCCCCGCTTCTCCAGGGGTAACCCTCTGGCCTCCTGTAACCGGCTTTGCTAGCTCGCCCGCGTAACCAGTCGCTGATAGGAGTCAGGATCGGTTGCGCCTTCAGTGGAAAACAAGAGTATCTTAGACTTCGGGCTAATGCCGATGCCGTTGGCGATATCTCGATATTGAGTATCCTCACACAGGCACACGACTAGACCCGTGGTTACCGCCCCGGCCTCTCCAGAGACAACTGCACGATCGTTGCCGACAGGGTGGGCCAAGATCCGCATGCCCCTTATGGCAACCGAATCGGAACAGGAGAAAAAATAATCACTGTAGTCTCGAATAATGGGCCAAGCGAGATCGCTTGGCCTACCCGCCGCAAGCCCCGCCATAATTGTTTTCAGTTCACCCGGTACCGTTTCGGGCGTCCCACTCGCCGCTTTCACTGAATGGTAGAAACAAGCGGCGTTTGTCGGCTCCACCACAACCACAAGCGGACAGTCATCGCCATAGCACTCGCGCAAGTAAGCCTGTAACGCCGACGCCAACGATCCCACACCAGCCTGAATGAAAACATGGGTCGGTTGGTCTGCGCCAAGTTGCTCGAGCGCCTCGGCATACATAGTCAGATACCCTTGCATGATCCACAAGGGTATTTGCTCGTAACCTGGCCATGCGGTGTCCTGTAGCAAGATCCAATCATGTTGTTCTGCCATGGCCGCCGCATGGCGAACACTGTCATCATAATTGACGTCGGTCACACACGCCTCGGCACCCAACGACCGGATGGCAGTTACCCGGGCGGCGGCAGAGCCACTGGGCAGATAAACCACTGCCCGTTGACCGAGCTGCCGCGCCGCCCACGCCACGGCGCGCCCATGGTTACCGTCGGTGGCGGTAACGAATGTACACTCGCCGAGCTTTGTCTTCAGCGTCGCTAGGCTAACGGCATCAAACGAAAGTTGATCCAAGCTGGTATCGAGCTTATGCGCTAGGAACTTTGCCATCGCATGGGATGCACCCAGGACTTTAAACGCGTCGAGGCCAAGACGGTTCGATTCGTCTTTGACCGATATCGCCGCCGCACCTAAAGAGTGGGCCAAGTCTGTCAGAGACACGAGCGGGCTCGGCTTGTAATCCTCAAAGCTTCGATGGAAGTTCTGCACCGATGCGGCAATATCAGCACCGAAGTTGGCAGTATCGGCCTTACCCGGGCGCCCGTCGCGGGCCCGGGGGTTAACGATATAATCAATTGTTGTGGCTTGGTTCAAGGCTACTCCCAGGCATAGGCGGCCATCGATAACACACCATAGGTAAATGCGCTGTGGATCTTGCTTGCCTTGGCGTCGATACCGGCAGCACCCAGCGCCACAAACAGGGGCATGAAGTGCTCTACCGTAGGGTGGTTGCGTCTGGCGCTGGGCGCCTGCTGCTCGTAGTTGACCAATGCCTCGGTGTTGCCGCTGGTCAAGGCCTCCTCCAGCCAGGCATCGAATGCCTGCACGTAGGCAGGCGCGGCCGCATCGATCGATTGCCCGCGAAATTCGCTTAGGTTATGCGTGGCACCGCCACTACCAATGATCAACACGCCATCGTCCCTCAATAGTCTTAACGCCTGGCCGAGCCGAATGTGATGGCGCGGCCCCAGCGCCGGTTGTAGCGATAATTGCACCACCGGGATAGCCGCGGCTGGGTATGCCAATTTCAAAGGCACCCATGCGCCATGATCAAGACCACGGTCTGGATCGGTATCAGCGTCTAACCTCGCGTTGCGCAGCATGCCGACTACGCGGTCGGCCAACGCAGGATCCCCAGGCGCCGGGTAAGTGGCTCGGTACAATAGGTCTGGAAATCCATAGAAATCATGAATGGTGCCCGGCTTTTCGGCAGCGCTAACTGTCGGCGTCGTGGTTTCCCAATGGGCAGAGATACAAAGGACCGCCCTGGGGGGTGCGAATAGCTGGGCGAGGGCGGCAAGGAACGTGCGGGTTGGCCCCTCGTCGATCAACAGCGTCGGGGCACCGTGGGAAACAAAGACGGCAGGCAGGCTATCCACGCGAGTCGTAACGTTTAGGCGATGGCTACCCCATTGGCCACCGGGAACGTAGGCTCAAGCAACACCGTGCCATTCTTCGGACAGAGCGCGCCCAACACCAAGACTTCAGATTCTATACCCGCAATCCGCTTCACTGGGAAATTCATCACTGCGACGATTTGCTTACCAACGAGATCTTTCTCGGTGTAGTTGTCGGTAAGCTGCGCCGAGCTTATACGACGCCCCTTTTCACCAAAATCGATCGTCAAAATGTAGGCCGGTACCCTCGCCCGACGGTTTATCTCTACGTCGGTAATCGTACCAGTACACATCTCCACCCTTAGAAAATCATCGAATTCGATTATCGTCACTTTCTTAAGCTAATACCGGAAAATAGTTGCTAGGTGCTAGGATCTTGTTCCATTGTGCCGTCCCAGCCAACGCTATAAAAATCTACGCGACCCTGGGAATCAAAATGCACCCCCTCATCCTCTAGTCGATGACGCTGGCGGATACTACCATCCCCGCCCCGACGGTCGCTGACCTTACCTTGACTGTTTATTACCCGATGCCACGGTATGTCAGTGCCAGCCGGCACCGCCGCCATCGCAAAGCCAACACTACGTGCTGTGCATTTGCCAACAATCGCCGCGATTTGGCCGTAGGTGGCTACCTGACCGTGCGGAATTTGTCGGATCACGGCATAAATATGATCGTAAAGCGAATTAGCCTCGGTTGTTTCCATGAATGTGCCGCCGATGGCTGGCCTTGCCAGCTTGTGTCAAGCTCAATAGGACGATAGGTTTATGTACGCCTGGTCATTTAGTCAACAGCAACATCTTCGCACGACTGAAACTATGGGTGAACTAGTTCTCGCGGCAGTGCTTTTTGTCGGCAGTCATTTCTCACTGTCGAGCACAGCAATCCGTGACACCATAACCGCACGCACTGGGCTTTGGCCTTTTCTGGGCCTGTACTCGGTCATTGCGATTGCGTCTCTGATTTGGATGATCTGGGCGTACGTGAACGCGCCTTATATGGAACTTTGGCCACAAACGCGGTGGACACGCTGGTGGCCATCCCTGGTTATGCCGTTGGCACTGATCTTAATGGCCTACGGCTACGCCGCCCCAAATCCGACAATGGTAGGGCAGCAAATACGTGCTGCTGCACGCGATCCCGCGCCAGGGATTCTCAAGATCACCCGCCACCCGATCATGTGGGGCATCGCCCTCTGGGCCTTATCACATATCCCGGCCAATGGTGATGTGGCTGCGCTCATCCTATTTGGTGGCATGGCGTTACTGGCACTAGGGGGCGCGGCCCACCTCGATCATCGTCGACGCACAACCCAACCCGACGGGTGGCAGCGCTTTGCCGCTGTCACATCGTACACCCCGTTCGTCGCGATCATCGCGGGTCGCGCCCGATTCTCACTTGGCGATTATGATTGGACAAGACTTCTGATAGCACTCGTCGCACTCGGGGTCCTACTCTTCCTGCACCGGTGGTTAACCGGCGTGCCGGCATGGCCCGACTAGCGATGTTGCCGATAGTCAAAATAATCTCAGGTGGTCAAACCGGTGTCGACCGGGCTGCCCTCGATGTGGCAATTGAGCTGCAGATACCATGTGGGGGTTGGTGTCCGCGCGGGCGGCGCGCCGAAGACGGAACAATTCCAGACAGATATGCGCTACAGCCGACCCGTTCCGCAGAATATGCCGAGCGCACGGAGCGAAACGTTGTTGACGCCGATGGCACGCTCATCATCGCCACGCGTCCGCTTACGGGGGGCACGGCGTTGACGGTTGAGTTGGCGCATCGCTGGAATAAACCCTGCTTTATTGTTGACCTACAGGACACGCCCGACGTGGACACAATAGCCACGTGGCTCCGACACCAGCAAATCGAAACTCTTAATATCGCAGGACCGCGCGAAAGCAGGCATCCAGGGATCCATGAGAAGGCACGGCAATTCTTACGTAATCTGTTTAGAAATACCTAACACGACGAGTGCTCGGGCAAGCGCATCAATGAAATCAAGTCTATCTGCGAGGGTTGGATGTCGATCTGCCACTGTCACGATCCAACCTTACTGACGGGCCCGGGCGCTAGCGTAAATTCACCCTGATAGTCGAACGGCACCCGAAACGCGCGATCGCGCAGACTCACCTTGCCGGTTACGCGATATTTGAGCGCGGTTGGTGCACCCTTCTCTAACTCCATCAGCTGACGCATGATGCTGGCCAAGGTACTGACCGCCTCGACCTCCAGTACGTTCACCCCATAACGGGGTACGCTAAGCGCTTGGTTGCTGACACCACGGGCAAATTCCTTGTCGTTGATCTCAACCCTATAGTCCAAACCATCAATATTTAGGCTAAAGGGATTAGGATTCTGAATGCGTAAACGTATGCGGTAACGCTGCTCCAGCAAATTTAGATCGACCAGCCACACCCCAGCCAAGGTTATATGTGGCGTATCCACCGGTGTCCCGATACTCGCACAACCGCCACTTAGTATAAGCGTCGAAGCGAGTACAAAAGAAGCTACAATGAATCTCATGCCACCCGTCCCTATCCTTACCTACTAACGGCCATAGTCTAAGCCTTATGAGCGTCGGTATTTCAAAGCATAAGCGATATGTAATCGCGTGACTAGAAGCCCACAATCGATCGCAGGTCCGCTTGCGTTCTGGACCATAGATCTTGCAACATTGCAAATGCGATCATGACACCAAAAGGCATTATCTCCGCCGGCCACCCGAGTACGGTCGAAGCGGCCGAGACTATCCTACAGGCGGGCGGCAACGCATTTGATGCGGTTCTTGCCGCACAGTTTTCGGCGTTCGTGGTAGAGCCCGTTTTCACGTCACTCGGTGGTGGTGGTTTCTTGTTGGCACACACCAACACTGATTACGATTTTCTCTACGACTTCTTTACCCAAATACCTCTTCATCGTCGCGATAGTGAGATGATGGATTTTTATCCCATCACTGCCGATTTTGGTACCACTACACAAGAATTTCACATCGGCATGAGTTCTATCGCTACGCCCGGGATCGTTAAAGGTTTATTCAAAATTCATCGGGAGCTTTGCACGCTGCCGATAAAGGAGATTATTGAGCCTGCGGTTGTGTTTGCGCGCCACGGTTTGAAGCTGAATCAACTACAGGCATATTCTTTCGTAGTGCTTGAAAAGATTCTGAGGTCTACACCGGCCGCACTAGCTATCTACCGCAATCCGAATAGTGATCAACTACTCACCGAAGGTGAACTACTCAAGCAACCGGATCTAGCCGATACGCTTGAGAGCCTTGCCAACGAAGGTGATTCGCTTTTCTACCGGGGCGATATTGCTAAACAGATCATCAAGGATTGTCGTGAGCACGGCGGCAGCATCACCGAAAATGACCTTCACAAGTACCGTGTTGTGAGGAGGAAGCCGCTGACATTTAGCTATCACAACTCACGCGTGCTCACAAATCCACCACCGTCCTCCGGCGGTGTGTTAATCGCCTTCACACTCAAACTGCTTGAACAGCTCAATGTGTCCACGTTTGGTTTTGGCACAACCGCTTACCTGCGACTACTAGCACGTACGATGGAGTCAGCCCAGCAGGTAAGAAAAAGCATTGTCGATGACCATGCGGTTGAGGGATACCCGAAAGCTCGCACCCTGCTGGGTAGCCGACTGTTGCATGCCTATCGCACCGCGGTGTTAGAACATACCAGTAGTACGCGCGGCACCACACATATTAGCGTGATCGATGCCAAGGGAAACATGGCTAGCATGACAACCTCCAACGGGGAGGGCTCCGGATACATCATCCCCAATACCGGCATAATGCTCAATAACATGCTGGGGGAGGAAGACATTAACCCACGCGGATTTCACCGCGGCGCACCGGGTCGCCGGCTCTCATCCATGTTGTCGCCAACGCTGATGTTCGGTGCCGATGGGTCTAGCGTCGCAATGGGTTCAGGCGGATCGAATCGCATTCGAACCGCTATGCTGCAGGTCCTTCTGAATCTGATCGATTTCGGCATGCCTGTCAAAGCTGCAGTTGATAGCCCACGTATACACTTCGAGAACGGTCTGCTTAGCATCGAAGGTGGATTCGAATTGGATGGGCTAGCCGAACTTACGGCAGAATTTCCTAATTACAAGCTGTGGCGGGATCGTAATTTGTTCTTCGGGGGGGTTCACGTAGCGCAACGCAATGCCGCTGATAAATCGTTTACTGGTGCTGGTGACCCGCGCCGGGGCGGTACGTCGCTAAGGGTGGGCTAAGCACCGTTTCCCGTCATGGCGTCGATCCTGACCAAGAGGCGGGTAATCACTGTCCTTGTGCTGTCGGCCACAGTTTTATTGCTGCTGCTAGTTGGTTCCCCTTTTCGGGCCTACGAAACTACGCGATTGTTACTCGGGCTAGCTAACCTTACGTCTTCCGTTGCTAAGGCCGAGACGGGACCGTTAACGCGCAAGACGGTGGCTTATCAGATAGGGCAACAACGCCGCCTCGGTGATGTATATCATCCTATCGGTCGTGCCCTAGGCGGCATTGTGTTGCTCCATGGCGCGGCGCCATTGGGCAAGGACAACCCACGCCTGGTGGCGTTCGCCGCCACTCTCGCGCGTGCGCGTTTTATCGTCTTAGTGCCGGACATCTTGGGGCTACGCGAGCTACAGCTACGAGCCGACAATACACGCTATGTTGTCGATGCGGTTTCCTATATGAAGGCGTCGCTCGAACTCACGAGTGAGCAAAACATAGGCATTGTAGCGCTTAGTGTCGCCAGCGCACCGGCCTTCATGGCCGCCCTAAAACCGGAGATTCAGCACGATGTACGCTTTATCCTCGCCGTTGGTGGTTATTACGATCTGTCAACAACGCTCATGTTCGCCACAACGGGCTACTATCACGATGGACACGCATGGCAATACCGCGAACCCAATGACTATGCAAAATGGGTATTCGTTCTGAGTAATGTTGAAAAACTCGGCAACCGCACGGATCGAGAAATCTTGTCGAAAGTGGCCGAGCGTATGTTAAAAAAACAAGGTGCTGCCGCAGCGGAACTTATATCGCAACTCACTCCTAAAGGTCACGCAGTTTACCAGTTCATAAATAACACTGATGTAGATAACGCTAACGCCTTGTTTGCGCAGCTGCCCTCTGAGGTGAGGGCTGAGATACAGGCCCTAAGCTTGAACAGTTACGAATTGGCCCATTTATCAGCGCGCGTGATTCTCGTTCATGGCTTCGACGATTCTATTATTCCCTACACAGAAAGTGTCGCCTTAGCGCGGGCGTTACCGGCAGCACAAACAAAGCTATTTCTAATCAATGGCCTTGTTCACGTGGAGCTGGATCAGAATATCATTGATTATTGGCGTTTGTGGCGTGCCGTCCATGCGCTGCTTATCGAACGTGACCGCCAGTGGCCACATTCGAACTGATAAGAAACGAAAAATGGATAGGGCGTTACGCCTAAGAACGTAACCAAGAAAGAAAGGCGTTGATGACAACGTTCTGGTATTGTTCGGCCGCTTCACTATTCCGGTCGAGCTCCAGACGGCAACGGACATTGCATACCTTGTTTATATATTGTTGCGCACGAAATGCATCAACTTCACCCTCGACAGTCGCAAAGTCGATGTTCTCTAGATACCGCCAAAAGTCAGGATCGCGGGACAACGTTGAGGCGCTGCGGGAAAGCGGCTGAGCCTTAAGCGCGCTCTCAAGCCGCTCGCGTCTAACTGGATTTACGCGTCTGCAGTGCTCATTTTCCATCTTGAGTAGATGCAGTAAGTAACGGGGGTCAGGGTCGTTCGCGTGTCGCGCGAAAGCCGCCTTCAGTATACCCACGCTTTCGGCATCGGGTACGCGCAGGGTAAGCGTACAACCACTGCCCGCAGTTTCATTCCAATCCGCCAGTTCTACCTTGCACCGTAGAGCGAGCGTATCGTCACGTTGGCTCATTATTGAAGCATTCCCGTCGGCGCTTCGATCTGGGCCAGCGCCATTTGTACAACTTGCTCCAGCGTCGCCTTCTTGGGAATCGACTGGATGTTGGTGAACCAAACCTGCTCTACCGTGCAGTCCTCGTCCATAAACTGATCCGAGGTTATCGGCGTACCGATAAACACTCCGCGGCTGCCATCCTCAAGATCAATAATGACCATCTGTACTTGTTGCATACTCATGGGTTACTCCTTCGCTAGTGGCCGCGGGACGATAGTTGAGTTGTTGCCCGTTGGCCCATCGGTATCGCAGTAGACTGCATACACAGGCGATCTTGCATATCTCATGCCAGCCATCATTTGGTCGTCTAGACCGCTATTATGGGCCTGTTTTCAAGGGCAGGGACCACCGCCGGCAAATATTGGCGCGAGCGAGCGGTACTAACTGTCCGCGGTTGCCGCTGGCAGTTAAACTGATACTCCTAAATCAAAAAAACACTTATCCTTTAAGGGCTTGAAGCAGCGCCAACCGCCCAAAAACGGCAGTGGCGCATGCAGTCACGCTGGCTTAGCGCCAGAATCGGCCATGGTTTGCCCATTTGGGGCACACCCGCCCCGGGCATTAATGTAGGGTGGAGGCTTGACCTTGCAGCTCAATAATGCGCGCTCGAATATCCACGGCGTCGCTCGCGTCCGGTGCGAGGTCGAAATAATTGCGCAGATCTTCCAGCGCGGCGTGAACACATTCCAACCGTTGATATATCAGCCCCCGGTCTCGTAAATCCTCGGCGCTGTGCGGCGCAATCGAGAGAATCCGTTCGACCACCGACAGTGCCTTGTCGAATTCATCAGTGCGAAGATAGATGGTCTTGAGATTTCGCAATATACGCGCAAGAATTTCTTTCTTATTGGCACTGTCGAGCAGCCGATCCAACGACATCTCCATGTGCGCCTCACCGTAAACTTGCCTAAGACGCTCGTGTAGATCTTCCTCGCTAAGTGATATTCCATCTAGGTACGGATCCAAGATGACGTTACCCTGTTTTAGCGGCAGCTTAACCAAAAAATGTCCGGGAAATGCGATGCCCTCTAATGGCAGATCTAGGCGGCGGCCAACTTCCATATAGACGATAGACAAGGTGATCGGGATACCTAATTTGCGGTCCAGAACCTCGTTCAGAAAACTGTTTCGAGGGTCGTAGTAATCCTCATTATTACCGGTGAACCCCTGCTCCTTGAAGAAATAATGATTCATGGTAGCAACAATATGCTCCGGCGTGGCATCCGGCATCACCCGCGCACGAACGGCATCTGCTAGCTCATCAAGCCGTTTCATATAACTAGCGATATTTAGGTGTGGGTATTCCTGTTGGGCGATGGTTAACGCCGCTTCGGCAAGATCCAAGGCTTCGTCTGACATACCGACGAGTTGTTGCCAACGTTCTCCCGCATTCATCATACTGCTGCCTTGTCTCGGCCCCAGTGGTGCGCGCTCAAGGCTAGCCACCTACCGAGGTGATGCTGGTAAACTGCGTTTGCTGCTGAGCCATCTTATTAAGGGCTCCCACAACTCCATGTCGTAGGCTACTTGTGCCGGAGCAAGCTCGCATAATCCCAGCCCACGTTCCGCCGCCTGAATGTAATTCTGCGTATCACGTAATGTGGTAAGAAATGGTACTTTCAGTCGATCCAGAAAATCGTACAGGGCATCATACGCTACCGTATTCTCCCGTACACGATTTGCTATTACACCCAACTTTGGTTTCAACCGCCTGCTACCACCGAGCATTCGCTTAAAGAAAGCTGCAAGCGGCGCGTCTTGAATATCCCTTTGACTCACTTCGCCTGCTTGACGCAACTCTTGAATGAAAATAGTGGCAGCCCGGATGTCTATCGGGGAAGGTAGCACGGGTACGACAATGGTTTGAGCGTAACGCATCAGGGTATGGAGCTGCTTACCGTGGTGGCCCGACGCAACATCCATGATGACGTAATCAGTACCATTTGCTATACGTGGTGTATCACGCCACACCGCCGTACCTTGAATTGACGGACGATCGTCGGGTCGCACTTTCAGCCATTGCAAGCTAGAACCCTGGGGATCGAAATCCGCCAACACTACCGCCTTGCCCTGTGTCGCATAATGCGCCGCGATGTTTGTTGCCAGCGTGCTTTTGCCCGAGCCGCCTTTCGCATTGAGCAACATAATAGTACGCATAGACACTCCCCAGAATTAGGGCCGACCCCTTCATTATACGGTAAGATTGCAACGCTCGCCGCAAACCGCGTGCTATGACACTTTCATTTGCGACAAGCTCAGATATCAGTCTTCCATGACCGCTAGTCGCCAATATAGCCTGTCGCAGCTCCTATCTACCATACCGCAAGTTGGACGCTTGGAGTGGATAGGCCTACGCCCAGCCCATCGATCGCCAATGACATTGCTAGAGGAAGTGCTGGCACAGACCGATCGTGGACTTGACGGTGACCGTAGTGCGTTGCGCGTAGGTGGCAAGCGCCAGGTAACCCTGATCCAGGCTGAGCATTTACCCGTAATAGCTGCACTCTGTGGTATCGAGCATCGATGTGACCCGTCGCTTTTGCGTCGCAACCTCATCGTATCCGGCATCAACTTATTAGCTTTGAAAGACAAATATTTTCTGATCGGGGCGGTCACCCTAGAAGGCACTGGTCTTTGTCATCCGTGTTCGCGGATGGAGGAGGCACTAGGCCCAGGCGGTTACAACGCCGTACGTGGACACGGCGGCATAACGGCTCGAATCATCGAAGGAGGTGCCCTTCGGATAGGTGATGAGGTTCGACTGATTCGCTAGTTGGTATTATGTCCCTGGAAATAGTCCTTTACCGCAATCATTGCTCGGCAATCATCCTCATTGTATTGCAGGATACGCTCTAGCAAGTCTCGACGGTCTGGCTGTTTGAGGTACTCGTTGTACCATGCGATCGAATTCGCACCACTGGGATCGCGATCGCGCCAACTGAATCCAACCCGATTAGCAATTTGCTTAATGCCATAGGAATAAGTCGGCCAATCCGAATATTTAACCACAAGATCCGTGTAGAGATCGTACTCTTGCTGGAGGTAGCGTTCGAAGACTTCCGCATCCAACTCGTAGCGCTCCATCAATCGTCTCAAGGTCACGCGTTCCTTTGAAGAATAAACATAAAATGTGGCGTTTGACGTGCCCTCAACGAATCTCCAAAAACGACGTACCGTGTCTTCTTCCGCTTGTGGGGTGGTTGAAACATAGCATTGAAATCGCTCAGCGCCTGAGCGCTCGCGTACAACTAGGCCGAATAGATAGGTAAGGTTACGCGTGGGGTCATCTTCAATATCAAAATAGATCTCGCGATCGGAATCGGGAAACGTGTAGCCCGGGCGAATACGGGGTGTGCCCCGCAACATGACACGTGCGCGTTCTTTCATGCGCACAAGACTAGCCTGACCCATACCTGCGATCTTCTTTGGCCCGCGGACATAGTCGTCAACATCCATCTCCGCGATATCGTAGATATTGGCCAGTCCGACCTTCTTAAGGTCAAACTTCACCTTACCGACAAAATACAGACCGCTTGGGTCGCGCGTACCTTCAACCCAACGCCGACACTTGGCATACCAATGGCATTGGTGGCACCCGCTGCCAAGAACCGGCTCTGAAGTTTCACGGCCCGAGATTAACTCTTCTACCTCTCGCAGGGCGGTTTGGAACGATAGCGAGAACTCCTGAGGATCGAATTCCTCTATCTCTTTGTTGATATTAATTATGCGTGCGGTCAGTGGCACATAACCCTGTATTCGCTTCAGAATTTCGCGATAGAACATGACCTGAAACGCATAGTGCGATTTGAATCGGCGACGGTCGCGGCTATGTTCCTCCCAACCCTTGCCTGCCTTAATATCAATGGGCTCGTAATAGAACTCGCCGAGTTGCGAACTGTGGTCCGCGTGCTTAACTAGAAGGTCGGGCCGACCAACCCAATTATTTGCCTTGATTCCACCCTGGAAGATTATGTCGGTGCCAGCCGCCATCAACTCGACCGAATGCCTGCACGCCGCATCTATGTCCATAGACTGAAGATCGACATAGGCGCGGTTGGGCATGGCTTCCATATACGCGCGTTCATTCTGCAGGCCCATCTCCCAAAGGAGCTCGACAAAGGCACTAGCCTCGCTCCTTTCGGTGCGGTCGCCATGTGCGTCCAGGTAGACACGATGGGCGCATTTCGTGTAGTTATATAGATCTTGTGCGGTGATCTTCATAGCGTGGATGGTTGGATATCTTAATCCCGGAATTGTCATTACGATACATCGGTTGAGAATTCGCCGCGGGACACCGTGAGAAACTACAATGTGACGATGACGCTCTAAACCAGAGTGGGCAGGAAAATGAAAGCAAGCGTCCAGATCGCATGTTGTTTCTTCTTGGCATGGTGTACGGCCAGGGCTGACACCGGGTCGTTCATTTACCCTACTAATCCCGCGATCGTCGACGATGCAGTGTACCTATCGGGCCACGGTGTCAGCCGGTTTCAGCGGTTCACTCTAAAGCCGGTTTGGCATGTGCTCGCTGGATTAAACACTTTAGAACCGGTAGCCACCCCCACGGCAATACTAGTTGGTAGTACAACCGGTCTGCACGCGCTTGATCCCGCCACGGGTCGCAGTCTATGGCGCATTATGTCCAAGAGTACGTTGTTTCCACCAGCGACTGCCAACAACATTGCCTACATAGGTGGGATTGATGGCTCGGTGCGGGCGGTTTCTATCGACACCGGTCACGTGGTCTGGCGTCGCGACTATGGCGGTTGGATCTACACACCGGCGATTTTCCAAGGTCGGCTGGTGGTGGGTGGCAAGGAGGGCGTGCTTAGAGCGATTGACGCAAAAACGGGTGATCAGCTGTGGAAAAAGGTGCTAGTGCAGGAGTTGGTGTATCGACCGGTAGCCGTGCCTGGTGGCGGGGTTGTCGCCACATTATTCAGCGGCGAAGTGCTGATGGTTAATGCGCGTAACGGCGAGATTCGTTGGCGTGTTAAGGGTGAAACACCCAGTTTCCCACCCGCAATATCTGACGGACGGCTCTATTTTGGGACCTTCGACGGCCGCGTTCAAGCAAGAGCCCTGAGCGACGGTCACCTCATATGGGAGCAACAGCTTAACGGTCGACTACATTACTTGCCGCATATCACAAATGACGTCGTTTTGGTTGGTACCAACCAAGCAGAACTTGCCGCTTATAATGCTACAACCGGAAAACGATTATGGCATCACAAAGAAATAAATGAGCTCGTTGCCGGGCCAGTAGTGATAGACAATAAGGTAGTCAGTTTCACCGAACGAAAAGATGTGCTGTCTTGGCCCGCATCGTTCTTGGACGGCTCGAGCCCCTGATTTCAATTCTTTCGACCTAACACACAACCCTGCTCTACGAATCCCACTGAATGAGGAACTTCCAAAGGCGGTTCGTCTGACCAGCGCCAACGAACTTGCGAAAACAACCGTCGCATTTCCGACAAATCGCAGTGAAATGGCGGACCGCCCGGTCGCTCCGTTTGCATAAAGAGTATGAATAGCCGGCCATCCGAGTGAAGCCAGCGGTGCAAGCGCCGCTCGTAGTCCCGCCACTGCGACGGTACCATCGCACACAAACTGGTTTGATCATAGATCGCATCGTAGGTGCCATCAGCTTCCCACGCCAACAAGTCGACCTGTCGAACGTCCGCGTGCAATCGCTGCTCGCGTAGACGCTGCCGCAGAAAGGCAATCGCCGTCGGCGCGACATCCACGGCGGTGACATCGAAACCATAACGTGTTAACACTACTACTTCGTGGCCACGCCCACAGCCAGGTAACAGAATGCGTCCAGGAGTCAGCGTACCTGCCTCGAGCCAGTGATACAGCGCCGGACTTACACCTTGCCTATCCCAGGGTATGTGACCATCGGTGTAATGGTTATCCCACCATTCTTTACTTAAGTTTTTGTCGTCACTCACGCTGACTAGTCTCGCATGCGATCGACACTAGGTCTGGACAACGATAAGAGGAACATACATCTCCTCTTCGCTGACACCGCCATGGACACCGATGTGCTCGTAACGGCGTTCGCCGACAATCCAATCCTTGATGACATAGCGGTCCTTCATTACTAACGCATAGTGTCCAATCCTATCCAGTAGTCGTGGATTAGGCTTGCCAAGCCCGAAGAAACCCTGTTCCACCAATTGCTCACTTCGATAGATCTCAGCACAATAACCAAGTCGGTCTTCGACGTATTCTTTGAACCGCTGGTGTCGTTCAGGATGCACATAGCAGAACGCAACACGCGGTTCGCCACATAACGGCAATGCGAGCGTGCTCGCCAGCTCTGGATGTGACTCTAGTTCAACTAGTCTGTCTGGCCCAGTGTCGATGAAGCCGTGGTCAGCGGTCACAACTACAGTTGTACCACTACCCTCAATACGATCAAGGAAACAGGCAAATGCCGTATCCAGTTGGTCGAAATGTTCTGTTACCTCCTTGCTCTGCGTTCCGTACTTGTGTGCCAAGGTGTCAAATTCTGGCCAGTAGGCGTAGATATATTGGCGTGAACTACCGCAACGGATAATCTTCTCAATGACCCGAAAACACCACTCTAGCGAGGTATAAGCCCATCTTTCGGCCGATCCACTATGGGCGGTTGTGTATTCAGATTCGACGATATCAGCAGGTAATACGATATGAGAAGGCGTGTCGATACGTTCGAACATAGACGGCTGATCGAATAACTTACGGGCATCGACACCGGCGTCCGTTAGCGATATCTTGCTCGAGCGGCGCCTAAACGGTAGTGGCGCCGCAACCGCACCGAGTTCCTTAAAATAGGTGAACCAACCAGTAAGGGCGTGTTGTTGTGGCGCCGTGCCAGTAAAAAAACTGGTAATAGCGGACGCCGTGGTCGATGGAAATACCGACGTTATACGATCTACCAGGTATCCATGAAGGATACCTCGACCACGCTGTCTTAAGTAAGCATGACCAAGGCCGTCGATGACAATAAGCACGACGCTACCGGCAGTATTGGGCTTCGATAACGTCAGCTGCGACAAGGTGCCATAACTTGGCTGGCCGCCGCCCAACGCGACCTGAATCGAGCTTACTAGATTAACAATACTTCCGTTTTTGTAGTCCGGTAAATGCACCCGTTATCCGTGTGACGAAGTTAGCGCTTTCACTATTCTTGTTTATCTAGGGAAGGTCAAACATCAGTACTTCTGTTGATTCGTCAGTAGACAAGTTAATTGCTTGTTCGTCGTTAATCATTGCGCTATCACCGGCCACAATCCTGTGTCCACTGAGAACGGCTTCCCCGCGGGCGACGTGTAGCAAGGTCTGTCGATCTGCCGCAAGCGCGTGATGCCTCGCTTCTCCCCGTTTCAACCTCGCCATATACATAAGCGCGTTCTGGTTCAACGTCAGCGATCCCTCACGGCCATCGGGGGAAACTAATAGTCGCCATCGGCCGCTGTCGTTGCTGTCGTCGAATCGCCGCTGTTCGTAACTCGGTGCAATCCCCGTTACGGCTGGCAGTATCCATATCTGTAGAAAATGCGCTGGTTCTAGCTTGGACGCATTGTACTCGCTATGGGTGATACCGGTCCCGGCGCTCATGCGCTGGACCTCGCCCGGTCGGATGACCGAACCATTGCCTAGGCTATCCTTGTGCTCCAGCCCACCGTCGAGCACATAGCTGATAATCTCCATGTCGCGATGAGAATGACTGCCAAACCCAGCCGCCGGCGCTATGCGGTCTTCATTAATAACTCTGAGCACCGAATAGCCCATGTGATCGGGGTCGTAGTAGTTCGAAAATGAGAACGTGTGGCGGCTATGCAGCCAATCAAGCTGACTGCGACCACGTTCGCCAGCACGCCTAATTGTAATCATGTTTGTCGTCGCTTTTTTGGGGACCAGGACGCGATTTTACCGGTGCGGCACTGGCGTTGGCTTGACATCGGCCCATCGTTCATATATAAAGATATCTTTATATATTTATCAACTACGGCAGCAGGCTTCAAGGGGAAAATGCATGGACACATTGCTAACTGGTCTCCGTGCCGCCGGCGAACGCACACGTCTACGACTGCTGGCGATTCTGGCTCGAAACGAGCTCACCGTCTCCGAGCTCACGCAGATCCTGGGTCAAAGTCAACCACGGGTCAGTCGGCACTTGAAACTGTTGTGCGAAGCGAGACTGCTAGAGCGCATTCCTGAAGGCACTTGGGTCTTCTATCGGCTCACGCAGCGGGGGGCGGGTGCGCCCCTCGCCCGGGCGCTGGTCGAACTCATCCCTGGAGCCGATCTGGAGATCGAGCGAGACCTTCGGCGGCTCGAAACGGTGAGAGCAATTCGCGCCGAGGCGGCAGCCACGTATTTTCGCGAGAATGCCGCCAAATGGGATCGCATTCGTTCGCTATACGTCGCGGAATCCGAGGTCGAACGAGCCATGTTAAAAGCACTGGGCGATGATACGGTAGAAGATCTGCTCGATCTCGGCACGGGAACAGGGCGCATTCTCCAGGTATTTGCTACCAAAACTAATCGTGGGCTCGGCATTGATCTCAGCCGCGAGATGCTCGCCGTGGCTCGTGCCAATCTGGAAGGTGCCCACCTCCAGCATTGCCAGGTGCGTCACGGTGATATCTACAATCTTTCCGTGGCCACGGGGTCGATGGACGTGGTCACCATTCACCATGTACTGCATTTTCTTGACGATCCTGGCGCAGCGGTGGCGGAGGCGGCCCGCACCCTGCGCCCAGGCGGACGTCTTTTTATCGCCGACTTTGCGCCCCATGCATTGGAGTTCCTGAGAACGGACTACTCTCATCGACGACTTGGATTCGCAGACACGGAAGTGATCGGCTGGTGTGACAGCGCCGGTCTCGTCAATACCGACGTTCGGCATCTGAAGGTCGCTGGCAAGCGCGACAAAGAGAAGCTAACGGTTTCTCTTTGGACAAGCACACAACACCAGCATGCCCCGACCCACCGCAGTTTGGAGGTGGCCTAGCATGCGTATTGCTACTGCGAATGAGGGCGCAAAGCCCGGTAATGGTGACGCCAGCAGTGCGGTCACTCCCATCAGGCCTGCGATCGCGATCTCCTTCGAATTCTTCCCGCCACACACCACAAAGATGGAACAAGTGCTGTGGCAATCAATCGAGCGCCTGGCGCCGTTGTTGCCGCGTTTCGTCTCAGTGACCTACGGAGCGGGTGGCAGCACGCGCGAGCGCACCCATATAACGGTGAAGAGGATCCTGAATGAGACGAACCTTACGCCGGCTGCACACCTGACATGCGTTGCTGCCTCGCGGACGGAAGTCGATGCGGTCGTGCGCAATTACCAAGCGATCGGTGTACGCCATATCGTTGCATTGCGCGGCGATCCACCTGAACAGCAGCAACGTTTTCAGCCACATCCCGATGGCTACGCTAATGCCGCGGCGTTGGTGGCGGGCGTACGCCAAATTGGTGACTTCGAGATCAGTGTTGCGGCCTTCCCTGAGGTGCACCCAGATGCGCATTCCGCCGAGGCCGATTTGGATAATCTCAAGCGCAAGATCGACGCCGGCGCTAGTCGCGCCATCACGCAGTTTTTTTTCGATGTAGAGATCTACTTGCGATTCGTCGAGCGGGCACGTGCCGCCGGTATTGGTGTGCCCATCGTACCCGGGATCTTGCCGGTCACGAACTTTGCCAGGCTCAAACAGTTCGCAAGAGTCTGTGGTGCCAGCGTCCCCAATTGGCTTGCCCGTCTGTTTGAAGGCCTAGACGGCGATCCTGAGACTCGTCAATTGGTGGCGGCTACGGTGGCGGCCGAACAATGCATGCGACTCAAAGAGCAAGGCGTGAACGAATTTCATTTCTATACGTTGAATCGGGCGGCGCTGACGCAAGCCATCTGCCACATCCTAGGCATAAGACCGGCACTGCCGACGCCAAACGACTACCACCTCGCCACTAAAGAATAATCATGAACCAGGCAGCGCAACGAATACGCAGGCTTGAGGATGCACTTGGCGACCGTATCCTGTTATTCGACGGCGCCATGGGTACTATGATCCAAGGGTTCGCGCTCACAGAATCCGGCTTCCGAGGTGAGCGCTTCGCCAACCACTCGCGCGACCTTAGAGGCAATAACGACCTGTTGTCGATTACACGACCCGATGTCATCCGCACGATTCATGATAGGTTTCTAGAGGCCGGCGCCGATATCGTCGAGACCAACACCTTCAACTCAACCTCGATCTCACAGACTGATTACGGCCTGGAATCACTGGTGTACGAACTCAACCGTGAGGGCGCACGGATTGCGCGCGAGGCGACTGATGCAGCCACCGCCCTTACCCCAGACAAACCGCGTTGGGTTGCCGGGGTGCTTGGCCCCACCAATCGCACCGCCTCGTTGTCACCGGACGTCAATGATCCCGGTTTTCGCAACGTCACCTTTGACGAACTTCGCCAGGTCTATAGCGAGGCGCTGCGCGGGTTAGTAGATGGTGGGGCGGACATCATTCTGGTGGAGACGGTATTCGACACGCTGAACGCCAAGGCCGCGTTATTTGCGATCGACGAATACTTTGCGGCGCAGAACAAGCGCTTGCCGGTCATGATCTCTGCCACCATCACCGACTTGAGCGGGCGCACACTGTCGGGCCAAACGCCGGAGGCATTTTGGAATTCGGTGCGACATGCGAAGCCGCTTGTGGTTGGTCTTAACTGTGCGCTGGGTGCCAAAGAACTTAGGCCGTACATCGACGAACTATCTCGGGTAGCCGACACCCACGTCAGCTGTCATCCGAATGCCGGCCTGCCTAACGAGTTCGGCGGTTACGACGACACCCCGGAATATATGGCAACGTTGCTTGGCGAATTCGCCCAGTCTGGCCTGCTCAACGTCGTCGGGGGCTGTTGTGGCACGACGCCGGCACACATCCACGCCCTTGCCGACGCTGTGTCGGCACACCCAGCCCGCAAACTTCCCGAGTTGCCGGCACGTTGCCGCCTGTCAGGGCTCGAAGCAGTTACTATCGGGCCCGACAGTGGGTTCGTAAACGTGGGCGAGCGTACCAATGTCACCGGCTCGGCTAAGTTCGCCAAGCTGATCCTGGACGACGATTATGAGACCGCCGTCGGTGTCGCCCGCGGACAGGTGGAAAACGGGGCCCAGATTATCGACATCAATATGGACGAAGGGATGCTCGATTCCGAAGCGGCCATGCGCCGTTTCCTAAACCTTATTGCGGCCGAACCTGATATCAGCCGGGTGCCGGTAATGATCGACTCGTCGAAATGGTCGGTGATCGAGGCCGGGCTCAAGTGTGTTCAGGGCAAGGCTTTTGTCAACTCCATCAGCCTCAAGCAAGGTGAGCACGCCTTTATCGAGCAGGCGACACTTATTAAGCGTTACGGTGCTGGCGTAGTGGTGATGGCCTTTGACGAACAAGGGCAGGCGGATACCGTCGAGCGCAAGTATGAGATTTGTAAACGCTGCTACCAGATTCTGACCGAGCAGGTAGGCTTTGCGGCTGAGGACATCGTATTTGATCCAAACATCTTCGCCGTCGCCACCGGTATCGAGGAACACAACGACTATGCGCGTGCCTTTATCGAGGCCACCCGGCTTATTAAACGAAACTTGCCGCACGTAAAGGTGTCGGGGGGTGTGTCGAATATTTCATTCTCCTTCCGGGGCAACAATCCGGTGCGCGAGGCCATGCACGCAGCCTTCTTGTACCATGCCATTAAGGCCGGCCTGGACATGGCAATCGTCAATGCGGGTCAGCTGCCAGTGTACGAAGATATCCCGCACGATGTGCGCGATCGCATCGAGGATGTACTCTTTAACCGGCGCCCTGATGCCACCGATCGTCTGCTCGAAGTCGCGCGAACTGTTAGGGGTGAGACCAAGAAGAAAACAGAAGATTTGAGCTGGCGTGAAGCTGACGTACACGCCCGTCTGGTGTACGCGCTGGTACACGGTATCGACGGTTACATCATCGACGATACCGAGGAGGCACGTCTGGCCGCCAGCCGTCCGCTGGAGGTCATCGAAGGACCGCTCATGGACGGCATGAACATGGTGGGCGATCTATTTGGTTCTGGCAAGATGTTTCTACCCCAGGTCGTAAAGAGCGCGCGCGTCATGAAAAAGGCAGTGGCGCATCTTCAGCCCTTCATGGAAGCTGAGGAAACCGATGCGCTGCGCAGGCGGTCCGCCGGCAAGGTGGTGCTGGCGACAGCCAAAGGAGATGTGCACGATATCGGCAAAAACATCGTTGGGGTCGTGCTTCGTTGTAACAACTACGAGGTTATCGACTTGGGCGTCATGGTGCCGAGCGCTAGGATCCTGGAAACGGCACGCACCGAAGGTGCGGATATCATTGGTGTTTCCGGGCTCATCACACCCAGTCTCGATGAAATGTGCCATGTGGCTAGCGAGATGGAGCGCGAGGGATTCGAGCTGCCGTTACTGATCGGCGGTGCGACGACGAGTCGCGTGCATACCGCCGTCAAGATTTCGCCCAACTATCGCGGTTCCACGATCTACGTCGCCGATGCGTCGCGTGCGGTGGGGGTTGTCAGCAATCTCGTTGGCTCGAAACGACAGGAATTCACCACCACAACTCGGGCGGAGTACGAAGCCATTCGCACGCGACGTGCGGCCGAGCAGCGGCAAGCTCGTCGTGAGACCCTGGCGAGGGCACGCGCCAATAAGTGCCCTATCGACTGGCGAGACTACAGACCTCAGGAACCCACGTTTCTCGGCCTAAAGACCTTCGATAACTACGATCTGGCGGAACTTTCGCGTTACATCGATTGGACGCCATTCTTCCGTACCTGGGACTTGGCGGGTGTTTATCCGCGTATCCTCGATGACGAGGTCGTCGGCGAGGCCGCGCGTGGCTTACTGGCGGACGCCAAGCAGTTGCTGTCGAGGATCATCGACGAGCAACGGCTGAAGGCGCACGCAGTGATCGGTTTCTGGCCAGCCAATCGCGTCGGCGACGACGACATCGAAGTCTACGCCGATAACGAAAGATCTAAGGTGCTAACTACCTTTCATACCCTACGCCAACAGATGGTGCGCGATCGCGGTCGCGCGAATCTAGCACTGGCGGACTTTATCGCGCCGCGCGATGCCGTTGTTGGCGATTACCTTGGTGGCTTTGCGGTCACCACCGGCGCTGGACTCGAGGCGCTGGTCACCGAGTTTGAATCGAATCATGACGACTATAGTGCCATCATGGTCAAGGCGCTTGCGGATCGCCTGGCGGAGGCGTTTGCCGAGCGACTGCATGAACGCGTGCGCAAGGAGTTCTGGGGCTACGCGGCGGGCGAGGATCTTGATAACGATGCGTTGATCCGCGAACAGTACACCGGCATTCGCCCCGCACCCGGTTATCCCGCCTGCCCCGACCACACCGAAAAACGTACGTTGTTTGATTTGCTCGACGCCGAGGAAACCGCGGGCATCCAGCTAACCGAAAGCTTCGCCATGACCCCGGCATCATCGGTGAGTGGACTCTATTTCTCCCATCCCGAGAGTCGCTACTTCGGCGTCAGCAAGATCGGCCGCGACCAGGTCGAAGACTACGCCAGACGCAAGGCAATGCCGGTCGCGGACGTCGAACGCTGGCTCGCACCGGTACTCGCCTATGGTGCCAGCGTCGCTGGTGCGGCGGCGTGACCCAGACCCAGCAGGGCCGATAATCTAAAGATGCAAGAACTTAAGCTTGGTGATGGCCGGAACTTTGTTAAGCGCATCCAGCGCCGCCGCCGGCGGCTCGCTGTCGAGATTGATAAAAGATAACGCCTCTTCACCGGGTCTGTTACGACCCATGCGCCACTCACCGATGTTTACTTCGTAGGCACCAAGAATCGTACCCACCTGCCCGATCACACCGGGCACATCCTTATTTAACATAATGAGCAGCGGTCCCGTAGGATCGGCATCCAGATGGTGGTGACTGACCTGCACGATGCGCGGCTGTCGACCACCAAACAACACGCCGGCTATGACACGATTGCCGTCGTTCCAGTGCGCCCGGCAAGAAATGACGTTAGCATAATCCGCCGCACTAAGCCCCTTGGACTGCGAGATGGCAATACCGTGTTCCTCAGCCAGCACCGGTGCATTGACGTAGTTGACTACATCGGCGAGGAAACTTTCGAGCAGCCCTTTCAGCAGCGCGGCTGCCACCGGTCGTGTCATGTCCTCGATCGCCTCGCCACGCAGCTCCACCTCGACTCGGCGAATCGGTGCCGGTGCCATGTGAAAATGCAACGCACCAATCTTCTCTGCCAGCGTCATATACGGCAGCACCGTGGCGTAATCCGGGCCTACCTGAAACGGCACGTTGATGCTGTTACGAAAGTCATCGCCGCGCAACGCATCTAGCACTTGATCGACGATTTTTATCGACACGTCGCGTTGTGCCTCTACCGTGCTCGCACCAATATGCGGCGTGTGCACAACATTGGGCAGCCCGATGAGCGGATTGTCAGGCGTCGGCGGCTCCTTCGAGTAGACATCGGTACCGACGGCGCGCACCTTGCCGCTTTTGAGAGCCCCGGCCAATGCCGCCTCATCGACCAGCGCACCCCGGGCTGAGTTAACGAGTATCACCCCGTCCTTTGCTCGACTGAGGGTGTCGGCGTTGATAATCCGTTCCGTTTCCGGGGATTGACTGGCGTGCAGTGAAATATAATCGGCCTGCTCGAACAGTTCGTTGAGATCGACAAGCGTAACCCCGACTTCTTGACCTACCTCTTCCGACACATAAGGATCGAAGGCAACCACTTCCATGCCGAACGCTTGCGCCCGTGTGGCCACCAACCGCGCTATGCGGCCGAACCCAATAAGTCCGAGCTTCTTCCGATAGAGTTGAATCCCTGTAAACGCTGATCGATCCCACTTGCCTTCTTTCACCAGTGAATGTGACTGAACCGTATAGCGACTGGCGGCGAGCATTAGCGCCATAGCCTGTTCTGCCGCCGCAATAGCGTTGGCCTCTGGGGTGTTCATCACTATCACACCGCGAGCGGTGGCCGCTCTAACGTCGACATTGTCGACACCGACACCGGCCCGACCGACCACTTTTAACTGCTTAGCCGCTGCTAGCAAATCGGCGTCCAGTTTGGTGGCACTACGAACGATGATGGCATCGTAATCGCCGATAATCTTAAGCAGCTCGGCCTTACTCTGCCCGGTCCTGACATCAGCCCGTACATCTTGCGCGGATTGAATCCTATCCAACCCTGCCTTTCCCAACTTGTCTGCTATCAGAACTCGAAACATTGATGTTCGGTCAACCTAAAGTTTATGTTACCGGATCATTCATCTAGGGACCATGGTTAGCCGCCCATGCGCGTTCAAACTTGGTTCGCAACGGTTCATCCCGAAATTCAAGCGCTCCAGACGTCACGAGCTCGACCGCCTTGCGCACCAATTCAGGGTTGGCGTGATCGTGCTTGCAAAGCATCGCCGGTCCCGCCGCCAATACCAGCACCGGTGCCAGGCTGGGGCAACGCATAAAAACCGGCGCGTCGCGCTCGACAGCAGCGCGAACCACAACCCCGCCATACCCGAGAAACAGGTCGACGGCACGAGCGGCTCGCAAATCGCTGGTGCCATCGCCAACGAGCAGGCTACGGCCAGAACAGCCACTAAGCAGTTGTCCTATTATATCGGCCTTACCATCGCTGACGGCCAGAGATCCTTTGCGATAATCAAGGTAACGGTCGTCTTTGTGGTCGATACCGGTTTCTCGTCTACGCCACCACTCGCCGGCCAACTTATCATAGTCGACGCCCACTGCCCGAATGTGTGCCACCGGCACACCGAGAGACACGCCAAATTCCCTTACCGGTTCATAAAGGCCGCCGCTAATGATATAGACCTGATGCCCAAGTTTCATGAGCATACTGACCACGGCAGCCGCATCCTCCACCGCATGGCGCTTGTACACCTCTCGAAGTGCCCTTATCTCGCCACGGGTTGCGTTGATCGCTTGCAGACGCTCGCCATAGATCTCATCGAGATCGATAAGCCCATCCATCGCCGCCTGCGTGAGCTCCTTAACGCGCTCACCTAGACCGGCGTTCGTTGCCAAAACATCGATTCCCTCGACGGTCGTCAGCGTCGAGTCACAGTCGAAAAACACGTGCAAATAACGCGACCAGCGCACAACATTTACTCAAGGGGCGTGTTAAATAACCTTCAACCTACGTCCGTTTGTCGTGGATTACAACAGAAAGGCGCGGCCAAAGGCCACGCCTTTCTGTTGATCATGCCTCGGCCCGCGCAGCCGAGACCAAAAATTAGGCGGTCAAGAATCCGGCCACCAGCAGGATTGCGAAAGCAGCGACGAGAAACATCCAAGCTTTGCTGCCCTTGACCGCCGATGCTTCCTGATTGGAATCAGACATAGTTGTGTCCTCCTAGAAAGATTATGCAGTGTGGGTTAACTACCACCCGACCTTAAAGTGTTGCCCCAGCCGATAGCGAGGCACGCGCCATGCTCAGCAAGCGCCATGCCAATCGTCCCGTGCGTTGGCAAATCGTCGCACCGTAACGCGTAGCCGCGCCATAGCCGTTTATTCTGGCCGGGTATCGTTACAAGCTATTGAATTTAATAGGTTCAATATTCAAGAACAAATACCGCGGGATTGCTTGGTTTGCTTGCACACGGGGCCGTTCTCGTCGATACACAACATTCATCGACCATGCCGCGTAGGTTCTGGGTAATTCAGAAACCCCCCGTGAAGATTCGAAACAGTCAGTAACAATTGGATACAACCGTCAGGCAAGAAAAAACAGCGCCGCCACACTGACAATCTAACTGAGCCTCATTATGCCGGGAGCAATTGAGCACCCAGACATCATGAAAATTCTTCCGCCAACAGATCGATAATACGATTCTCGATCGCTTTGGCCCGCTTATCGTCTTTGTGAGTTTCGCCGATATAGGCGGCGCGTACTCGCCCCTGTTTGTCGATCAAATAAAACGTCGGCCAGTAGCGATTATTCATGGCCCGCCAATAGGAAAAATCGTTGTCAATCATAACTGGGTGATCGAGCTCGAATTTCTTAACCTTTTTGACAATGTTTGCGCGCACGCGCTCATGTTCGAATTCGGGGGTATGTACCCCGATGACCGTGAACGCTTGATCCGCAAACCGCTTTTCCACAGACTTTAGCCACGGAAAGGAGCGGTAACAGTTCCAGCAATCGAAGGTCCAAAAGTCCAAGAGTACGACCTGACCTCGGAGATCTGTGAGGGTCAGTGGGGCTGAATTAATCCACTCGTTGGGCTTGTGATGGGTAAAATTGGGTGCCGCCGGGGCACCACTGATGTCAAAGGCCTTGACCCGGGGTACAAATACCATGGTCAGCGCCAACCCGAAGACCGCCACCACCAACAAGCCCATCAGTAATTTCTGTTTATATGGCAATACTCAAGTCCTCCCCCTAGGTGGCATTATTGGTCTGACCGATCAAGCACTTACAGGTTCCGCAGCCTACCGCGGTTGCAGATAATGTGATAACACGGGATTATGCTAGCGGAACATGCTGGGGGCGGTAGATGGCTTGGCGTGACTTGAATATTGTTGTGGCGTTGCTCGTGGTGCTGGTGCCTTGGACTAGTCTTAATGCCGACACGAACCTGTTGGCGATCACTAAGGACCGAGATACGGGACCCGATCAAATCGTTGCCCCAGACAAGGGTGTATTTCTAGTGGCCAATCCGACGATGCGTGATCCGCGTTTCCAGCGTACGGTGGTATTGCTACTGGAACACAACGACAAAGGGACGTTGGGCGTTATTATCAACCGTCCCACCGAGATGCTGTTGTCGCACGCGCTGCCCGACCTGAAGGGCGCCAAGAATGGAACACATACTGTATTCTTTGGCGGTCCCGTGGGGTTGAATACGCTGGTTTTCTTGCTTCGCAGCAGCGAGCCGCCGCAGGCATCGTCGCACGTGATGGCGGATGTCTATTACAGCGCCGATCGAAACGCCCTCGAGAGCGCGCTCAATCAACGCAAGAAGACAAACGAGTTGCGTATGTTTTTCGGTCACGCCGGCTGGGCCCCAGGCCAGCTCGCAGGGGAACTGTTGCGCGGTGACTGGCTGCTGGTGCGGGCCGATTCTCACAGCGTGTTTGAAAAGAAGCTCGATGCGTTGTGGCAAGAACTAATAGACCGCGGGCCCACCCGTGAACTGATCGTCAACGCTATGTACTGATGACACAAAACCTATCAGTTCATCGATCACTTCTCATCTGCCTTTAACATCTTCTTAAGATCAGCAAAAGGCTTATGGGTAGCCGTCCCGTCTCCGTCTTGCGTGATCACACGGCCATCAGCAGCAAGCTCATCAATATAGCGAGAGTGCTCGTTATCGTGGCAGTAACGGCATAGCAGTTCCCAATTACTGCCATCGGCAGGGTTGTTGTCGTGGTCGTGGTCTTTGTGGTGCACCGTAAGCTCGAATAGGTTAGCGCGATCGAACTGCCGGCCACATCGGGTGCACACCCAAGGGTAGATCTTCAGCGCTTGCTCGCGATAACGCTGTTCGCGCGCCGTACGCTCTTTCGTTACTTCAGCTACCAGCCGGTCGAGCTTGGCGCGATCGGGCTTGCTACCCGCTTTCTTCCGTGGAGCTGATTTTTTCTCCACCGTATAGGCTCCTTGATCTCGTCAGGGCGGTGCCTACAGCTATTTTAGTATGAAAATGGCCCACCGGTCGCCTTCTATCCCCTTGATAGTGCCAGGTTTCACGCGTCTGCGTCAGAAACAGCTCGCCGCAACTGTTTGGCCTCGCCTCGTTGACGTTTGTCAGTGAGTCGCCGCGCCTTGGCGGCCTTTGACGGTCTCGTCTTGCGGCGAGCTTTGGGCCGATGCATAGCCCGACGTATTAGGGCAACTAGACGATCGATCGCGTCTTGGCGATTTCGTTCCTGCGTCCGAAATCGTCGAGCATCTATGACGAGGATACCGGCGCCGGTGATCCGCCTGCCCGCCAATTTTATTAGTCGCTGACGAACACCATCGGGCAGCGCGGGCGATTTGGCGACGTCAAAACGTAGTTGAACTGCTGTCGCCACTTTGTTTACTTTCTGTCCACCTGGACCCGAAGCACGGACAAATCGCAACCGAATTTCACTCTCATCGATCGCTAAGCTGCGTGTAACTTGAATCATGGCGTTCTTACTGGCTGAATCAGAAAGCCCGGCAGATGCCGGGCTTTAGTACAAATCGGTAGCAGATTTCGAACCTTTAGAGATTCGGACAATTCGCCTTTCGGCCATCACACCGCTTGGAAATAAGCGTAACCCCCGGCGAGCCCGATGCCTTCACCGGGAACTTCTTATGACACTCCGGGCAATAATAGTTTTCTGGGCCTTCGTAACCGATGCGTCCAGGCACTCTGACGCTAAACACGCACCCGCAAAACCCGCACGTCTGCTGGAAGGTCCCGCGGACATAGGGCGGCGTACCCTCTAATACTCTACTCATAGATGTCTCCTTTGCAACTACGAAACGGGCCATCAGTAGCGGATATTCCCTATGATCAGTCGGACACAACCCCTGATCACGGCAAGAGCCGTAAAAGGCGCGGATTATACCACAATCGTGTTTGTTATGCGTACGGCATTAGGCAAGGTCCGGCACACGGGCAAGGCCTTGCGGCCGACTCATTTCGTTCACACGATGTGCACCGCTTGCTCTATCGGCCCGGCTCGTATTCTGCGATTCTTTTGGCTTCAACCCGCTGGCGTAGTACTGATCGGTGGTCAGACCGCTCGGTTCGACGCTAGCCAATGATGGGACTATGATACTGTAAGCTGCGTAGCTCAGGCCTCAGTTATGGTGTACGACGACACCAAAGCACTGGAAGCAACGATCAAGGAACTACAGATCGAGCATCGCGACCTTCACGATGTGATCACACGACTGTCACAAGATGTATACGTGGATCAACTACAACTGAGACGCCTAAAGAAGCGCAAACTGCAGTTGAAGGATCACATCGAGAGGTTGAGAAGCAAACTTATCCCTGACATGGACGCATAGCCCGCATTCCTTGGCCACTAAACGCCGGCTAGCGCATGGCGCGTTCAAGATCTTCAATAAGGTCTTCGGTATTTTCTATACCTACGGACACTCGAATCAGGTTATCGGAGATCCCCAGCTGTCGTCGTTCGTCGGCCGATAGGCCGGCGTGTGAGGTGGTAGCCGGGCGCGTAATCAGAGTCTCTACCCCGCCCAAGCTCGGGGCGACAATGGGTAGTGTTGTGCGCCGCATAAAACGATCCGCATCCGTCACATCACCCTCTAGCTCGAAACTCAACATACCACTGAAACCATCAAATAATTCTTGCGCACGTCCGTGCTGAGGATGGCTGGCAAGACCCGGATAGTTGACCCTCTTAACGGTTGAACTTGCCTGCAGAAAATTCGCGATAGCAAGCGCACTCTCATTTTGATGCTTCATTCTTACCGCCAAGGTCTTGATACCGCGATGAAGCAGGTAACAGGTATGCGGATCGAGGGTACCGCCCATATGATCAAGCCTATGTTTAATTTTTTCGATCAAATGGGCTCGGCCGATGACGCCTCCAGCGACAATATCATTGTGCCCATTCAGGTATTTCGTACAACTGTGCAAGGAGAGATCGAAACCCCACTCAGGCGGCCGGAAGTTCATAGGGCTAGCGAAAGTATTGTCTACCAGTGAAACGAGGTTGTGCTCCTTTGCGAAACCAACAACTGCTTTCAAGTCCGTAACCTGCAGCAGGGGATTAGATATTGTCTCAACATAGAATGCTTTGGTATTCGGCTTTAGTCTTTTTCGCCAACTGCCGGGGTCATTACCGTCGACGAAATCCACTTCTATTCCGAAAGCGGGAAAGTCTTTTGTTATCAGGTCGTGTGTACCCCCATAGAGACAGTCCTGTACCAGCAAATGATCGCCGCACGAAAGAAGCGACAAAAGCGCGGTCGAGATCGCCGCCATACCACTAGCAGTGACCAGGGCGGCCTCGCCGTTTTCTAACCCCGCCAGTTTTTCATGGAGCGCAAGGTGGTTAGGGGTGTTATTAAGTCGTATGTACCTGATGTCGTGATAACCTTCCTCGCCGGCGTACTCAAATGTAGAAGATTGAAATATTGGTATACTTACCGATCCAGCTATTCTTGGCCTCGGTTCGCCACCGTGGACCAACTTCGTTTCGATACGCTTATTCATAAAATTTACTCTCCACAAACTCAAGGCCGTTTACGGATTTGGAATGACGGTGTAGTGAAACGTCATTACTTGAATCAGCCCATCCCTAATGAGAAATGAATCCGCACCATCGTCGACCCGAACCCCATCGGCGATGGCGGTCCACTGCAAAAACGCCATTTCGTCATGCACTAGTCGTGTACGATACGCATAGCGTGCATTCGGTAACTCTGCGAACAACAAACCGGCCGCTTCACGCACACCCTTGTGGCCACGAAATACGCCAATACTGGTGAGCAATACACAATCATGAGCGAAATTACGGCTGACGTCAGTATCCACATCACCGCTATAGGCAAGCTCGAGGTGATCGTTAAACACGTCCTCGGTAGAGCGGAAGCGTGCCTCCAAAAGATTCCTCCATTACGTGACTGCGAGGTTGATCGTGGGTCAATCTAAAGTTAATTCTAAGTACTCAGTACCTTCGATAGGATTGTGGTAGTAAGGTGCTATCGACTTAAAACCCAAGTCCTCATACAGGCGCTGCGCCGTTTTCATGGCCGGAAGGGTATCCAAACGCAGGCGTGCATAGCCTATCTTCTTTGACTCTGTAATCGTGGCTTCGATCATGCGCCTGCCGATTCCATGGCCGCGATGCGCCTGAACAACATATAATCGCTTAATCTCACCAATGTCCCGATCGACGGGTCGCAAGCCGATACATCCTGCCACAACGTTCCGATGTTCGGCTAGCAGGATAAAACCCAGAGGTCGACAATAGGGCGCGGGCAGACTTGCGAGCTCTTCATCAAACGACTGAAAGCCTAAATCAATACCCAGCCACTCGGCGTACTCGCTAAATAGTCGTCGCGCGGTTGCTACATCTTGATCGCTAACTACCTCCCGCAGCGTCACCGCTTCAGTTTTTTCAGACATCGATAACCCGGATTACAGTGGGGATTTCCAGTATATCACCAGTGGCTATTCGCTCCGTGGGTGAGGGCTTTGCATGCGTCCGGGTCGGTAGCTTACTATGCCCAAATGCCGCTAGAACATTTCCATCCCGCCGTCGAGCGTTGGTTTAACAACACATTCGCAGCACCCACCGACTGTCAAATCCGTGCGTGGCCAGCAATTCGAGCTCGGCAGCATACGCTCGTCGCGGCGCCGACAGGTTCTGGCAAGACCTTGGCGGCCTTTCTGTCCGCCATCGATGATCTTGTACGCCAGGCAGAAGTCGGCCCGCTACCCGATGAAACTCAGGTGCTCTATGTGTCACCGCTCAAGGCATTGAGTAATGACATTCAGCGCAACCTGGAACAGCCGTTGGCGGCTATCAGGGAAGAATTAAAGGCGCTTTCTGGCACTGACATCGACATCCGTACCCTAGTACGCACCGGCGATACGCCGGCATCGGTACGCGCGGCAATGCGCCGACGGCCGCCACATATCACTGTTACTACCCCCGAGTCCTTGTACATCCTGTTAACGAGTGAGGGCGGACGCAACATTCTGCGCTCAACCCGCAGCGTCATTGTCGACGAAATCCATGCGATTGCGGGCAGCAAACGCGGTTCTCACCTGGCGCTGTCACTAGAACGGCTTGAGGCGCTGGCCGGCCCGGAACTCGTGCGAATAGGTTTGTCGGCGACGCAGCGGCCGATCGACGAGGTCGCACGTTTCTTAGTTGGTAACTACGCAACCACCGACGATGGCAACCCATTGTGCAACATTATCGATATCGGCCATGTGCGCGAGCGAGATCTGGCGATAGAAATCCCCCACTCGCCGCTCGAGGCGGTCATGTCGCAGGAAGTATGGGGAGAAGTCTATGATCGCCTCGCAGGCCTGATCGCCGAACATCGCACGACGCTTATATTCGTTAACACACGCCGAATGGCCGAGCGTGTCACACGGCACTTAAGCGAGCGAATCGGCGAACAGAACATCACGTCGCATCACGGTAGCCTTGCTCGCGAACAACGATTTACAGCTGAACAGCGCTTGAGGTTGGGTGAGCTACAGGCGCTGGTGGCTACGGCCTCGCTTGAGCTTGGTATCGATATTGGTGATGTCGATCTTGTTTGCCAGCTTGGGTCGACGAGATCTATCGCAACTTTGATACAGCGGGTCGGGCGTTCGGGGCACTCGTTGACGCGCGTGCCCAAAGGCAGACTATTTCCGCTTAGTCGTGATGAACTGGTTGAGAGCGCGGCGCTGCTCGATGCAGTTCGTCGTGGCGAACTCGACCATTTGAAGATTCCACAGAAACCGCTCGACGTGCTGGCGCAACAAATCGTCGCCGCTGTCGCTTGTGAGGAATGGTCTGAAACCGAACTATACAATCGGCTGCACCGTGCCTACCCGTATCGCGAACTCACCGTTGATGAATTCACGACCGTCGTTCGTACCATTACCGACGGTTATG
>JAOTYM010000171.1 GCA_029861845.1 Gammaproteobacteria bacterium | reverse complement strand
TGTTGGGGCTCTCGCTGTACCCGCATCACCTCAAGGACAAATCCGCTTGTACGCTCACAAGCTTCTGCGAAATGGTCGCCCGCGCGGTCGAACTGATGGGGGTCGACCGGCTTGGCATCGGCTCCGATCTCTGCCAGGACCAACCCGACTCGGTGGTGGAGTGGATGCGCTCGGGTCGCTGGACCAAACGTGCCGACTACGGCGAAGGCTCGGCGTCGGCACCGGGCTTTCCTGAAATGCCGCATTGGTTTCGGGACAACCGTGACTTCGGAAACCTCGAAGATGGGCTTCGCGCAGTCGGGTTTGCGGCCGATGAGGTCGGGAAAATCATGGGTGGGAACTGGCTGCGCTTCTTCGACGAACACTTCGCCGCGCCCGCCTAGACGTACAATGTCCGTGGTCACCGGTATCTTGCGTAGATCGCCCGGAACCGTCACACGGCTAGCCCGCACGGAGGGAGTGGGGGTGCTCGACCAGCGATGATACATGCGGAGTCGAAACACCGTAATGGTGCGTTGCCACTGCGTCCGCCCGACGTGGTGATGCGCTTGAGACGCATGGGCAGCTTTCACCAGACCCGGATCAGTTTCATGCGCAGCTTGCTGCGACGGATCGCGAATGAGGGCTGGGTCCTCACCCGGCCACTCTTTGAGCTCGACCAGGAAGGTTACGGCACCGTAGTGTACCGTGTCGAAACGCCCGCGGGCGTATGCACGCTGGTAGCTTTCTCCCACGAGTTGCAGCCGGATGAGCGCACGGATCGAGTCATCGCAAAAAAATGGGACGCCACCTTCGCGTTAACGCTGGGCGAGCCAACGGCGGCAGACATCGAACGGCTTCACGCGAATGTGCCGAAACAGGAAGCTGGTCGCGTGAGCGCCAACGAATGCGTATTGAGTCGCGCCAATAAGAGCGTGCGTTTGTTCGAGCACATCGTCAACTGTCTCGCGCATGGCTGGCAACCAAGCCTGGAAGACGTCGTCGATGTAGGTTATCTGATGCGCACGACGGCGGTGTATGGTAACGGCAAGTTCGGCCTTGCCGACTTGCCTCGCACATTCGGCAGTGGCCTGTTTACGCGCCCGTTTGAGGCTGAGATGCTCACGGTTTATCTCATCCGTGAGTTCACCATCGATCTGGTTGAGCACATCGCTGCAGCGCGCGCACCTTTGCGCGCTACTAGGCTCGATCCTCCACACGCACGCGCGCTTGGGATCGGCAATTCCACCGGACTGGGCATGGCCCCGTTCCTGGTAGCCCATCCGACGTTGCTGCACCGGTGGATGATCTCGCGAGAGACCGCTCTCGCCCGGGTACTGAATCAGGCCGAAGCCGCTCCCGATAAGCGCCACCTATTCGTTCGACTATTGCAGCGCGCAATCGGTCATGTCGCCGAGTGGCATACGCAGGATGCGCGCCAAGCGTCGCGTGTCGAGCAGTTGCATCGTGAACTCGTTGAGCTTGGCGAGGGTTTGCCTAATGCCGACGCCGAATGGCTGACTCGCGTGTACCCGTGGCAGCGACTGGCGGATTGGGCCGCGGCGCACGGCTCGGAGGAACTGCAAGAGCTGTTGAACAGCTTAATATTGGAGCCATATGGTGAGCTCGTAGACGGTCTCGCCGATGCAATGACCGATCCGGAAACCCCGGGTTTCGATCCGGCGATGACGCTCGGGGAACTGCGCGCGCTGATCGAGCGTCACTATTCATGGGCGTTGAGTATCGATTTTGATCAGGCCGACGCGCAGCATTTCTTCTGGTACCGGTCGGAAGAGAAAGAGGAGCCGCGTCTCGGCGAACGTTCCAAGGAGCCGGGGGCCGAATGGGAAATGCGTCTGGGCATCGCACGAGAGGTGCAGGCCTTGTACGATGCGTTGACGTCCACGACACTTGATGCAAACGGGTGTGTCGCCGCGTTTCTGATGCATTGGCCTGACTGGCGCTATGCGGTACGGCGGGTGCAAACCATCGACGGTCATCATTACGGGGAGATTCGCGATAACCTGCTCGGCGCCGATTGTCTTGCGATCGATTTATTGCGTTGCAAGTTGTCCTTTTTCGGGGCTATCAAGTTCGATCCTAAATCCGATCGCTGGACCCGGATCACGATGTACCAAGGCGCCCCGCGTTTTGTCGAGCTTGACGGCGAAACCGCTGACGCCTGGGCGCTACCCGTGTTCATCGGCAAGCAGCCCGAGTTGCACGCGTGAGACGAACGCTCAACGAAGTTTACCGGCAATGCCAGAAAGCGGCGGAGGGTGCCGGGGTGCCGGCTGGGCTCGATATTGAGGTTGCCCAGGCGACCGCATGGCTGGTGGCGCGCGGGTTACCGGCGTTTGACAGTCTCATCCAAGGCCTTGGCCGCGCATCCGACCGCCAAGCGTTCTGTTTCAGTGAGGTGGCTTCAGGCGATCCGCTGAACGCTACTAACAAGGAGGGCGCCTTGATAGCACCGGCGTTGGTGGACCTTGTCGTAGCCAACGCCGGCGAAACGGTGGGTCGACTGGCGGTGGGGAGTCTCTGCGCGGCACTGTACCTGCTGCCCGCGGCGGCGCGTTACGCGAGCGACGGTTGGTGCTTCCATTTCGAACTCCTCGGAGCGGGCGGTGTGGCATTTCAACTCCAGGTCGAGCCGGACGCCGGCGTATCGATAGCCGCGACAAGGGATGGTGATGTGACAGCGCTGGAAGGAATCTCCGGTCTTGATGTTCAAGCCTGTTGCACCCGATCCATCGATGCGCTGCCGAACAGGGACGAATCGAGCACTACCATTCTCGCCGATGCTGCTTCGTTGGCCGAGGTCGAAGCGAAAACCCTAGGTAACGGGGTCGAGGTCGAGTCCGAAACATGGGACCTACTGACCACGTTCGCCTTGAAGGTCTTGGTTCCTGCCACCGAGGAGTCGCGCCAGCGCGGTGCCGGGGGAGCCTAGTGCGATGGTAGGATCTGTTTGCAATACAGAGATGGAAAATATTTGCGGATGACAGGCGGATTTTAGGATCGAACTTTGGTCGTCCGCGGCCGCTGCTCTTCCAGCGCCAGTAATACTGAAAACATTGTCGGTGCCACCAAACCACGGCTGGTTGCACGAGAAGTAGCGAAGTTTGCCAGTTGCTCCATCAAGATGATTTTCTAGGAGGGAGAAGGTCATGGTTTAAAATCATTGCGCCTGAAAGATTATCTAGATTTTTTCAATATTTATAGAAATTTAATTATCATTTGTACGATCATAGCTGTCCCACAAAAATGAGAATAGATTGGGTCAAAACGTTGACGGCGAAACGGTTCGCGCTGTGAACCGCAGTATGGACATGATTGGTCATTGCTCTGCTTTGTCATTCCGGAAGCTTGTCCCCGTGAAAACGGGGAGCGCGTAGCGCTTATCCGGAATCCAGGGATTTCAATAATTTACTGGATGCCGGATAACGCCTGAGGCGTTTCCGGCATGACGATAGTGAGTTTATGGGACAGCAGTGTTGTACGATATGGAATATCCCGTCTATTACGGGTTTCCTGTTTTTTGCGTAAACTCATAACCACAATAGTTGACTAGTGATACACATTTAATGAGAGGATACCTATGGCAAAGCCGTCAGTATTTAGATTTAGCGAAGTCGCCCATCGACTCGAGAACCTAGAAAAAGGTGGCACGTTCATTAAGCCGTTCGTAAACACAAAAATCAGCGACAGTATGGCGGGTGGAGTCAATTTCTTAAATGATGTATCCGTGCCCTGGAACCTGACATGTGATGAATTGATCTACTGCCATCAGGGCACTTTTCGTCTTGTGGTAGATGGTGAAGATTACGTTCTCAATCCCGGAGATCTTATGTACGTCCCGAAAGACAATCACGTGACATACGAAGCCGATGACAAATGCGTGATTTTCTATGCGGCATTTCCTGTAGATTGGAAGGAGAGAGCGGGCGTTACCCATGTGCCTGGCATCGACCCCGAAGACATGCCAAAGACAGACTAGATTTCAGATCAACCGTGAGTTTGTCTTTGTCCAGGACAATTGGATGTGTGGTGCGCAAAAAATGACACTAAGACAGCCCATTCATGTACATGGTGCATACCCCTAGTACTGATGTAGCCACGATGCGTCTCGGCGGGCCGGTGGAAGGGGAGGTGGTGTTGCCGTATTGAGGTTGGTTACGCATGTCCTTTGTGTTTGTTATTGATGGAGTTTTTCATGTTCTTATTGGCAATCAAACGGATTGGATGGAAATATTGCGCACCACAAAAGACACTCCTGGGAATTCCTCTGCGCCGGAAGAGGGTCGCTTTCCTTGACGCACATCAATGCTACGGTGGTCTATTGATGGGTAAATTTAATACCTCGATAACTGGTAACCGCGAGAATGAAAATGTTCAAGAAGATCCTGTGCCCTTTGGACGGCTCGGCGCCTGCCAAGCAGGCTTTGGCGCTCGCGATCGACATGGCGAAGAAGCACGATATCCCGCTGGTGCTTTTGCACGCACTCCTTCGCGTAACTGACTTCTCCGAGTTCCAGCATTTCGCCAAGGTCGAAGGGCTCGCCGAACGGGTCGAGCCGGAGGTCAAGCGGCTGCAGGGGATGGAGGCCCGCCTCGAGGTCGGCTCGGCCTACGACGAGCGAGCGGTTTCATCGCGAGTGCTGGTAGAGGTTGGCCAGCACATTCTCGACTACGCGAAGTTTGAAGCCGAGCACAACGGTGTGCGAGAGGTGAGCATCCTGCTGGTGGACGGTGATCCGGCCGACCAGATTCTGCGCTGCATCGACGAGCAGGACATCGACTGTGTGGTGATGGGTTCCCGCGGATTGAGTGGAATCAAGGGGTTCTTTCTCGGCAGCGTGTCCCACAAGGTCACGAACCGGGCGCCCTGTACCTGCATCGCTGTCAAGTAGCTCGCGGCCAACGGTGAGGGGATTGACAAAACCTTCCAACTCGCGCGCGAGCAATTGATAAGCTAATCGCCGACGCGGGTTGAAGCTACTATTCCTGGAGCTGCCCCATCACGCATTGCTGCCCAAGGTCGGCCAGGTCAGTTTGTGATCCGCCCTGACACACGGCCAGGCCGTTCACGATCTCACAGGTTCCACCCGGTTGGGCCGAGCACGACGCAGACCCGTTCGCCTCGACGCACGCACCCGGACCGGTGTATGCCGCACCGTTGACTACGATGATGCCGCCTGACGAGTATTGGGAACAGTATGCTTGTCCGTTGGTCACCGTACAGCGTCCTGCTCCGCAAAAGACTTGACCATTTGTTTCAATGGCGTGGCCATACTCATCGGACGCACAATAGGCTAAGCCGTTGAGTTCGAGGCACTGACCGGGACCACAATACGTCATGCCGTTATTCTCGACGCAGCCCCCACGAGCAACATTGGTAGATCCGACAAGGGCTACGAGGAACAAGATGCTCGTCAGGTTCAGTTTCTTTGTCATGTCTGGTACACCATGGATTAATTTCCTAGTGGGAGGTTGTCCGTTCAGCAAGGCGCAACGAGAGACCTCTTTGGGTACCTGCTCTGATAGTGCCTAACTCAGATTCGTCGCGGTCAACACAACGCGCCCGTTCGCGTATGTACGCTCAACCGCCGATACAGGCTGATCTGGCGGTACATGCCTTCGCTGTTCAGCGGCAGCCAAGCCTCATAATGTCCAAGCTGCTCGAGGGTGATGAACGCCTGCACACCCTCGAGCGTTGGAATAGAAATTATAAAACACACGTTGCTGCTGGCCAAGCATGATATGGAGTGTCTACAGGGCGGAGTAGATCCACATCGCTGGGGATGCTGGCCTAGAATCCAATGACGTTGCGGACAAGCTAATCCATCTCGAGATCACGAGTCTTTCCGTACACCAGGACCCGTTCGGCGGCCTGCGCGGGCATGTCCTCCACCGGGGCGCTGGTATAGGTATCATCGGAGTGCAGCACGCCCAGGACAATCGTTTGAGGCAAATGGTCTTTTCTGCGGTCACCTCGAATCGCTGAGCGACGGAGTTTTTCCGTCTAAACGATGGACAGTCCGACACCGGATCCGCGCACCGGTGTTCAGCGCT
>JAOTYM010000007.1 GCA_029861845.1 Gammaproteobacteria bacterium | reverse complement strand
CACAGCCCACTTCCGAAAACGCCTCGTCCGAAATGCACCGTTGGTGAGAACATTCAACTGTGAGCGTAAATCCTTTTTCGAGCAGCGCGGCAGCACCCTTGGGTACGAGGGGAACGCGTGCCTCCGAGGGTTTAGTTTCGGCCCTTAACCATATGTGTGTTGTCATTTTGGATCCCAAGGCAAAACTTGGTGACATTGTCGCGCGCCCCTGTTGCAGGATGCAATATCGCGCAGTTGTTGTTGCCGGCAAAGCGCTACCACAGCGTGGATCGCGAAACCGCCTGGGATTATTGGCGGGTGGATAATAGTAAGGGTTAACGGGCTAAGCTGCCCGCTGGCAGAATTTAGAAGAATCGCGCCAACTGTACTTGAATGAAGTCGTCATCACGCAAACCAAAAAGGAAAAAATCTTCAGCCGGGATGTCGCTAAAAACTCTTGCTTCTACGCTCAGCTTCCAACTCTCCTGGAGGCGGCGGCTTGCCTCGAGTCCCCACACGCGGGCGTCGTCATCAAGATCGGCAATGACACCGAACAGCAACTCGGTGCTTTGCGCATCGTTGAATGTCAGCCGCACCCCAAGCGCGAGATCGTCTTCGAACGGCGTCAATGCATCTTCGTCACGATCGTCGAACAAGTACTCTGAAAGTATGCCCATATCAATGTCTGATTCAGCAACACGAACAAAGGTGTACTCAAAACCACCGGTTGCCGCCGCAAAGCTGTCGCCCTGACCGGAACGGCGAATCGCCTCCAACTTCCATAGCCAGTTCCCTTTAGTGGCCTGGACATCGATGCCAGTTTGGTCGATCTGGTCGTAGAACGGCACTAACACGGGGGCGCCGTCAGCTATGCCGATGGTGAAGCGCGGATCACGACTGGTGCCGGAGAAATGGTAGACCCCAATATCCCAGTCACCAAGTGCGCGTGACCAGCGTATGGCCAAGTCGATGTGGTCTTTTTCGGCGCTCGATTCGAAATCTGATTGGTCGGGATCGACCGGTGGCGTAGTACGGAACCGGCCTTCTTCGCCCGGAAATGTACGTTCGCGAAAGCCGACTAAGGCGAACAAGTCCAGTGTGCCCCACTCCTTGATAAGTGCGAAATTAATCATCGGCTGGCCAAGCTTGTCTTCGCCATCAACATTCTCGACCGCGTCGGTTTGGTTGATGATGTCGACTAGATGCTGAAACTCGGTGACACCCCAAAATACCTTTCGCACCCCAATGCGCCACTCATGTTCCGCCGCTGCCTTTATCCATTCGAGTTCGCGGATGTCGGCGTGGGTGCGCTCATCGTCATATTGATCGATACGCACAAAGGGGACGAAGGTAAAACTCTGTCTGCCATCGTCCCAATCCCGGTAATATTCAGGTTCGGCCGCGATGGACAGATAGTTATCGTGCTGTGCTGATGACAGCGCGTCTTCGGGAAAATACCGATTTTCCAGGGCCACAAAGCCGGACCACTCGCCGGCGGTGGCACACGTTGCTATAAGGCAAAGCCATAGTGCAGACAAAACCCGACGAATCGGTACCGAATTCACAGGCGTTAGCGGACGCGCTTTAAGCTGTTCTTATCGAAGTCGCGTGAGGTGAGCCCGGTTTTGAACTTAAAATTGCTCCACTGTAGCAGCGTGCTCTTGCCGGTCTGATGGTTAATCATGTACATCTCATGTGCACGCCAGTACTGATCTAAGTATTGCTGGTATCGCTTAAAGGTTAACGTCTTTAGCGCGGCATTCTTGCGGTCGTAGTAGTCAACTTTTAGCACTCGGTATTCGGCCTGGTCGATCCATGTGACCTGGCGGGTATAGCCCGAGTACTTGCTAACCGGATAGCGTTCGACAACGAAAGTAGGCTGACCATCCAATGACTCATCACGTAGGTATTTATAGGTGTACTTTTCGACTTCCTGCGAAGACACATCTTCATAAGCGAACTCGCTGCCCATAAACGCGCCAGACTTATTGGCCGAGGCTATGCGCTTGACGCGTTTTAGTGCCGGCAAATACAACCATTGGTCGTCGTTTGCGACCTTGTGACTAAAACTCAAAAGCGCGGTCCCTTTTACGTCACGCGGTTCATCGAAAATAGTCAAACTCTTGTCGCCATCGTTCTCTACTTCCATGGCGCGCGTGCGGATCTGTCGCCGGCTCTCCTGGCCATGCTTATTCTTGAGAATCATGATCAGGTCGGTGGTCTGATCATGCCAGCCGCGGTCACGCCGATCGGCTTCGATAGCAATGGCGAGACCCTTTTCTTCGGGGGTTTCGGCGATGCTGCTAAGCGGCACGAGTATCAGCAACAGCGGCAGCAGTCGTTTCATACTTTCGTTCCTCGAGTTTCATTAATAGTGGTGGCAAGAACAAAAAATCTGCCAGCAGCGCCAAGGCGATGGTAATTGCAGTCAGCAATCCCATGCCGGCGTTCAATTCGAAAGCGGAAAAGGCTAGCACGAAAAAGCCGGCGACTAGAATCAACGTGTTGACCCAAAGTGCCGTGCCTACGGTATGGAAGGCATAACGCACCGCATCGGGTGCGTTTAGGTTTTGCTCGCGCCGTGCCCGCAAATATTTGCTCAGGTAATGAATGGTGTCATCTACGACAATGCCTAGGCTCATGGTCGCTACCACCGACAGTGCCAATCCTACCTGACCCACCAATAGGCCCCACAGGCCAAATGCCATGCCCGCTGGCAATAGGTTAGGGAACAAACTGACCAAGCCGATTTTTACGCTACGCGTAGCCAGCAGGATAAGGCCGGAAATCAATATGAGCGCTACAAGGCCACCGAACAACATACTGCGAATATTGCGGTAACCGATATACGAAAACATGATTGAGGGGCCGGCGCCATGGGCAAACATATGTGCTGGTGCGTTATCTCTCAGCCATTGTTGGGCGCGCGCCTCCAGTGAAAGCACTCCCTTGGTGGTTAGATTCTTCAGCGTCGCGGTAAGCCGGGTGGCGGACTTATCGACATTGATCTGATCGTTGAGGTCGAGCCCAAATGGTAGTGAAAGCTCGTATAACAACAAGTATTGCGCCGCCAAGTTACGCTCCTCAGGAATGCGATACCACTTGGCATCATCGCTATGCATATTCTTATTTAACCGCTTCATGGTGTCGGTGAGCGTGTTGACATGGATGACTTCGGGCTGACGCCGATACCAATTCGCAAACTCTTCAAGTGTTTTCAGATAAGTAGGGTCGCTGATGGCGCCGCTGCTGCCGGCGTTCAAACTATATTGGAGCCGATAGATACCGGTTAGGTTGGCGACCGAGAAGTCGGTGTCGGTGCGAAATGGGATGCTTTCGGCGAAGTACTCGACAAATTGGTCGTTGAGCTGATTGCGCGGAATAAAGGCGACGAGAACGAGGATTGCCAGTGTCATTCCCCATAGCAAACGTCGGCGATTTCGAATCACGAACTCCGCAAAACGGTCCATACCGGCGGCCCCAATTGGACGACGTCTAACCCGCAGCGGCATAACTGCCATCGCTGCCGGTAGGAATAGCACCGAATAGACAAATGCAGCGCTAATACCCATGGCGACTATATTGCCGAGGTCACGAAACGGCGGCGCATCACTGAAGTTCATGGACAAGAAACCGATGACCGTGGTGAGGCTGGTGAGAAACACCGGCTGCACATTGATGCGTAGGGCCTCGACTATCGCCTCATACTTTCCTTTACCATCGCGGACCTCGGTCAACAACGTCACTAAGATATGGACGCTATCCGCGATTGCCAAGGTCAGAATAATCGTTGGTGCCGCCGACGATGGCGGCGTCATCTTTATACCCAGCCATCCGGTGAGCCCCATCGCGGTTACGACCGACATCATCGTTACTACCACGGTAAGGATAGTGCCGCTCACCGAGCGAAGGGTTAAAGCAAGCACGATGATCACTACCAGGTACATCAACGGCACCAGAAAAGCCAAATCGTTCTGGGCTGCCTCTGGAAATGCATTGTTCATCAGCACCACGCCGGTGAGATAAATGTCGATGTTAGGGTTTTTTGCCTTGGCTTGGTCGACGAGTTCGCGCGCCTTAGCGACGACTTCCGGTACCTCATGTAGTCCCTTACCAGGAAGAATAATGGTGGCGTTGACGCCGGTGACGTGTGTCTGTGGCGAGATAAGCCGGTTTATAAGCAAGGGCTCGGCCAGCGCTATCTCTTTGGCACGCACAAGTTGTTCGTTGGAGAAGGTGTCTGCATTTTCGATCAGATTCGAAACGACGAGGTCATCGGCGTCCGCATATGTGTACTGAAAGTTTGTGATCGAATCTACACGGTTGGAATGAGGCAGTTGCCAAGCAGCCTCGGTTAGCCATTCCACCGTCGCTAATGTCTCGCGTGTAAATACCGTGCCATCCTTGGGTGCAATCACGAACAGGACATTGTCGTTCTTGCTATACACATCTTGCAGCTCTTCGAAGGCCTGTAGTTGTGGGTTTTCCTTACTGAAGAACACGCGATAGTCGGTCGTAAATTCGAGAAACCGGACACCGCTGCCAGCTGCTACGGTGGCGGCGATGCACAGGAGCATTAACCACCAACGCCAACGTATAACCCATTTTGAAAAGGCGACAATCATTATTATCTCGAGATGGGGTTGTTTGCGATCGTAAGCCGAAACTAGGCGCGCGAGGCGACGGGTTGCGGGGTATCGTACGAACGGCGCAGCCCGTAAGATTGAAGCGCGGCCAATGACGCGACCATGCCCGAGACGATCGCAATCGCCCACATCCCGTGAATAGTCAGCGGCACAATGTCAGTGACTAACAACAATATACTGTCTACCACCCAGGCGACGTCGAGAAGGATTACCGCGAGCGCAAGACTACGACGAATTCTGGGCTCGGCTGCAAGCCAGAATAGAGCGACGGCAAACCCGATAAGGCCGGCACCAAGGAAGTTCATGAGGCCCGGCATATCAAGTCCCAAGAAAGACGACACTTGTGTCGGTAACACCGCCAGCACGACGCCGTTTACCGCGGAGAACAGGCCGTTGGCTTGCAGGGCGCGACGAAGTACATTGGAATTAGTCGCGGTTGGGGGAAGCTGAACAGCCATGAAACCTTCTGTTGGTCGTTGCTGTACTTAGGGGTGACGTTACTAGGTCGAGAATTCACGTGGTGGCAGATAGTCAGCCTGCGGTTCAAACGGGATGGTCAAGGTGCGGCCCAAGAATGCGATCACGCGAGATTCGAATTCGGGATCGCTTAACACATCTGAATGACGTCGTCCCTGCGCCAACCATTGTTCGGCATACTGCGCATTGGCTCGTGCATACAATGTTCGCATGTCCGAGGCCGGTATTAAACGATCGGTGTCACCATGTACAAGGAGCACCGGCACGGTTACATCGGCGATTCGATTTTGCGGCGCCACCTCGTCTCCGGTGGTCCCCAGCCAATACTCCCAGCAACGGCACACAAGCCAGAGAAACGGCCAGCGCGGAATACGCAGGCAACGCAACGCGCGGGCGGTAACTGTAACCGGATCGGCGAATGCGGAGGTGCTGACCAGCGCTCGTATGCGGGGCTCCGTTGATGCCGCCAAGATCGCGCCGGCGCCGCCCATAGAATGCCCCACCACCCCGATGCGGGTAGCGTCCACGTCCGGTCGGCCTTCCAGGTAGTCGACCGACGCGATCAGATCCTCGGCGAACTTGGCAATGCTGATAAAACCATCATCGCCACTGGCTCCGTGACCACGCGTATCATAGAGCAACACGGCGAACCCGGCTTCGCGTAACCGACGGGCAACGGACAACATCTTGGTGGCACCGTGTGACCAGCCGTGCGCGACAATAATTGTGCCCCTGGCGGTTGGCATGTGGCTGGGGATAAACCAACCCCGCAGGCGCACGCCGTCGCTGGTGAAAGACACCGCTTCGAATGGCAGGCCGTGATCGGCAGGTGTTCTTGCCGATGCGAGACGCCTGGGTTTACCCCATAGGCGAGTGAATACGCACGCAAACCCAACGCTAAGAATCGCCACTATCGCCACACCGACGCTAGCCAGGATTAGGAAATCCGTGAATTGCATTAGACGCTCCCCATATTCATCTGTGGCCTACCTCACCCTGGGTTTCGGCGCCACGCGAAGGGATTCGAGATAACCAATAAGGCTCTTGCCGCAATTGAAAAGCAGGTCCGGGTCATGTGCGTTCTTCGCCATGCCCATACAACCCTCCATGGCCGCGACCAGAAAAGCAGCGGTTTCTCCGGGGTGAACGTCAGTACGTACGGTGCCGTTGGCCTGCCCCCGCATGAGCGCTTGCGCGATACCACCACGCCAGACGTTGTAAATATGATTTATGCGTTCGCGAAAACCTTCGTCTACCGGTGACATTTCCTGGGCAAGATTGTTGAGTGGGCAACCAAGCATAATGTCCGCTGGTCGCAGCGACTTGCCGGCCTCTTGCAATAACGTGCGCAAAGCAGTGATCGGGTCGTCTTGGTTTTCCAGTGGGGCCAACCACCGCTGCGTAATTTCGTTTGTCACCAATTCATCGACCACCGCGTACCCGAGTGCCGTCTTGTTTGGAAAGTGGTGATACAGCGCGCCCTTGGTTAGGCCTGTATCGGCCAAAATCTTGCTGAGACTAGCTGCCTGGAAGCCATTCCGGTGAATCTCGTCAAACGCCGCGCGTAGCAACAACTCGCGTGTCTGGTCCGATTTTCTGGCTGTGAACATACCAACCGGTATGTATCATAATAGATTGTCTCTGTCAATAAATGCAGAAAAATGACATAAGTACAGGTGCGTAAACCAACCGTGCGGTATGATTTCGCCGGATGCCGCCATCCAAGCTCAGGCGTCACCGTGGCCGCGCCGGCCATAGGTCGCCTGGTGCGCTATTTTTCAATGCCTTAACCGCCAAGGCTATAATGCCGGCCGCCATATAGCGCTACCCAAGGTCCATATCTGCATGAACTCAGTCCCGAGTAACACCCGCGGCCTAACCCAACTCAAGCAGCCAGATTTCTATTCACTCAAGCTCGAGCCTGCTTATCTGCACCCCCGCTATTGGTTGACCTGGGCGGGATTAGGGTTATTGCGCCTAAGCGCGTTGCTCCCCCTCGGCGTCAGTCGTTTTGTTGGCGCTACCTATGGTTGGTTATTCTTTCTGCTTAACCGCAAACGCCGTCGTATCGCCCGTACCAACCTGGGGATGTGCTTTCCTGATCTCAATCATCGACAACGCGAGCGTTTACTGCGCCGACATTTCGTGTTGACTGGGCAGAGCTATATTGACCTTGGTTTTCTGGCGTGGGCGTCAAGGTCAAGACTCGAACGCAAAATAAGTATCGTCGGTCTGGAAAATCTGCGCCTACAACTGGGTCATGGTAAGAATGTCATTCTACTGGCGCCTCACTGCGTTGGCATAAACTTCGGCACCGTCATTGCCAAAGAGCATGACCAATTCTCAATGTTTAAGCCGGCACGCAACAGCTTGCTGAACTGGTTGATCAATAAAGCGCGTATGCGGTTTGGTTGTCGTCTGCTCATGCGCAAGCAAGGTATGCGACCGGTTGTGCGCGCCCTGCAGCAAGGTATGATCTTCTACTATATTCCAGATGAAGATTTTGGGCCGGGACGCTCGGTATTCGCGCCGTTTTTTGGTGTCCAAACCGCGACCCTCGCCACGCTGGGAAGACTGACAGATGTCACTGACGCGGCAGTGCTACCGTTCTTTGTGTCCCTGCTGCCAGCAGGTCGAGGTTACCAAGTAACCATGGGGGCGGCGCTAGAGGATTTTCCAACTGGCGATCGCAACAAAGATGCCACCCGCATGAATCAAGTGTTGGAAGCAAGCATTTACGAAATGCCAGCGCAATATATGTGGACTCTCAAGTTGTTCAAGACTCGTCCCGATAATGGCCGTTCTCCCTATTCCTAAGAAAGGCCGACTGAAGTTTTTCTTGCACCCACGACACTGGCACCGCTGGTTGGGTGTTGGTGCGATGCGTGCGATTAGCCTATTGCCATTGCCCATGTTGGCATGGTGCGGCGACAGCCTGGGTGTGGTGCTTTACTACATACATCCCGGTCGTCGAGAAATTGCGACCATCAACATTTGCAAATGTTTTCCAGAGTTGACGCCGGAAGCACAAAAGCAAATGGTGAAAAGCAATTTTCGTGTTTTTGGTCAGGCGCTGCTCGATATGGGAATCGCCTGGTGGGCGTCACCGCAGCGCTTAGGCCGGCTGGTGAAAATCAGCGGACGCGAGCATTATGACCGCGCGATAGCCGATGGTAAGAATGTCATTCTACTTGTGCCGCACTTTGTCGGCTTGGAGATAGGGGTAGTACGCCTGTCACAGGAACGTCCCATGTGTGCCGTGTTCCGTCACGTCGATAATGAGGTGCTGCGTCTTTTTATGGAGAAGGGCCGGACCCGTTTCGGGCTTACCCTTATTGAATACAATAAGCCGCTGATAACATTGGTTAAAAAAGTTCGCGAAGGTCTGCCGCTTTATTACCTGCCAGATCAAGATGCACGCAAGCGCAGTCCAGCGTTTGCACCGTTTTTTGGGATACCCACCGCAACCTTCACGGCACTCGGGCGTTTGGCAAAGATCACCGCGGCCGTAGTTATTCCGTGCTTTTGCCGTCAATTGCCCGGCGGCAAGGGCTACGAGATTGCCTTCGAACCACCGTTAGCCGGGTTTCCAACCAATGATCCAGTCAAAGATGCCGAGCGCATGAACCGAGAGATCGAGCGTGCAGTACGAGAGACCCCGGAACAATATTTTTGGCTACATAAACGGTTCAAGACACGCCCGGTCGGCGAGACCAGTTTCTATCCAAAAGAGAAGCGACGATAGATCGTAGTATCGAACATGTCTGTTGGAGGGAGGTTCTAATGAAACTGCGTACTGGTGATACGTGGATACCAGCGGATGAATATGGACGATCGCTCAAGGGATTGACAGTCAATCTGCTGGTTCGCGATATCGAGCGAGCGCTGGTATTCCAAACCGAGGTACTTGGTGCGACCGTAGTCTACAGTGACCCCGATATTGCAGTCGTGAGCGGATTTGGCGCCGAGTGGATGCTACACGCTGATCATACGTACGACAAACATGCGATGCAGGACGTTGTTGCTGACGTTAGCCAACGAGGAGCTGGCATGGAGTTACGCCTGCACGGCCGCCATCCCGATGAAGCCGAAGCGGCAGCGCAACGTCTAGGATTTCAGGTGTTGGCGCGCCCCACCGACAAGGAGGCCCACGGGTTGCGTGAAGCCTTCCTTATCGATTCAGACGGGTACGTGTGGGTGCCTGATATGCCTCTATGAACTAGGCCGGCTAACCGGTTGAGCCCCAGAGTTGTTCGAGGCGCTTATCTCGACCACAACCGTAACGATAAACCTTGTAGCGTATCGGGTTCTTTGAATGATAATCCTGGTGATACTCCTCGGCCGGATAAAACTCCGACGCCATTGTGATTTGGGTTACGATCGGTGCTTCGAATGACTTTGTGGATTCGGCCTTTCGCTTCGATTGTTCCGCTAGATCTTTTTGTGTCTCGTCGTGGTAGAAGATTTCGGCTCGATATTGACTACCGGCATCACAGAACTGACGGTTGGGGGTGGTGGGGTCGATGTTGCGCCAATAGACCTCGAGCAATTCAGCGTAAGTAACCTTGGCCGGATCATACACGATCTGTACCGCCTCGGCGTGACCGGTGCCGCCGGCCGATACCTGTTTATACGTTGGATTTTTCGCGTGGCCGCCGGTGTATCCGGAGGTGGTCGAGATCACACCTTCCACCTTATCGAAATCGGATTCCACACACCAAAAACAACCACCGGCGAGTGTCGCGGTTTCGAACTGGCGAGGGTCTGCGGCTTGAGCGCTACCGCCATGGTCGATGGCCATGCCCAGTATCGGGCCGGTTATTAGCGCTAAACCCCAAAGCGCGCGCATTTTCATTACCGTAACTCCCTACTTTTTCAGGATAATCGCTCCCTAAGACCGGGTGTCGGTTTTTTGGTTCAGTGTGGTCGGCCCAAATACCGGTGGCAACGCACATCTCATATACGGCGGTTGTCACGGCACTATGGCTAAAGATACTAGCAGATTGGCGGTGGTAACCGGGGCCGGTTCTGGCATCGGCCGCGCGGTGGCGCTCGCATTAAGTCATAAACGACTAACGGTGCTGGCGGTCGGACGTCGCTTACCACCCTTGAAAGAGACGGCCGATATGGCAACCGGTGGCGTACGGGTGTTGAACGCCGACGTGGCCACCGCGGCCGGCCGCGCCGCCATTGTCGATGAGCTCGGTGGAGATAGAGTACATTTTCTCGTGCACGCGGCCGGCACCATGCCGATACAGCGACTCGCCGATATTACCCCCGACACCTGGGGTCAGGTCATGGCCACCAATGTGGACGCTAGGTTGCACCTAACCCAAGCATTAGTCCCCAGTCTGACGCCCGGCGGGCGTGTGTTGTTCATAGGGTCGATGTCGGCGACTAAGCCACGCAAGGGCTCGACTGCTTATTGCACCTCACTGGCCGCTTCATTTATGTTGCAGCAATGCTTAAAGCTAGAGCTAGCGCAATACGCAGTCTTGGTAACCAATGCCATCCCTGGCCCGGTAAACACTCGTATGCTTCAGGCTGGTATGGTCGCCGATGCGGATGTTTTCCCGGATAGAGACGAGTATGGCGCCTTGCGTGAGCAGGGAAAACTTATTGAGCCTGAAACGGTTGGCCATTTTTACGCCTGGCTGCTTACCCAAACCGACGACCAAAGCTATAGCGCCAATCAGTGGGACATCCGAGACCAGAGCCATCATGCCGCTTGGATTGGTTCACGTGGTCTATACGAGGCAAACTGACGCAACACTGCAACCCTCAAATACGGTTGCTGTTTCTTGTAAATAATGTTTGAGCGACGCCTAAGGAGTTGGACGGGTCTCATACTCGCGGTGTATGTCGTTTCGCATTTGGCAAACCATACGTTGGGACTGTTATCGCTCGACATGATGGAGTGGTTTCGCCGCCACAATGCATCGCTCTGGCAAACCCCGGTTGGGACTGTCGCGCTCTATGGCGCACTGCTAACCCATTTTTTGCTTGCGCTTTGGTCGCTATATCGGCGCCGGACCTTGCGTATGCCACCGTGGGAAACCACACAATTTGCCCTTGGCCTGTTACTTCCGTTCTTGTTGGCTTCACACCTAATCGGAACCCGCATTAATCAGACCTTACTCGGGTTCGATGTTACCTATCCGTATGTAGTCACAATCCTGTGGAACGATCTTAGATACTCGATCCAACAGCCGCTCTTGGTTCTTGTGGTGTGGAGCCACTTGACGGTCGGGATGCATTTTTGGCTACGCATCAAGCCCTGGTACGAAAGGTTGGTACCCTATCTTTTTGGGCTCGCGGTGTTACTGCCCGCGATCGCATTACTCGGATTTGTAAGGGCTGGTCTTGAATCGGATGAGTTGATCACCGATCCAGATGCAGTGAGCGCGATTTTTGCGGGCTGGAACGCAGCGACGCCGAAACAACAAGCATTGATTATTGGGCTAGAAGCCAAGGTGCTGGCATCACTTGTTTTAGTATTGTTGGGAGTGCTCGTAGCTCGGCGGATACGACACTTGTTAATAGATCGCCACTCGTCGTACGGCATTTCGCACCCGTCGGGACAGGTAGTTTCTGCGCCTATCGGCCAGACGATATTGGAAGCGATGCGGGCTGCCGGTATTCCACATGCTTCCGTGTGTGGCGGACGTGCGCGTTGTACGACCTGCCGGGTGCGGGTGGGCAAAGGTATGGACGATCTGGCTGAACCGTCGGCATTGGAATTGGCTGCACTACGTCGCATCGGTGCGGCTCCTAACGTGCGCCTAGCCTGTCAAACGCGACCGCGGCGGGATGTGTCGATCACACCGCTGCTGCCGGCACGGGCGGACGCGCGGGCCGCCTACCGACCGGGCGGTGTGCAGGGCCATGAACAAAAAGTGGCGGCAATGTTTATCGATCTTCGCGGATCGACAAAGCTTGGTGAAGAGCGTTTCCCGTATGACGTTGTCTTCATTCTGAACCAGTTTTTTGCAGAAATGGCCGCTAGCCTGCAAGCAACACGCGGCCACTATGCGCAGTTCTCAGGTGATGGACTTATGGCCTTGTACGGTTTGGAATCGGGTATAGAAGACGGTTGCCGCGACGCACTCAAGGGTGCGGTCGAGATGAACCGCAGGCTGATGGTGCTCAATGAGCGATTAGGTATGGAGTTGCGCGAACCTCTACGTATTGGCATTGGCATTCACTGTGGTGAAGCCATTGTCGGCACCATGGGACCGCCCGCGTCGCCAAATTTCTCGGCAATTGGCGACAACATCAATATTGCAGCTAGGCTTGAGGCGCTAACCAGGAATTATGACTGTACGCTCCTGGTATCGGCGGTGACGGCTGAATGCGCCGGTGTGGATCTATCGAGGTTTCCGACGCACCAGGCCAGGGTGCGAGGCCGCGGTGAGCCGGTAGACGTTTATGCCATATCCGATCTAGTCGAGATTTCTGGCGATATCGTTGACCGACAACCGACTGGCATGAAGAGCTCACAGTAGGTAATTTACGATATGAGTAACGAATTTCTCCGACTAGCGGTCAGCGGTCGCGCCGAGGAAAGAGGTTTCCAGCATGGCCAACTTTTGGCAGACCGTATCGGGCGTACGGTGGAATTCTACACTCGCATTTTTGGTCAACCCGATTCAGTGCTATTCGAGTTAGCAGATCATTTCAAGCGAAAGATTCGTGAGTTCGATGACGAGTATGCGACCGAAATCGAGTCTGTCGCCGAAGGCGCCGGCCTCGATTCATCGTATATCTATGCGCTGAATGCCAGGAGCGAACTTCTTTCGCTGAAAACCAATGAGTGCACCGCCATCTATTTCCAGAAAACGGGAATACTGGGTCAGAACTGGGACTGGGCCAGTGTTCTCGAACCGCTGACCGTACTGATGCGGATCGAATATCCCAATGGGCACGTAATTCAGATGATCACCGAGCCGGGCATTATTGGCAAAATCGGTTTGAACTCGAGTGGGATCGGCGTGTGTTTGAATATACTGAGGATCAAAGGACGGCTCGATGGGCTCCCTGTGCATGTGCTGTTGCGGTCTATTCTGGATTCGAAAAGCATCGATGAAGCAAAGATTGCCCTAAAAAAAGCCGGTCAAGGCAAAGCAAGCAATATTCTCGTCGCTGATCGGCATGGCAACTGCTTCGATATCGAGTTTGCTCGGGACAGGTCATTGAAAATCGAGCCGGAGCAGACATTCGTGCACACGAATCACTACATTGGTGAGCACATCAATCCCAATGCTGGCATATTTCGTTGTTCATATGCGCGCAAGCAAACAGCGGAGGAAAGGATTAAGGCCCTGACTGCATACTCGGTTCAAGATATGAAATCGATTCTGTTAGATCGATCGCATGGAGAATTCCCGATAAACAGACGATATACTGCAGATGACGTTATTGAGGAGATAGGGACTGTATGCTCTGTCATCATGGATCTACCCAACCAGACTATCCATCTCAAGAGGGGTCACGCTGTAGACACCGATTTCTCACGTTACACGCTGTAGATTCCTGCCACAGACCAAACATCTACCTTGCCCGACCTTGGCGTGGATGACCACACCCGCCCACGCTGTTTTGAATCTGCTCGTTCTCGGTGGTGGGCACCGACGTATATTGTGGTTGCCAATTTTCCTGGGTTCATTGCTGCCAGACGTTCCCATGCTTGGGTTTTATTTCTTGCAGCGGGTAATCCTGCGCGAGCCCGAGTCCTATATTTGGTCGCATGTGTATTTTCAACCGAACTGGCAGGCACTCTTTGATATCTTTAATTCCTTTCCACTCATTGTTGTCGGTCTCATCGTTGCATATTGGGTGCGTTCTGACTGGTTGCAAGTGTTCTTTCTCAGCATCGGCCTTCATTGCATGGCCGATTTTTTGCTTCACCACGACGATGCCCATCGGCATTTCTTGCCCCTTTCTGATTGGCGACTGCTAAGTCCAGTTTCTTATTGGGATCATAGGTACTATGGCCGATATGTTACGTGGGCCGAAATGGCATTGGTATTGGTGGGCTCGGTCATTCTGTTCCAACGTCACAAGTCACCTGCGGCCAGAGTGTTGGCAGGCGTGACGCTTGTGAGCTATCTTGGCTACCTGGTCTACGCCCTCACGGTTTGGGCCTCCCTGGACGGAACGCAATAATGCCCTCAAAACCAGGCTCGTCGGGTTCGGTAGTTTCACTTTGGCGCTACCCCATCAAGTCCATGATGGGCGAGGAACTGAACTCGGCCATCATTACAGAACGTGGGCTATACGGCGACCGTGCGTATGCCCTCATTGATATTTCTAGTAGAAAGGTGGTGAGCGCCAAGAATCCGCGCAAGTGGGCGCGCATGTTTGATTGTCGTGCCGCTTACAGTAATAACGCCAATGCCACTGGCACCGTGCGCATTAGCCTAACAGATGGCACGGAAGTAACGAGTGCCTCCGATAATATCAACTTTGTGCTTTCAAATGTTTTCGATCGCGAAGTACGGCTTCAGAGCGTCGCACCAGAGGTGCTGAGTTTTGAGGAGTACTGGCCAGACACCGATGGTCTCCCTTACCGAAACGCGGTGACCGACGAGTCTCTAGCGCCGGAAACGCTCTTCGATGGTGCAACCATGCATGTACTGACGACAGCGACTTTGGATTGGCTGCGAAGACTATATCCCGATGGACGTTTCGAGGCGCGCAGGTTTCGTCCCAATATTGTTGTTATGCCAACATCGACGCAGACCGGCTTTGTCGAGAATACCTGGGTAGGTCGAACGCTCGTCATCGGTGATGATGTACGCCTGCACGTAACGCGCCCATGCCCTCGGTGTGTCATGACCACGATGGCGCAAGGAGATTTACCAAAGGATCCGGGTATCCTACGCGCGGCAGCGAAACACAATGAGTTGAACGTGGGTGTATATGCTGAGGTATTGTACGCCGGTACTGTCAAACGGGGTGATACGGTCGTGCTCGAGTGATGCCTAACCGCGTTATCTTGTTCTGGGTAGTCGGGCTATTCTTGAGCGTCCCAGGATTCGCTCAGGCAGAATGCCGCGGTTTTCGAGATTGTTACGACACAGCGGAAGCGACCGAACGCGAGGGAAATCTAATATCGCAATCAGCTATTATGCCCTAGTCTGTCCCATGGAGGTTAAGCGCGTCTATGGGGCATTGAAGATAGCGGCCTGCGAGAAAATCACTACGCTAAGTAGTTCGAGTGACAATTACGCGACCGCGAGTACGTATTTCTCTAAGCGTTGTGCGCAAGGCGTTCAGGAGGCCTGTTTTTTCTCGCTCGGGTGGCGGAACGGCAACAGGATCTCCGTAGGGCAATCGAGCTGATGCAACCTTTGTGTAATGGAAGTTTTTCGCTGCCGATTGTGGCTGGTTACGATAGTTGTGACAATCTAAAATGATAACTGGTCGCGTAATCCAGATGAGGTATCTCTGACCCATGATTTTGGAGGGGTTCCAATATGCTTCTAGAGGGATCATGTCATTGCGGTGCCGTTAGTTTTCGATTGCGTTCGGCCCATCCCTATCCATTTAACCGCTGTTATTGTTCCGTTTGCCGCAAGACAGCCGGTGGCGGGGGCTATGCCATTAATCTCGGCGGCGATGCCGATACCTTTGAGGTCGATGGCCACGATCATGTGCGCATCTATCAGGCGAAGATCCGGGACCGAAAAACCAACACGGCGCGTGAGAGTCCCGCACAACGCAACTTTTGCAGTGTGTGTGCCAGCGCGCTATGGGTGTGGGATCCGCGGTGGCCCGAGCTTATACATCCTTTCGCATCTGCGATCGATACTGAGTTGCCAATCCCGCCCGAATGTACGCACCTAATGTTACATGCCAAGCCATCATGGGTGGTGTTGCCAGCCGACCACAAAGACAAGAAGTTTGCTGATTACCCAGAAGAGTCCATTGCCGATTGGCACCAACGCTTGGGACTAGTGCAGAAATAATGGCAAGAAAAGTCTACGACACAAACCAGGCGAGCTCGGAAGAGATCAGCGATATTCTGGCGCTGCTACAACGACACGCTATTTCTCATTACGAGACACCAAAGGGTGTCTTCGGTCTCTCACTAGGCGCGATTTGGGTAGAGAATGACGCAGATTACGACACGGCACGGCAAATCATTGAGGAATACGACAAGGCTCATGCGCTACGCGTGCGTCAACAATATGGATCAGCCGCCCAAGGTACCGGCCTCGTTGCTACCCTCTTAAATGTACGAAGACTGATTGTAGAGCGGCCCCACCAAGCGCTTTTGTACGCGTTGATAATCGCTGGGTTGATCGCGATTCATTGGTGGTTTTTTAAAGCACTTTCCGGTTGAATGCGCGAGTGAACTCTCGAGAGGATCGCGACAAGGTTTCGCTAAGCTTAACTAAGGCTAGGTTGCTAGAGGGGGTAACCGAGTTGTGTCGGCGTGATCCAGATCTAAATAGGATTGTCGCAACCATCGGTCCGCCACCTATGTGGGCGCGCAAACAAGAATTCTCTACTCTCGTCTACATAATCCTCGAGCAGAAGGTTTCGATCGTGTCGGCAAAGGCGGTCTATCAGCGGCTTATGGGTGTAATGGAGGCGCCCATGCCACGGGACCTCCTTGGCCTCAGCGACTCCGAGCTTAAGTCAATCGGCTTTAGTCGTCAGAAGATGCGTTATTGTCGGTTGTTGGCGGAGTCCATTTTGGCAGGAGAACTCGACCTATCTGCACTGCGCCGCATGTCCGACGATGCGGTGCACGCAAAGCTAACGGCATTGCAAGGTATTGGCGCTTGGAGTGCCGATGTCTATCTATTAACCGCGTTACGTCGGCCGGACATTTGGCCGAGTGCAGACATTGCATTGGCGGCAGCAGCGCAACGCGTAAAACGTCTACGGTCACGGCCTACGGCGGCGAAGTTGGAAATACTGGCCAGGCGTTGGCGGCCTTGGAGATCGGTGGCAGCGCGCTTGCTCTGGCACCACTATCTGAATGCACCTAAATGACTGTTTCTAGCTGCTTTGCTGACATTAATAGCTAATAGGACAGTCGTCTCAAAAGTTTATTTTCGTAGTCTTTTCAAGAAGACCCGCATCTCCTTAACCGCTTGCACGTCTCCCTTTTTCTCGGCTATCTCGATCCCAGTTTCGTACGCCTCAATCGCTTCCCGGTTTTTTCCCGCTGAGGCGAGCGCTTTGCCTAGTGACTTCCAAGCGGCCGAATAACCGTGATCAAACTGCACTGCCTTCTCCAGATGTTCGACGGCCCTATCAAACTGCTTTAGCTTTAAATATTCGTTGCCCAGACCATAGCGTACCAGGGCGTTGTCTTGGCCACGGCGTAGCATGGCTTCAAGATTATCGATTAGCGCCATCGCTTAGTCGGCGATGTAATCGCGCTGCGCATCGTCGTGCTCACAATCGCCATGAGACACTCGGCAGCTGTAGCGGCGGGGTTGATCATTTCGCAATGGCTCTCCGTGAACCATAAAATATTAACTGTACGTCACTTTCCCCGTAACCCAGACGCTACACACGGATAGCACGGGGCCCTCTATCCAACGAGAACGCGCACGATCGTCGCTGCGTTTGCCGATATACAGAATTTCAAAGGACTTAGGCAGATATTTTTCTAATAAATTTTTGCCGAACTTGGTGCGGCCCTCACCCTCATGGTTATAGGCCCGTTGATTTTGCTCAATGTACACTAGAATTTCCTTTTGTTTACCGTTCTGCAGGGCATAGAGCATGTCCCTGACCATTTTGTAGGGTCAGTTGGTAGTTGCGAGTAAAGTTTCATCACAATCTTACGTGCAACGTTTCTGCACATAATATGGAGCTCTTCGCCTAGTGGGTCGAGAAGACAGGCTCTGTCGCCATACTCATACCTAAGTTTCTTATAAAATCGATTAGCGTTTTGCTATTCGAGGCGGCAGTCCTTAGCCACGCCAAAAACTTGGCGTCAGCAGCACCATCAATGTGAATAACTCCAACCTCCCTAATACCATGGCAAAGCACAGTATCCATTTACCTATTGCCGATAGTTCTGCATAGTTTGCACTCACCGCACCCAAGCCAGGGCCAAGATTGTTCAAACAGGCGGCCACAGATGAATAGGCCGTTACCAGGTCTACGCCGGTTCCGGTCATGGCAAGTGCCAATAGGTTGAAACTCACCACATAGAGTGCGAAAAACCCCCATACTGCGCTGATAACCTCGTCTGCCATAGGCTTGCCACCAACCTTGATTGGCATTAGGGCATCCGGGTGTATGAGACGGAAAATTTCGCGCAGGCCTTGTTTATATAACAACAATATCCGGATTACCTTCAGCCCTCCGGCCGTCGATCCAGCACAGCCGCCGATAAAGCTCGCGACAATCAGCAAAACCGGCAAAAACAATGGCCACCAATGAAACCCAGTTGTGGCGAATCCAGTGGTGGTGGCAATCGATACTGCCTGAAAGATGCCATGTCGCACCGTTTGCAACCAACCGTCGTATGCCCCAGTGATCATGAGCACAATGACACTCACAGTTGCTACCGCCAGCAGGACGCGCACATAGACTTGTACTTCGGCATCGGCGAAATAGGGTCTGATACTTCGTGCACGCCAGGAATGAAAATGGAGTGCAAAGTTGATACCCGCCAAGATCATAAAAATAACTGCTACGCTATCTACGGCAGGATTATCGAAATGGCCAAAGCTTAGATCGTGCGTGGAGAAACCACCAATGGCTATGGTGGAAAAACTGTGGGCAATCGCATCGAATAGATTCATGCCCGCAAACCAATAGGCGACTGCACATGCCACGGTGAGACCCAAATAGATGTACCAGAGTGCCTTAGCGGTTTCTGTAATGCGCGGCGTGAGCTTGTTGTTCTTGATAGGCCCGGGTGTCTCGGCCCGATACAACTGCATACCACCGACCCCTAACATGGGCATGACTGCCACTGCCAACACGACAATACCCATGCCGCCAAACCACTGCAGTTGTTGCCGGTAGTAAAGCACTGATTTCGGTAAGGCATTAAGCCCAGTCAATACTGTCGCCCCGGTTGTTGTAAGGCCTGAGGTGGACTCGAAAAGCGCGTCTGTAAATGTCATTTCGGGTTTGTCTACCAGCGCCAACGGCAACGAACCAAACAACGCGAGCAACACCCAGAACAAGGTGACGATGACGAATCCGTCGCGCACACGCACCTCCCTGCGTTTACCAACCGGCAACCACAGCACTAGTCCGGTCACCAACGTAATGCCGAAGGCAATAGCGAAAGCGAGGCTGGCGCCGTCTTCGTAGTACAGCGAAACTGCCATGGGCGGTAATAAGGTGCTGCTGAAGAAAGTCAGCAATAGCCCCATGACGCGCAGAATGGTGAGGAAATGCACGTCGTCAGACGAACCTGTAATCGACTTGGAACAAGCGTTCCACTTGCGAGATGTGTTTTTTGTCTATCAGAAACATGATTACGTGGTCATTGGGTTCGATGACCGTATCGTGGTGGCAAATGACCACTTTGTTCTTGCGCACAAGCGCACCAATCGTTGTGCCGCGCGGCAACTTGATATCGCCGACGGCGAGTCCAACTACGCGTGACGAAGAAGTATCTCCGTGGGCAACCGCCTCGATTGCTTCGGCCGCGCCGCGCCGCAAGGAATGTACTGCCACCACGTCACCGCGTCGCACATGGGCAAGCAAACTGCCGATGATGGCTTGCTGTGGAGAAATAGCGATATCTATATTGGCACCACTCTCGACCAAATCGACATAGGCCGGGCTCTTTATCAAAGACATGACCTTACGTGCCCCTAGTCGCTTCGCAAGCATGGCCGACAGAATGTTGGCTTCGTCATCGTTGGTGATGGCGCAGAATATATCCGTGTCTTCCACGCCCTCCTTGAGGAGGAGGTCCTCGTCGGCCGCGTTACCTAACAACACGATGGTCTGATTGAGTTGCTCCGCGACGCTACGTGCATGCAGCGCGTCTAGCTCGATGACTTTGGTCAAGTAATTTCCACGCTCAAGCTGAGAGGCGAGCCTAAGCCCAATATTGCCGCCACCGGCGAGCATAATCCGCTTGACACGCTTATCGAGTTTGCGCATCTCGCTCATCACGGCGCGGATATGTTTCTTAGCGGCGAGGAAAAAGACTTCATCATCAGGTTCGATAACCGTATCGCCGTCGGGGACAATCGGGCGATCACCACGATAGATAGCGGCGACGCGCGCTTCGATGCCAGGTAGATGATCACGCATTGTACGCAACTCGTGCCCGACCATAGGACCACCGTAAAACGCCTTTACCGCTACCAGCTCGACTAGTCCGCCTGCAAAGTCGAGTACCTGCAGGGCGCTCGGGTATTCAATCAGCCGCTGAATATGACTGGCGACAATCTGCTCTGGGCTGATGATGACATCTACGGGTATCGCATCCTGGGCGAAAATCTCTGGATGCGAGAGGAACTCAGCCGCACGAATACGGGCGATCTTGGTGGGTGTGTGAAATAAGGAGTAAGCGATCTGACAAGCCGTCATATTGGCCTCATCGCTACTCGTGACCGCCAGGATCAGATCCGCGTCTTCGGCCCCGGCCTGGCGTAGGGCTTCGGGATGGGAGGCGTGCCCGACGACTGTGCGTAAATCTAATCGGTCTTGAAGCTCCTGCAGCCGATTCGCATCAACATCCATGATCGTGACGTCGTTGTTTTCGGTTACGAGATTCTCGGCGACCGATGTGCCGACCTGACCAGCGCCGAGAATGATAATCTTCATGTTTTTATTATTAGTAGCCCAGAGCTATTTCGATCTCGATGACTTCGGATCAATCCCGAGGCTTTTCAGTTTACGGTACAGATGAGTGCGCTCCATATCTGCTAGGGCCGCCAATTCACTTACATTTCCATGTGTGCGCTTCAAATGGTACTCAAGATAAGCCTTTTCAAACTGGTCTCGGGCGGCGCGAAGTGGGAGATCAAAAACCGACTCGGCGATTTCTTCGTTGCTTACGCCGCGGTTGCTAAGCGCACGTTCGACCTCCGATTCGTCAATCTCCACGCCACGATTGAGAACCAGTAACTGCTGTACCATGTTTCTAAGCTCACGCACGTTTCCTGGCCAAGAATAGTTTCGTAGTTGATTGATTGCTGGTGTTGAGAACTTGCGGAATGGCAATTGTTCTTGTTCTACCATCCAATCACGATAAAAGTTGATCAGTTCAGGTACATCTTCGCGATGGTCTCGTAGCGGTGGCATGTGTATCGGTAAAACGTTGAGCCGGTAGTACAGATCTTCACGGAAACTGCCATCGGCGACCTTTTTTTCAAGATCCTGGCTGCTACTGGCGATCACGCGCACGTTCATATTGAATGACGATGTGCCGCCAACGCGCACAAAGCTGCGCTCCGCCAAGGCCCTCACCAACTGTGACTGCGTTACAACATCTAGTTCGCCAATCTCATACAGCACCAATGTGCCGCCAGTCGCCTGCTCAAAACTGCCGGCTGTAATGACGCCGTCGTGTTCACGACCGAAAAGCACCGCCGCAACATCTTTCGCTGGAACCACTGACAGACCAATTTCGACAAACGGCTGATTCGCACGTTCACTTTGCGCATGAAGATAGCGGCTGGTGACCGCTTTGCCGCTACCTGGTTCACCGGTGATGAGCACCCAGCTGTCAGTCTTTGCAACCCGCTCCACGTCCTCGCGCAGTCGCTGCATGATGGCGCTGTGCCCGATCAAGGTCGAGACTGGTTGTATCTGACGTTGTGGATAGCCGCTCTCATCTGTGTGCCGGGCACTCTCCAGAGCGCGCTCAACCGTTACCAGTAGTTTGCCAATCGACAGCGGTTTCTCAATAAAGTCACAAGCTCCGAAGCGCGTGGCCTCGACTGCTGTGTCGACCGTACCGTGCCCAGACATCATGACGACAGGGACATGTGGCTTGCCGGTTTGTGACCATTCCTTGAGTAACGAAATACCATCGGTATCCGGCATCCAGATGTCTAGCAATACGAGATCAGGATGTCGGTCGGCGTAGGCCGCACGGGCCGCCACCGCATTCTTGGCAGTGACCACCTGGTATTGTTCGTCTTCTAGAATCTCTTGTACGAGTCGTCGAATATCGGGTTCGTCATCAACCACAAGGATGCATTCAGCCGTCATGCCCGTTTCTCTTTAAAATCACTGCTCGACCGACTGAGGTCGCCTTTATGTAGTGAAGCAGTTTCACCTATGGGTACCCGAATCGTAATGCGCGCGCCGCTATCGGCAAGGTTCTCCGCAAACAATGTACCACTGTGCTCCTCGACTATTTTTTTGACAATGGCAAGCCCCAGGCCAGTGCCCTTGTCGCCAGTGGTGACGTAGGGCTCGAACATCTGGTCCATTAGGTTTTCTGGGAAACCAGGGCCATTATCTTCAATAACCAATTCCACAAAATTTTCTCTTGCGTATTCTACTAGACGAGTATTGATATAAATTAAAGGTTTTTCGTTGTTTGCCAGTGCGTCCCGAGCGTTCAACAGCAGGTTATGCAACACCTGCCGCCAGCGTCCCGGATCGGCAGTGATGTTGGGCAAGTCTGGGTCGAGCCCGAGCTTAATAGCCGGTGGTTTGGTCAGGATGGCGTCGTTACGGTCGTTGGACCCTGTTGCGCGTTTTGATATGCGGCCGCCGTAAAGTTCTACCACATCCCGGATTAAGTCATTGAGGTCCATAGGTTGTGTCTGCATCTGCACCGGCCGAGCATAGTCGGAGAAGGCATTGATCATGGACTTCAGTGCTTCTACCTGCTCGACGATGGTGCGAGTGGCCCGATCCATGGTCGTTTGTTCCGCATATGCGAGGGCACTCATGCATTTTTGTCGGATACGCTCTGCCGCCAGTTGGATAGGGGTAAGCGGATTCTTGATCTCGTGCGCGAGTCGTCGTGCGACCTCGCGCCAGGCGGCGTCACGCTCGGCTTGTATCAAGGCGGTGACATCATCGAATACGACGACATAACCACCTTTTCTCCGTCGGATCCGGGGCAGCATCGTGCCGCGTAGTATCAGCGTTCGTTTGCCCGATTGTCCGGCCAAGGTTACTTCTGTTTGCCACTCAGCCCGGTCTTTCTCGCTGGCATCGCGGATTGAATGACAGAAATCTGCAATCTGCGGCTGGGACTTCGAAAGCCAGAGCAGCGATTTTCCCGCGGCGGGTCCCAAATCCATGTGCAGGATCTGCGCCGCCGCCGCATTGTGGGTGCGCAAGCAGTTTCGTCGATCAAAAGATAAAACCCCGGAGGAAAGGTGTGCCAACACTGTTTCCAGGTAGGTGCGCTGCATTTCCGCTTCCGCCTGACTGCGCTTTGTTTGGTCCTGGGCATTTTGGATCTTTCGTGTCATGTCGTTAAACGATCGCACGAGTACGCCAAACTCGTCTCGGCCTTGCGCCGGCAATTGCTTGCGATAGTCACCCCGTGCGACTGCATGGGTACCAGCGGCGAGATCACGAATTGGCGCCACTAGGTGGCGAGCCGAGAAGATGGCTGCCCATATCGATATCAACATGGTCAGTAGCGCTACGAGACCGAGCGTTAACGTAAACCCAAATTTCAGGGGGCCGCGCAGATAAACCAATTTCTCGTATTCAGCAAACGCTACCTGCACGCTCTGGCCAAGTTTGGCGTAGCGTGTAGGAAGCGGTTGCAAGAGTTGTAAAATCCGGATCGGCGCTCCCACTTCACGGGAATAGACCGGTACCACGACGCGAAGTTGAAGATCCCCCGCCGCAATCGGATCGAGATTGGCATAGACTTGGCCCTGCCTAACTCGAGACAGAATGGTTTCGTTCGGTCGGTCGGGCACGAGCGTGCCCGCACTTGGTCCTGCCTGACTACTCGATGCAATAATCTCACCGTTTTGTGAGAACAAGGTCAGTTCTGCCACGTCGTGCTTCTCGCGCAAGAAGTCGAGGGCGGGCAACACCAACTTGACCGGTGTATCTTCAAGTTCCACTGCCGTATCCTGGCCGGTCTTTACCAAATCCTGTCTTATGGCATCGAGCGCGGTGCGGCCCAACAGCAGCGCATCATCTAAGGCCTTTTCGGTATTCACGTCGAACCAACTATCGATGCCCTTGTTTACCGCCTGTAAAGAGAAGAACAGCACTACTGATACTGGGATCACAGCGAGCAGAACGAACATGCCGAATAGGCGCAGCGTCAAACGCGCACCCATCACGCGTGCGCGAAACTGCACCGCTAGCCGATATAGGTTTATGAGGATAAGGGTAAGGAGCAGAATGATGCCGGCGACATTAATGACCAGCAGCAGAGAGTACAAACGCCCGAATAGCTCTGAATTCTGGGTCGCCGCGTTCATCATGAAAAGCGCGACCAACAATAAGACTGAAATAACCGCAAGCGGAACTACACCGGTGGCGTAACGGATTAACGTTGTACGTGCCATTCCGTCCACCCGCTGCTCAAGTGCCAGGCCAGTGATGTATAAGCCACTGGGCGTAGCGGCGCTGGCAGTGATTCAATATCAAGGCTTGCACGCACTTCCACATAATAATTGGAATTGCTATCGAACTCCCTGTTAAGGGCAAAACTCAGTTCATCAAGCGAACCCATGGTTCTAAGTGCCGACTGCAAGGACACGAAGCTCTCAACCGTGGCGGCGTCCGGCCTATGCCCCATCAACAGATATTGGCGCGATAACGCATGGTAACTGATCCGGCGTCGCAACGCCCATGTCTGAATACGCGCGTCCCACACCACAGACCGCTCCCGGTAGAGGCTGATGTCGATTATCACATCCATCGGTATACCCTTGCTCAGGGCCTCCTCCACCTTGGTGGATAACCCTAAATCGAGTACACCAGAGAGCGCAAGCGCTTCCGCCGTGAGGCGTGGTTCGACATTTGTCACCGTAAACTCGGCGTCGGCCACCGAGGCGCTTAAGGCGGCGGTTAGCGCGGCGGCCGTGAGCCAATTACTTCTTCTGTAGGCACGCATAATAAAACCCATCCATGCCCTGTTGTCCCGGTAGCAGCTGGATGCCGAGCTTCCTTGTAACACCAACCGGTAGCGATAGGGTAACGGTTGCGGCATCGGCGTGACGGGCCAGAAAAGCGCTTATTTGGTCTTCATTCTCCGCTGCAAGGATTGAGCAGGTTACGTATAACAGCTTACCGCCGCTGCGCAACAAGGGCCACAGGCCCTCAATGATGCTGCACTGGATGGCGGTTAGCTTGCGTAGATTATCGGCGGGGCGGCGCACCTTGATATCGGGATGTCGTCGCACCGTCCCTGTTGCCGAGCAAGGGACATCGGCGAGAATGCAATCGAGTTGTTGGCCGTCCCACCAGCTGTCGGGGTTGGCGGCATCACCAACAATAACCGCGGCGTTCAGGTGCAATCGGGTTAGGTTCTCTTCAATCAAAGCGATTCGCATTGGATCTTTTTCAAGGGCAACAATGTCGGCGGTGGGGTAGCGCTCTAGCATATGGCAGAGCTTGCCACCGGGTGCCGCACAGGCATCGAGCGCACGCTGACCTGGCTTAAGTTCGAGCAGCGGGGCTGCAAGCTGGGCGCCAGCGTCTTGAACCGATACGCTGCCTAGCGCGAACTGCGGTAGGGCGGTGACCGGAACCGGTCGGTCGAGCCTGAGACCGCAGTCCGTATGTTCGACTACCGTCGCGGATAGTGAGGCGTCGTGCAGTGCTCGTTGATAAGTCTCGCGAGAATTGCGCAGCAGGTTCACCCGCAATGTCATGGGCGGGCGCTCATTGTTGGCATCCACGATCATACGCCAATGTTCAGGCCAGGCCTGCTGAATATGTGTCAGTAACCACGGCGGGTGGTTAGTGACACTTGCCGGGTTGTGTTCGAGTTTGTTGAGCAAGTTATCGCGATCGCGTAAGAAGGCGCGCAAGCAGGCGTTTATCAGGCCTTTACACCACGGTTTGCCCAAGCCTTCAGCGGCGGCCACTGTTTCTGTGACGGCCGCATAGGGTTTTACTCGCATGTGCATGAGTTGATAGAGCCCGACCAGCAATAGTACATGGACGTCGTGGTCTTTCGGCTTCAGGGGTCGCTCGAGCAACTCGCTTGCTATTGTTTCAAGCTGTGGCGACCAACGCAGGGTGCCGTAGGCTATCTCCTGAATGAGGGCGGCGTCGTCGCGTGCAGATTCTTTTTTCTCTGGCGGTAGCGCCCGCCGCAGGGCAGTGTCAAGCAACTCATTGTTATGGATGACCGCACTTACCACTCGCGCTGCTGTTACACGTATGGCCGTGGATGCGCTCAACGCAACTTACCCGCGGGCGCTCAGCATTATCCCAGGCGTTCCCCGGGGGCCAGTGCGTGACCGTTGATAAAGGCCTCAGCGCTCATTGGCTTTCCACCGTCGAGCTGCACCCGACGGAGCGACAAAACGCCATCACTCGATAGTACGTGTATCCCATCGCGATCGGTTGCCACCACTTCGCCCGGCACCGCCGACGGTGATGACTCGCCCGAATCACGCGGGCGCGCTTCCCACACCCGTAGACCGCGTTGCCGAAACCGAGTGTGGGCGACTGGTCGTGGGTTAAAGGCGCGAATCTTGCGATCGAGCCGACTTGCTGGCTCAGCCCAATTGAGCATCGCCTCTTCCTTGTTTAGCTTACGCGCATAACTCGCGAGGGTTTCATCCTGCGGCTGAGCCGTAATGTGGCCAGCCGCCAACCTCTCGAGTGTATCCAACATTCGCCCTGCGCCGAGCTCTGCGAGGCGGTCATGCAGCGTTTGTGATGTGTCGGTGTTAGAGATGGGTAACGAGCTCCGAGCGAGAATCGGCCCGGTATCCAACCCCTCATCCATTTGCATGATGGTCACGCCGGTGGTGCTGTCGCCCGCTTCGATGGCCCGGGCGATGGGGGCGGCGCCGCGCCAGCGGGGTAACAGTGAGGCATGGACATTGACGCAACCATATGGGGGTAGCTCAAGCACTGCTTTCGGCAGCATGAGGCCATAGGCCACCACGACGATGACATCTGGTTGCAACGTCTGTAGTGCTGCCACCGCATGGCCGTCGAGCTTGATGGGTTGTTGAACCGTGAGCCCAAGCTCGCTCGCCACTTGTTTGACGGCGCTGGCCCGTAGTCGCTGACCGCGCCCAGCGCGACGGTCGGGCTGGGTGTAGACAGCAACAATATGGTGGCGGTTATCCTCGGCCAGTGCCCGTAGCACCGGCACAGCAAAGTCAGGGGTTCCAGCGAAGACGATGTTCAAGGTCTGGCGGGTGGTCCTACATCACCAATCGCTGTTGTTTCTCGAGCTTCTTGCGGGCCCTTTGTTGCTTGAGGCGAGAGAGATAATCCACGAACAGCTTGCCATCGAGGTGGTCGATTTCATGCTGCACGCAGGTCGCCAACAGCCCATCGGCTTCTAGCTCGAACGGTTTGCCATCACGGCCCAGAGCCCGCACCCTGACTTTTTCGGCCCGCGTCACCTCATCGTACACGCCGGGCACCGATAAGCACCCCTCTTCCATTGTTTGCTCGCCCTCCTGGGTCAACAGTTCCGGGTTGACGAACACCTGTGGGGCATTTCTTGTCTCGGAAATGTCGAGCACGAGTACGCGCTTGCTAACGTCGATTTGGGGTGCGGCCAGGCCGATACCAGGGGCTTGATACATGGTTTCCGTCATGTCATCGATCAGCGTCCGTATCTCGTCGTCGACGGTGTCTACCGGTAATGCCTTTCGGCGTAGCCGGGGGTCCGGATAGTGAAGAATCTTGCGTATCGCCATAGTTGAGCCCGTTAGACTGGTATTTGGTTGCTTTGGTTTCAGTTCTTATGAAAGTGGTTTACGTCCGATACAGATACTATTGAATAACAACACGATTTTCCATATATCGCCGTTGGCACACCTCGGAATTATGGACTACACTCATCGGCGAAGGGACCTAATCCAAATATAAATAATATGTCAGCACTTCGGAACCCACTCTTTAGCCTGGTCGTGGCCGCTTTGGTCGCGCTGCCGGCGACGAGCTCAGGCCAGAATGAGCAGGTTGAGGTTATTGAGTCCGGCGATATCGTTCAGCTGCAGCCGGATCACCCCACCCGTTATACGGTCGTAAAGGGAGACACGCTCTGGGACATTTCGACCCGCTTTTTGCGAACGCCTTGGCACTGGCCGCGGATCTGGAAGATCAACGAGCAGATTGCTAATCCACACCTTATTTACCCGGGTGATGTAATCGTGCTGCGGTTCGTAGACGGGCAGCCCGAGCTCACCATCGTCCGCGATGATCAGCCGACGGGCGAAGTACCATTGGTCGACGAGGGCCTACCCATATCAGAGGTGCTCGAAGGGGTCGCCGGCGCGCCGAGCGGTACTGTTGTCAGACTATCGCCTAAGGTGCTAAGCAAACCCTTGGCTCAACCTATTCCTACCATATCGCCCGAGATCATTCTGCCCTTCTTGAGCCGACCGCTGTTGGTCGACGACGATCAGCTGGAAGAATCCGGCTATGTGACCATTGGTTTGGACGATCGTATTGCGCTCGGGGATAACAGCGAATTTTACGCTCGCGGATTGCCCGAAGATGCCGATGACGAGTTCTATTTGCTCTATCGCAAGGGCAAGAAGATCAAAGACCCTGACACCAGGAAGTTCCTCGGCTATGAGGCCATCTATCTCGGCGACGCGAAAATGCTCAAACCCGGTGACCCCGCTAAACTGGTGGTCACCAAGGTAAAGCAAGAGATTCTGCCGAGCGACGACCTATTGGTGGCGCCACTCAAAGCGCCGTTGCCTTACTACTTTCCACATGTGCCGGAGACCGAACTCAGGGGGCGCATCGTAACGGCGCTCAACGCCGTGTCTGAGGTCGGCCCGTTCACGATCGTGAGCGTGAATCTTGGTCGTCGAGATGGTATTGAAGAGGGTCATGTGTTTCGGGTTACTCGCCACGCCGGCAAACGCAAAGATCCAGTGACGGGTAGAAAGTATAAGCTGCCGGATGAAGCATCTGGCCTAATGATGATATTCCGACCATATGAAAAGCTGAGCTATGGGCTAATAATTAACGCTACCCGACCGATCCATATTCTGGATGCGGTGGAAACGCCCTAAGGCATTATCTGACATTCCGACCCACTGGGTCACCTGGTGCCAAGCACGAGAATTTGAATCCGCACGCATTGCGCTGCTGGTTGGCGTTGCAACGTGTCGCCGGCCTCAGTGAACCTCTTTAGATGCCTTGTTTCAGCACTTTGAGAGCGTGCGGGCCGTGTTCTCGGCCTCGCGATCAGAGTTACAAACCATGCTCACCGGCGCGCAAACGCCAATCGTCGATCTAAGCGGGCCCACCACCATTCACTTATTCGGCAAGGCGCTAAACTTGTAGAGACAGCGCAAGATGTGATTGAAGAGATCAGTGCACTTACGCCGCTTACACGACAGCCGGTAGCGAAAAGGCAGGATCAAAATCCGGAGATTCAGGAACTAAAGATGAGAGAACTGCTCGATTATCTCGGATATGGTCCAATGGCGATTGACACATTGGTTGAGCACGGTGGATTGACGTCAGATTTTATTTCATCCATGCTTCTCGAAATGGAACTCTTAGGGGTTGTTGAGGCCCGCCCAGGCGGAAAGTATGTACGGGTTTAGAATGGTGAGAAGAGCTGTATGATGAAAGAGAATGTGTTTGATGTCCTGATGTATTTGTTCGAAAACTACATGGACGAAGACGCTGATATAGATCAAGATCAGGAAACATTGGCAAGTGAACTCGTAAAGGCGGGGTTTCCACAAGGAGAGATCAGTAAAGCGTTCTCTTGGTTAGAAGGCCTTTCCGATTTACGCCAGCATAACACGACCCTGTTGGCTGGCGGCGTTCCAGGATCCGTACGTCATTACACTCAAGCCGAGCGTGCTAAGATCAGCGCCGAGTGCAGAGGATTCGTTCTGGCAATGGAACAGCGCGGTGTGCTAGATACTGGGACGCGCGAAATGGTCATCGATCGGGTTATGGCGCTCGACACTGAAGAAATCGAACTGGACCAACTAAAATGGATCATTCTCTTGGTACTGTTCAATCACCCAGGTCACGAACAGGCTTACACCATTTTCGAAGATATGGTATTTGAGGATGCGCGTCACGACCTTCACTAGTCGTCAACGCCGCTACACTTGAATTTATTGGCCCTCTACCTTATAAGTCAGGCACTACTTGACAAACTACCGCCCCCCCATCTATTAGGGGTTAGTGACCTATCAATGCCTTTCTCTGGCGATTTTCGCCACTACGCTATAGTTAAAGTGTCTGTGCAGACAATCAAGCATCGATGCCGTGGGTGGGGCCGACCGGTTTTCACTCGGCCCCGTTCCGTTAGTAACCGCGAAGGTATCAACCCCTTATGGCAAAGAACCTAATCATTGTTGAGTCGCCAGCCAAGGCCAAGACGATGGTGAAGTATCTTGGCAAGGATTTTTCTGCGCTTGCTTCCTATGGGCACGTGCGTGATTTGATCCCAAAGACAGGAGCGGTCGATACTGAAAACGGTTTCGACATGAAGTACGAGTTGATAGAAAAAAATAAGAAGCATGTCGACGCGATTGAGAAAGCTATGAGGAGGGCCGGCACATTGTATCTCGCGACCGACCCAGACCGCGAAGGTGAAGCAATTTCTTGGCATCTTTACGAGATTCTTAAAGAGCGTGGCGTGCTAGATGACAAGCTAGTGCACCGCGTGGAGTTCTTCGAGATTACCAAGCGCGCGATCCAGGAAGCGATCAAGGATCCGCGAGAACTCTCTTCGAACCTAGTCGATGCGCAACAAGCGCGGCGCGCATTAGACTACCTGGTGGGCTTCAATCTTTCGCCGTTACTGTGGAAGAAAGTCCGTCGAGGCTTATCGGCAGGACGTGTTCAGAGCCCAGCTCTGCGAATGATTGTCGAACGTGAAGAAGAGATAGAAAAATTCAAGCCACGCGAATATTGGACGATCGAGGCCGACGTTGAGGCCAGAGAAAAGCCCTTCAGTGCAAAACTTACACATTTCGAGGGCAAAAAGCTCGATCAGTTTGATATCGGCAATGATAAGCGCGCCCACGAGGTTGAGACGACGCTGCGCGAAAAGGCTGCCGGCAAGCTGTTGGTTACGACGGTCGACAAGAAGCAACGCAAACGCAATCCCTCGCCACCATTTACTACCTCCACCCTGCAGCAGGAAGCCGCACGCAAACTCAGTTTTCATGCCTATCGCACCATGCGGGTTGCGCAACAGCTTTATGAAGGAATAGATATCGACGGGGAGACTGTCGGTTTAATCACTTATATGAGAACCGACTCCGTCAACCTGGCTGCAGACGGGGTACGGGAGATCCGTGAGCTTATCGCGCAGCGATATGGTGTCGAGAATCTGCCCGATGAGCCGCAGACCTATAAAAATAAATCCAAGAATGCGCAGGAAGCACACGAAGCCATTCGTCCCACATCTGCCATGCGGGCGCCGGAGGATGTAAAAAAACTGCTCAAACTGGAACAGTTCAAGCTATATGACCTGATCTGGAAGCGCACGATTGCTTGCCAAATGATTCATGCAACCCTCGACACGGTTGCGATCGATTTGCAAGCTGGCGAAGGCAACATCTTTCGCGCAACCGGTTCTCAGGTGGTGAAGCCAGGATTCATGACGGTCTATCAAGAGGGCCGCGATGAAGGCGTACCGGAAGAGGAGCAAGAGGGGTTGCTGCCGCCGGTTGAGGAAGGTGAGCATGTGGAGCTCATTAAAGTACACGGTGATCAGCACTTCACCGAACCACCGCCGCGTTACACCGAGGCCAGTCTAGTGAAGGCGCTCGAAGCTTACGGTATCGGCCGGCCTTCGACCTATGCCAGCATCATTTCTACGCTTACATTGCGCGAGTACGTGACCCTGGACAAGCGCCGCTTCCAACCGACGGATGTTGGTCGCGTGGTCAATAAGTTTCTTTCAGAGCACTTCGAACACTACGTTGATTACGAATTTACCGCCAAGCTAGAAGATGACTTGGATGCGATCGCTCGAGGTGAGAAGAAATGGAAACCGTTGCTCAAAGAGTTCTGGGAAGACTTCAAAGAACAGGTCGATGCGAAGGAAGATGTTGAGCGCCCAGGCGTCGAAATGATGGAAGAGAAGTGTCCCAAATGCGGAAGCGCACTGGCGAAGCGGTTGGGGCGTAACGGCTATTTTATTGGTTGTACCGGTTATCCGGAGTGCAGTTATACGCGCAACGTCGATGACGAGCCCGGCACCAGCAGTGAACCGCAGGTTGTGGATGGGCGCAGTTGTCCGAAATGTGAGTCCGACCTCGTGATCAAGCGTGGGCGTTACGGCAAGTTCATCGGTTGTAGCAACTATCCAAATTGCAAACACATGGAACCGCTGGAGAAGCCCAAGGACATGGGAGTTGTCTGTCCGGAATGCAAACAGGGCAATATGCTCAGCCGGAAGTCGCGTTGGGGAAAAGTGTTCTATTCGTGTGCGCGCTACCCAGATTGCAAGTACGCCGTTTGGAACCAACCTGTCGAGGGAACTTGTCCGACGTGTGGGCATGGCATGTTGACAATCAAGACCACTAAGCGCCGCGGCACGGAAAAAGTTTGCCCAGTCAAGGAATGTAAATTCGCTGAACCTTATGACGAAGGTGAGCTAGACGAACAAGCTGCTGTTAACTAGCGTATCTTTCGAACCTGGCAGCCCAGCTATGTTTGATTTTTCGCTTGTAAGGATCTCACACCGTTATTCTTTCCTTTTATATGCTATCGCCTTCGGGCTGCTAGCCGGTTGTGGTGGCGTGCCCACCAAAGAAGGCGGTATATCCAAACCCGTACGCTGGTCCGCCTTACGTGGGTGGGCCGATGATCAGCACTCACAGGCCTGGCCAGCTCTTAAACAGAGTTGCGAGAAGCTGGCGACCCGCGATGCTGCTTGGCAAGATATCTGTGACGATGTCGAGGCCCTGGAGGCGCCGAGTGACGAAACGGCGCGCGTATTCTTTGAGAACAATTTTGTTCCGCACCGAGTCGTCGGTCAGCGTGGTCGAAAAGGGCTGATCACAGGTTACTATGAGCCGCTGCTTAACGGTAGTCTGGAAAGGACCGAGCGTTTCCGTTATCCGCTATACCGGCGACCCCCTAATCTGCTCACCATCGATCTTGGCGATGTGTATCCGGAGTTAAAAGGCAAACGCGTACGCGGACGACTGCAGGGTACGCGCGTCGTCCCCTACTTCAGCCGCGCCGAGATCGATAATGGCGCACCGCCGCTGGCAGGCCACGAACTTGCGTGGGTAGACGACCCAGTGTCCTTGTTCTTTCTTCATATCCAGGGCTCGGGACGTATACAATTTCCCGATGGCCGCATTCTCGCCGTCGGTTACGCTGATCAGAACGGACATCCATACATTTCTATTGGTCGACGATTGTTGGAAATGGAAGCGTTAGAGCCGGAAGAAGTTACGTTAGGCAGTATCCGGGATTGGATCGCTATGCACCCAGATCAAACTGAAGTGCTACTCCACAGTAATCCTAGCTATGTCTTTTTCACGGTGAGAGATTCTGAGTTGCCCGGGCCACTAGGTAGCCTCAACGTACCGCTTACGGCCGAGCGCAGCATCGCCGTCGATCGCAAGTTTATTTCACTAGGTTTGCCGGTTTGGTTGGACACAACGCTGGCAGAGGAAGAACAGCCCTACCGACGTTTGGTTTTCGCTCAGGACACCGGCGGCGCTATCAAAGGCGCGGTGCGCGCGGATGTGTTCTTCGGTCAAGGAGAAGAGGCGGAGCGTTTAGCCGGAACCATGAAACAGGAAGGGCGATTGTTTGTGTTACTTCCGGCGCGCGAACGAATTGCGGAACAATAGGACGTTGTATGCGGCACCTTATCGTTGCGACGCGAGGTATTCCGGCGCCAGCATCGACAAAATCACCACAGACTTGTACTGCCCTTCAACGCGGTAGCTATCTCGCAAAACGCCTTCACGCACGAATCCCTCAGACTCATACGATTGTTCTGCCCGACGATTATCGGTAAAGACATCGAGCCAGAAACGATGCGCACTGAATTCATCAAACGCCAAGCGCTTAGCAAGTTGAAGGGCGGCTCGTCCATAACCTTGATCTTTTTCGCTAATGACGATGCGGCGAAGCTCGATCGACTGGGCGGGGCTGTCCAAACCACAAAACACCATGAATCCGACTGGTAACGTTTTTGCTTCAACGATCAGGAAGGCTCCCGAACGGTACCCCATCATGCGCAAGTGATGGGCGCGATCCCAGGGCGTTATGCCTTATACATTCTCCGGTACCCCCTCAGCCGCCAACACAAACTCGACGTCCACTGCTAGGGCTTGGCGAGCAATAACACACCGTTGTTTTTCGATCACCGACTCGGTCATGAGATGGCGCTTGCGATCTGCCGCTAAGTGCTAACTCAAAAAAAATCAATTGACCGGTGGCATGAAGCAACCACGGAGTCGACGAGTTAGTTCGACGTAATAACCAAGGTGCTGTCCGGTCTCGTAACCATTGGCCCAGGTAGGGTTCGGCGCGTCGTAAGACTTCTCGTAAGTACCAGGGTTGCTTGCCAACAGCCGATCGCAGTCGCCACCAATATTTTCTTTCATGGCGGCAAGGCCGTAACCGAGCCCGGCACCAAAGTTCTTATCCTGACTCACAGTGACCAACAATTGGCTGGCTTGCTCAATGGCGTCATCGATTCTCTGCTCCACTAAGCGATTGTGTTTTTCGGCTTGCCAAACGTGGTACTCAGCCAGTGTCTGTTCATAATCCTCCGGGTACGCTTGGCGTGCGCGGCGATTCCAGTTGGGCGAATGCTCGACTTCTGCCAGACGGGCGTAGCGCTCGAATAACCGCGTGAACTGTGCCTCAATATTATCGACCGTCAGGTTCTTAGTGCGCCGCCCAGCCGTGTCTACGAGCAACTCAATCCGACACGATGCTTCCCTGTAAAGCGTAAATGGTCCTTCCTGATATTCGATCAGAACATTTTCCTTGAGATCGAGGAATACGTCGACACGGCGCCGCTTGACATCGATTCTACGAACCTTGGCCAATTCGCCGGTCGGCATCGCCACTCGTCCATTGCCCCTGATTAGGTCGCCACTCACGCGGTTGTCGGTGTAAGTGCTATCACAGTTAGAATAAAGCTCACCGTTAACAATGACCCAAGCCCCGCGCCAGCGCGAGTTCAGTCTATCTTCGAGATCGGCGTAGGCAAGCGGAGAGGTCATGGCAAGGAAGACGGCAAAGATACTCAGATAGCAACGCATAGTTCCATCCTTTCCTAAGAAAGATGTGATCGGACTGTCTATATATTAATAGACCATCGCGCTATAAGACGCTTCGACGCTCGGTCGTACTAAATGCCTCTTCGAGCAAGTGCTGCAAATGTTTGACTTCGCTAGCCTTTCGCGACCGGCGGAAAGGTAAAAAGTCCTTAAGCCTTGTTCCCCGTCCCTTTATTGGGGGGCTAGGGAGCGGCCTCAAGCACCTTCAACAGCGCCTCCCCCACGACTTGACGGCGCCAGCCCGTCAGCAGTGCGATGTCTCGTTCGCCACGGATGAGCGCCTGTACGTCCTTGCGAGTGGCAAGCAAGGCTGGGCTGATTCCTTGTTCATCGGCGCACGATTTGACAAGCGCGAGCATGCGACGACTGAGCTCTATCTGGGCCCGCGTCAGTGGTATGGGTTTGTGCCACTGTGATGACGGTGCCATGGTCTGACCATCTGCGATCGTTTTCAGCATGTCATCCCCCCATTTTCTGAGCGTCGCCGCTCCTATGCCCTTTATATTCTTGAGCTGCTCACGGGAAGTTGGCTGTGTTGCCGCAAGCTCCAACAAGGTGGCGTCTCGCAACACCCAGCTGCGCGGAAGGTTACGTGTCTTTGCGGTGTGTTCGCGCCAGCCAGCGAGGGCACGTAACACTTGTTGGTTCGCCGGGAACAAAGTGCGTCCTTTCTTGATACGTTCGTACGCATAGTCGGGGTCATTAGCATAAAGACCGGGTTCTGTGAGGCGTGTACATTCTTCAGATACCCAATCACTACGCCCGAGCTCGTTCAGTTTAGCCGTGAGCTGGTGGTAGATCGTTGACAAATAGCGAACATCATCGGCGGCGTAGTCCAGTTGTTCTTTATTGAGTGGCCGTATCGACCAATCCGTACGAGTGTGCAATTTATCGAGCTTGACACCGATTAGCTGCTCGACCAGTGTCGCGTAACCGATCTGGTCCTCATAGCCTAGGAGTGCGGCGGCGATTTGTGTGTCGAACACCGGCGCTGGCGCAGCGCCGCGCAAGTCGTAAAAGACTTCGAGGTCTTGCCTCGCTGAATGCAACACCTTAACGATTTTCGAGTCATAGACCACGTCCAACAGGGCAGAGAGATCGTCAATTGCCAGCGGGTCTACACAAAAAAGCCGGTCTGGGGTTGCGATTTGGATGAGACACAGTCGTGCGTAATATGTGCGTTCGCGCACGAACTCGGTGTCGAGCGCAACCCACGGTTCTTGTCGCAGGTGCTGGCAGACTAGTTCCAGACCTGGTTGATCTTGTACAAACTGATCAAACATATGCCCAGTTTATTGATATCTGACGGATTGGAACAGATTTCGAGTTTGGGTTGTCATTAAGCAGTTTTTGCGCCAGGATTAAAGTGAGGCATGAACACTCGGAAAGAACTAGCGGCTACATGCATATTCATATTTTAGGGATCGGTGGCTCGTTTATGGCCGGCGTGGCCATGTTGGCGCGTGAACTCGGGCACATCATCACTGGCTCTGATGCAAAGATATACCCGCCTGCAAGTACCCTGCTAGCGGACGCGGGTATTGATGTTTTTGCTGGCTATGACACGTCCAACCTGCAACCTGCCCCTGATCTGGTAATTATCGGCAACGCCTTGTCCCGCGGGAATGTCGAAGTCGAGGCCGTGCTGGACGCGGGTCTTGCTTACACGTCCGGTGCGCAGTGGGTGGCGGAGAATATCTTGCGCGACCGTTGGGTCCTGGCCGTGGCAGGTACGCACGGCAAGACCACCACAACGAGCATGCTTGCTTGGATACTTGAGCGGGCTGGCCATAACCCCGGTTTTCTCATCGGTGGCGTGCCAGAGAATTTTGGCGTCTCAGCCCGTCTGGGTGACGCACCCTTCTTCGTCATCGAGGCAGATGAGTATGACACGGCTTTTTTCGACAAGCGCTCAAAGTTTGTTCACTATCGCCCGCGTACGGCGGTTCTTAACAACTTAGAGTTCGATCATGCCGACATCTTTCCTGATCTCGGCGCAATTCAGACCCAGTTTCATCATCTCGTGCGGATGGTGCCTGCATCTGGACGCATTGTTGTTAACGGGAACGATGACAATCTGCATGCGCTTCTGAACATGGGCTGTTGGACAACGGTCGAGCATTTTAACGCGTCGAATGGCTGGTCGTCAGTGCTCAAAAGTGAAGACGGCAGTTCATTTGCTGTGCTTTTCAAAGCGAAACAAAAAGGCCTGGTGCGCTGGAGCCTTATCGGTCAGCACAACGTTGATAACGCCCTTGCCGCGCTTGTCGCGGCAAGCCACGCCGGTGTGACGGTGGCCGACGCTGCCACTGCGCTCGGCAACTTCAAGAACGTGAAGCGTCGCTTGCAGGTATGTGGTGAAGCCAACGGCATCACCGTCTACGATGATTTCGCCCACCACCCAACCGCAATCTCGGCAACATTGCAGGCTTTGCGGTCACGGGTTGGCGAGCAGCGAATCTTCGCGGTCATGGAGTTACGCTCAAACACAATGCGTATGGGGACGCTTCGCCAGGACATAGCAACTTCTCTTTGTGAGGCAGACCAATCGATGATTCTGCAGGCGGCCGGTCTTAGTTGGGACATCGTCACCATCGCTGATGCGCTCGGCGGGCGTGGGCGTATCCTAGGCTCTGTAGATGAGATTATTACGACACTTGCCGATGAGTTACGTGAGGGCGATCACGTCCTAATAATGAGTAATGGTGACTTTGGCGGTCTGCATGCAAGATTATTAGCTCGTCTGCAACAGCAAGAGCCAGTAGCTTCGGGCGCCAGCGGCTAGAGATCGTCGATGAGTGAGCTACCCCTATTTCTGGTGCATAGCGTGTTGTTTCCCAACGGTCGCTTCAGGCTGCGCGTGTTCGAGAAGCGTTACATGGATATGGTGACACACTGCCTCAAGCACGAAACGCCGTTTGGCGTGTGCTTGATCCGCGCTGGCCACGAGGTCGGCGAGGCGGCACAACCCAGTTCGGTAGGTACGACTGCCAACCTAGATGAATACGACATGCCACAGACCGGCATTTTGCATATAAGTGTTCGCGGCGGCGAGCGCTTTCGTGTTCTCGACACGCGGGTACTGGCGGATCAACTGATCACGGGCGAGACAGCGCTCCTGCCGGAGGAACCACACGTCGATTTGGGACCGACGCATGAAGATTTGCGGGAACTTTTGGCCAAGATTCTTAACCAAGTCGATGGGCGCTATTACTATCCACCGGTAAGGCTAGATGATGCAAGCTGGGTGGCTTATCGGGTGGCGGAACTCTTGCCCGTGTCCAACGATTGTCGACAACAAGTGTTGGAGCAACCGGACCCAAGGCGAAAGCTCGATATTCTGGCAAGACAGATTAAATCACGCGAAACCAGGACGAATTAGCTATTTGTGCACTTGCTTTATGACGTTCGTTCAGCTGAAATATTCTTACATATTGCATGGAGTTTGTTAAATGAGAACCAGTTTTTACGCACTACTATTTCTCACCCTGTCCCTAGTTTCCTTCACCAGTGAAGCCGGCTTTGAGGCCGGCAAGCACTACGTTGAACTTGGTATGGGTCAACCGCCCAGTGCCGACGGTAAGATAGAAGTGCGAGAGTTCTTCTGGTACGGCTGTCCGCACTGTTATCGACTAGAGCCTTATCTAGACGCATGGCTTGAGAAGCGTCCCCCCGATGTTACCTATGTGCGTACCCCCGGCGTGGCTAAATCGTGGATTGCTCATGCCAAGGCCTACTATGCGTTTGAGGCGCTCGGGATCACCGACAAGGTGCACCGACCATTCTTTGATGCGATTCACAAAGGTGGCCAAAAGCTTACCGATGAGTCGAGTATCAAAACCTTTCTTGCAAACTATGGTGTCGACGGTGAAAGTTTCCGAAAGGCCTTTAATTCTTTCGGTGTCCGCACGCAAGTGGAAAAGGCGAAACAGCTAAATTTTCGATACGGCGTTGAGTCGGTTCCCAGCGTTACTATCGGCGGAAAATATAAGACCTCAGCAAGCATGGCCGGCAGTGAGCACCAGCTCATGCAATTGATAGATCACCTAATCGAAAAAACCCGCCAACAGCGCTAACGTAATTAAGCCGTAGCGACTAGTCTTTGTTTTGCCTACACTTTTAACACCGACTCTAGCTTACGCGACGGATCCTGGCGTTACTTTGGCGCGCCCTAGAGGATTCGAACCTCTGACCTTTGGCTCCGGAGGCCAACGCTCTATCCAGCTGAGCTAAGAGCGCGACCACCAAAGCATACGCGCGAGCGCCAAATGCGTCCATCTGACGTATGTAGCGGCGCCTAATAGCTCTCTATTCGAGCTCGCCCTTTTTGGGGCGGTCAGTGCTATTGGATGGTCTGCAATTTCAGATATACTTGCAGTTCTTATTTTCAGATTTGCCCGACCGGGCGGTAATTTATCATTGTGACTGTGAAGGATTGATCGGCCATGACCCATGTAAGTACTAGTGACCGCGTTTTTGCAAAGAACTTTGCCATAATGCTCGGCGCATTGGTGGCGTTAGCCTGCGTTCTATTCGTTCTCGCGCAGATAGTGGCGGCGCAAGTGCCGACCGAAGACAGAGCCGAGATAGAGGCAAAGAAAGACGCATTGGGCGAACGAATCAGCCCGGTTGGTCAGCTGGTCGTTGCCGATAGTTCAGGCAGTGCCGGCGGCATGACCCAAGTAGCGAGTGCCGCTGTCGATGGCAAAGCTACCTACGATACCGCCTGTGCCGTGTGTCATGCCGCGGGTGTTGCCGGGGCGCCCAAGCTCGGTGACAAGGCAGCATGGGCACCCCGAATTGCGCAGGGGGCCGACACGCTCTACGAACATGCGATCAACGGCTTCCCGGGCACCGTCGGTTTTATGCCGGCCAAGGGCGGTAATGTCAGTCTCACCGATGATGCAGTCAAAGCTGCGGTGGATCATATGGTTAAAGCAGCCCAATAGATTGATCCCTTTTGGGGGTGAGAAAAGCGGCCATTGGCCGCTTTTCTTTTTGTGCTAAACCCACTTGAATACCGCGAGGCCGTAGACGATCGAGACCACCAACGGGCCCCACAAAGGCGTGCCGAAGAACGCCAGCCAAGCGAGAAAAATAAAGGCACTGCCGAGCAACGAAATAAACAGTCGATCACCCCGCGTGGTGTCGAGCCCGAGGACACCCCGTCGCGGTGAACCGCCGGGATCATAGCGCTCCCAGATAACCATTGCCGTTAGGCACAAAAGCAGAAATACGAAGAACGCTGCAGTAGGCCAGGTCCATGCCATCCACGACAACCCCATATCAGTCTCCTAATTCAGACACGGCCAAGGGCAAAGCCTTTGGCGATGTAGTTGCGAACGAAGTAGATGACGAATGCACCCGGAAAAATGGTTAGTGTTCCAGCGGCTGCCAATAGCCCGAGCTCATAACCGGCCGTGCTTGCAGTGCGCGTCATGGTCGCGGCTATGGGCTTGGCAGCAACCGACGTCAGAGTCTTCGCGAGTAGCAGTTCCACCCATGAGTACATAAAACAGAAAAACGCCGCTACGCCGATACCGGCGGCAATTGTCGGCATGAAGATCTTGAAAAAGAAACGCCAGAAAGAGTAGCCATCTAGGTAAGCCGTTTCGTCCAGTTCTTTCGGCACACCAGACATGAAGCCTTCGAGAATCCACACCGCTAATGGAATGTTGAACAAGCAGTGAGCCAGAGCTACGGCAATATGTGTGTCGAACAGCCCGATCGCCGAGTAAAGCTGGAAGAACGGCAAAGCAAAAACGGCGGGCGGCGCCATGCGGTTGGTCAACAGCCAGAAAAACAGATGTTTGTCGCCGAGAAAGCGGTAACGCGAAAACGCATAGGCCGCGGGCAACGCCACCGACACTGATATGACAGTGTTGATTACCACGTAAGCGATTGAATTCAAGTAGCCGTTGTACCAGGTAGGATCGGTGAAGATCTTCGCATAGTTGTCCAATGTGATATCCTGTGGCCACAGCGAGAACACACCGAGGATCTCATTGGTGGTTTTGAACGACATATTCAACAGCCAATAGATCGGTAGCATTAGAAACAAGATATAAAGAGTCGGTACTAGCCACTTATAAGTTTTCATCTCATTGCTTCTCGCTGCGCATCATCAGGGTGTAGAAAACCCAGCACACCAACAACACAACCAGAAAATAAATTAATGACATCGCCGCAGCTGGCCCCAGATCGAACTGACCTAACGCAATCTTCACGAGATCGATCGATAGGAATGTCGTCGTGTTACCGGGACCACCTCCCGTCAAAACGAACGGCTCGGTGTAAATCATGAAGCTGTCCATGAAACGCAACAGGATCGCGATAGTAAGTACGTGCTTCATTTTGGGTAGCTGAATATGGCGAAACACGGCCCAGGCGCTGGCGCCGTCGATCTTAGCGGCCTGATAGTAAGCATCGGGTATCGAACGGAGCCCAGCGTACGCCAGCAACACCACCAGCGATGTCCAGTGCCACACGTCCATCACAACTGTAGTGAGCCATGCGGCGACCGGCTGCTGGGTAAAGTTGTAGTCGATGCCGAGGCCGTTGATCATGCGCCCCAGCAGACCGGCATCTGGCAGCGCGAATATGTTCCACATGGCACCGACCACGTTCCAGGGGATCAACAATGGCAGCGCCATCAATACCAAACAGACAGAAACCCAAGGTCCTTTACGCGGCATGGTCAGCGCTACCGCAATACCCAACGGCACCTGGATGACCAGGATCATGCCGGTGAAAGCCATCTGCCTGAGAAAAGATTCGTGAAACCGCTCCGAATTCAGCACCTGCTCGAACCATTTGACACCCTCCCAGAAGAAAACGTTGTCGCCGAATGTTTCTTGCACCGAGTAATTGACAACCGTCATTAGTGGTATGAGTGCGTTGAACGCAACCAGCGCGACAACCGGGGTTACGAACAGCCACGCTTTCTTATTTGCAGTTTTTTCGATCATGGTGTAGCGCCCCTTTAGTCAACGACCCAGCCATCCGCATAGAGTCGGGTGTTGTGCGGATCAAACGTGATGCGAGGGCTTTCCGAAGGGATCTCGACATCCTCTCCCGCGATCATTTTTATCGTGTGATCTTCATGACGCGCTTCGACGATCTGATAGCGCCCCAGGTCGTCGACTTTGATGATTTCCACTAGGAATCCCTCGGCATCGAAACGAACGAACTCCGGACGCACACCGATCTCGATCGTGCCTTTGTCCGGGTCGGGAAGCAGGCTAGAGGCAGTATCGATTTTGTTGCCGAACAGTCGTACGGTGCCGTCGCTTACTTCGCAGGGCAAAACATTCATCCCGGGAGAGCCTATGAAGTGGCCGACAAATGTGTGCTGTGGATGTTCGAACAATTCGACTGGTGTTCCAATCTGCACAACCGTTCCGTCGTACATAACGACGACCCAATCGGCGAACGTGAGCGCCTCCGTTTGGTCGTGCGTGACGTAAATCATAGTCGCGCCTACTTGCTGATGCAGTTCCTTGAGCTTGGAACGCAACAACCATTTGAGGTGCGGATCGATAACCGTTAGCGGTTCATCGAACATGATTACGTTGACGTTTTCTCTTACAAGTCCCCGTCCTAGCGAGATCTTTTGCTTGCCGTCGGCGGTGAGTCCGGACGCTCGTCGATGCAACAGACCTTCCAGCTCTAGCATTCTTGCGATTTCTCGCACGCGCGCGCTTATCTTATCTTCAGCAACGCCCCGGTTTCGTAACGGAAACGCGAGGTTGTCGTACACGGTCATGGTGTCGTAGACCACCGGAAACTGAAAAACCTGAGCGATATGACGATCGATAGTTGGTGTGCTCGTGACATCGCTGTCATCGAACAAGACACGCCCCTGGGAGGGTATGATTAAGCCCGAAATGATGTTAAGCAACGTGGTTTTGCCGCAACCGGACGGTCCCAGTAACGCATAAGCCCCACCATCGGCCCATACCGTGTCGACCTCTTTGAGGGCCCACTCTTGGGGACCGCTGAGCTGGGTCGAATAACTATGTTTAATGTGCTCTAGCGCTATTTTTGCCATGCCGATACTCTCTCCGAGTACGGTAACTCATAAATCTGTTAGCGGTTGCTACTCAGCCTGTAAGCAGCTGACCGTCGCTTCCGAAATACAGGCAGCGTTCCACGCTTATGAACAACTCGACCGAATCACCGACCTTGTACGGATGAACGCCATGCGATTCCGAAACCCAATTGTTTCCTTCGACGTTGACGTGCACGACACTCTCGGACCCACTTATCTCCGCTACCAGAACCGTAGCGCACACTTTCACAGCGTTCTTCGGTGCCGTACCAAGCGTCAGGTGATGCGGACGAATGCCCATGGTGTAGCTGCCGTCACCTAGGCCTGCAAACCCGTTCGGCACCCGCCAACTAACAGCGTCGGTTAGATGAAAGGTGTCACCTTTCTTGTTCACGTTAGCCGTATTGATCGGTGGGTCTGAGAACACCTGCGCGCTCAATAGGGTGTTGGGTGTCCGGTAAATCTTCGCGGTTGGGCCGTACTGGGTTACCCGACCTTCATGCAGCGTTGCGGTGTTGCCAGCGAGCATCAGCGCTTCCAAAGGTTCGCTTGTCGCGTACACCACGGTTGCGCCAGTGCCCTTAAATAACTTTGGCAACTCGTCTCGCAGTTCTTCGCGCAGTTTGTAGTCCAGGTTCGCAAGCGGTTCGTCCAGGAGTACCAGCGGCGCGTTTTTGACCAGCGCACGTGCCAGGGCGGTTCGCTGCTGTTGTCCACCCGACAGTTCGTTGGGAAATCGCTGCAGCATCGGTGTGAGCCGTAGCAATTCGGCAATGCGTTCCACCCGTTGCCTGAGCTCGCCGGCAGGTATCCTCGCCACACGCAAAGGCGAGGCAATGTTGTCGAAGACGGAAAAGTTCGGGTAGTTGATGAATTGCTGGTATACCATCGCCACGCTGCGCTTCTGTACCGGCACACCGGTTACATTTTCACCGTCGAACCACAGTTCTCCCGTGGTAGGAGGTTCGAGCCCGGCCATCAGTCGCATCAGGGTTGTTTTGCCGGAGAGGGCCGTACCCAATAATACGTTGAAGCCGCCTTTCTCTAGCGAGAGGTTGGTTTCGTAGATATATGTCTCGGCGCCGACCTGTTTGCTTACTTTCCTAAGCTCAATTCCCATGGCAACCGTCCGGACGCGTCCGTCACGCACTCAGTGCTAGGCAATTAATACGCTTACGCCGTTAGCGCCACACGTTCTCAAACACGCTGCCGGCTGCTGCGTGTCGGCTGCACGCGGTTGGTGTCGGCACGGGGGATGGACCCCCGTGCCACAATCTTGCCTTCACTGACTGGTGAGATGCGTCAGCTTTGCATCCAACGTTTAACCAGCTCGTCGTAGTCAACCGTTTGCCCTTTCGGTTTTTCGTTGACTTTCGCCTTCGGCGAGCCCGGCCGCTTCAGCCAGTACGACGCATCGCGCTCCTTATTGAGGCGCGGTCCACAGCCGCCGTAGGTGCCGGCCTTCTCGTCGGCCGCCTGCATGCGCGCCATGACTTGATCCATTTCACCGGCCAGCCGGTCCATGGCTTGCTGGGGCGTGAATGCGCCGGAGTTGACATCACCGATCTGTTGCCACCAGATCTGCGCGAGCTTGGGATAATCCGGCACATTAATACCGGTCGGTGACCAACGCACGCGGTCAGGCGAGCGATAGAACTCGACCAATCCACCCAGTTTGGACGCCCGCTTGGTGAACGATGCGTGCCGGATGTCGCTGTCGCGAATTGGTGTCAGACCAACGTGGGTCTTTTTCAGCGATACGGTCTTGGACACGGTGAACTGGGCGTACAGCCAGGCCGCCTTGCGGCGATCAACCGGCGTGGACTTGAACAACGTCCATGAACCAGCGTCTTGATAGCCGAGCTTCATGCCATCCTCCCAATAGGGGCCGTGGGGAGACGGCGCCATGCGCCACAGCGGGTTGCCGTTGCCGTCGACCGTGTTGTTACCTGCGCTCTTCGGAGCGACCATCGACGAAGTGAACGCGGTGTACCAGAAGATCTGTTGCGCCACGTTTCCTTGCGACAACGCCGGCAGCGACTGATAGAAGTCGTAGCTCGCGGCGCCGGGCGGTGCATACTTGCGCAGCCATTCGTCCCATTTGCGGATCGCGTATACCGCGGCCGGACCATTGGCAGCACCGCCGCGCGTTACCGATGCGCCTACAGGATTACAGGTACCCTTCTCCATACGGATGCCCCACTCGTCAACCGGGACTCCGTTTGGCAAGCCCTTGCTGCCGGCGCCGGCCATAGACAACCAGGCATCGGTCATGCGCCAGCCGAGGTCGGGAGCACGTTTACCATAGTCCATGTGGCCGTATACGCGCACACCGTCGATCTCCTTCACGTGTACGCTGAAGAATTCGGCGATGTCCTCGTAGGCCGACCAGTTCACGGGCACGCCCAGCTCGTAGCCATATATCTCCTTAAACTTGCGCTTCAACTCGGGGCGCTGGAACCAGTCATAGCGGAACCAGTAAAGATTGGCGAACTGCTGGTCGGGAAGCTGGTAAAGCTTACCATCCGGCCCGGTGGTGAACGACTTACCCATAAAATCGTCGACGTCCAGCGTCGGCAGGGTCACGTCTTTACCCTCGCCGGCCATCCAGTCGGTCAGGTTGACGGCGAGCTGGAGGCGCGAGTGGGTGCCGATCAGGTCTGAGTCATTGATGTAGGCGTCATACAGATTGCGGTTGGTTTGCATTTGCGTCTGGACTGCTTGTACTACTTCACCTTCACCCAGCAACTGGTGGTTTACCTTGATGCCGGTGATTTCCTCGAATGCCTTGGTGAGCGTTTTCGACTCATATTCATGAGTAGGAATAGTTTCAGACAGGACGTTGATTTCCATTCCCTTGAAAGGCGCGGCTGCCTTGATGAACCACTCCATCTCTTCCATCTGTTTGGCTTTCGACAAGGTGGTTGGCTGGAACTCGTCGTTTATCCACTTTTGTGCTTCCGCCTTACCAGCGAACGCAGCGGGTTGGATGCATAACGCAGCAACCGCGGTTACAACCGCGAATTTACGTATCATCGCCATTTTCCTCCAATTGTGGTGAGTTATCGATCTTTGGGTGCACCACCGATATTAGCACTTAGGGTTGCCAACGAGAATATTCTTGCGAGCCCTAGGCAATACAATATGACGACTATGAAACTGGAAATTCAACAACCCGAAGGACGCTTTCGCCCATGATTACAATCATTTATCGAATGTTTTATCGATGAAATGCGAACAGCCCGGCAGGGCGTCTGCAGAAAAGCTGACGACATCGATTCGGAGAGTTTAGTAAGTGGGTTTAGTGGCACTCACGGCGCCATAAAATGCCCGGTAGATCGGACAGATTATTTCTTTCCTAAGAGCTGTTTCTCGAGTGCGGTGATCTTATTTTCTAGTTCCTGCAACTTTTGGCGCGTACGTGCCAGCACTGCCTCTTGCACCTCAAGTTCCTCGCGGGTCACGAGATCTAGGCGCTCTAACGCCGATTGCAGGGCGGCGCGCATATTCTTTTTCACGTCGCTCGAGAGTTGTGACGGCAGCACGTTGCTCACGGCGGCGGAAACTTGATCAAGAATCTTCGCGCTAATCATCGCCTATCCCTGGCCCGGATTATATCAGAACAACCGCAGGCGGCGGCGCACATTCCTGGTGCACAGTTGGCGCGCTTGCGGTCCAGCTTGGTGCAGTAACTGTGCTTCGAGCGCTGCGCCGGGACATAAGTGATTGTTTTCCTGCCAGTATTACTACTGGCACGGGAAGTGCAATGCTAGCCAAATCTTGTTGTACCCGCGTAGAGCATAACCGACAGGGCTAACAACACTAAGGGGATATACACATGAAACTGGTTACAGCAATCATCAAGCCTTTCAAGCTCGACGACGTGCGTGACGCGTTATCGAATGTCGGCGTGAGTGGCTTAACGGTGACTGAAGTAAAGGGTTTCGGGCGCCAAAAAGGTCACACGGAACTCTATCGCGGCGCGGAGTATGTCGTCGACTTTCTGCCCAAGGTCAAGCTCGAAGTCGCGATCAGCGCCGACCTGCTCGATCGGGCCATCGAGGCAATTACCGATGCAGCCAAGACCGACAAAATCGGTGATGGCAAGATCTTTATATTTGACCTGGAGCAGGTAATCCGCATCCGCACCGGCGAAACCGGCGAAGATGCCCTTTGAGGAACTGGGGGAAGTGAAATCATGAAGCGCCTAAACGCAAGTAGAGTAGTTACAGCTCTTTCGTTGTCGTTGATGCCGGGAGTTAGCTTTGCCGATGAACTCAGTGCCGGTGATACCGCCTGGATGTTAACCGCTACCGCGCTGGTTTTGTTTATGACCATACCCGGCCTCTCGCTCTTTTATGCTGGTATGGTGCGCGCAAAGAATGTGCTGTCGGTAATGATGCAGTGCTTCGCGATCACCTCACTCATCACGGTGCTTTGGGCGTTGTATGGCTACACTATCGCCTTTGGTGGCGAGGGTGTTTATTGGGGCGGCCTGAGCAAGGCCTTTTTGAGAGGTGTGGGGGTCGATACCCTGAGCGGCACGATACCCGAATCCGTTTTCATGACCTTTCAAATGACGTTTGCCATCATAACGCCAGCACTGATCGTAGGCGCATTTGCCGAACGCATGAAGTTTTCCGCCATGCTACTGTTCATGGCGATCTGGCTCACGCTGGTTTACGCGCCCATCACCCATTGGGTGTGGGGTGATGGGGGCTGGCTTGGTAACAAGGGGATACTCGATTTTGCCGGGGGCACGGTTGTGCATATCAATGCCGGAACTGCCGGTCTTGTGGCTGCCTTGGTTCTTGGTAGGCGCAAGGGCTATCCGCGGACGGCGATGCCGCCGCACAACTTGGCGCTGACGGTAGTCGGTGCATCAATGTTGTGGGTCGGTTGGTTTGGTTTTAACGCCGGCAGTGAGCTCGCCGCCGACGGCACCGCTGGTATGGCCATGGCGGTTACTCAGATCGCAACGGCAGGGGCGGCGCTGGCGTGGATGTTTGGCGAGTGGATGGGGCATGGTAAACCCAGTGTACTCGGCATCGCCTCGGGGGCGGTGGCCGGTCTTGTCGCCATCACACCAGCCTCGGGTTCGGTCGGGCCCATGGGCGCATTGCTTATCGGCGCCGCTGCTGGGGTTGGCGCTTTTATCGCTTCCACCAAGATTAAGCATGCATTCGGTTATGATGATTCACTCGACGTATTCGGTGTACACGCCGTCGGGGGTATCGTCGGTGCTTTATTGACCGGTGTGTTCTGCGCGCAGTCGCTCGGCGGCGCTGGTTTTGGTGACGGCATCGATGGCATCGGCCAGCAACTGGGTGTGCAGCTCCTCGGCGTCGTGAGCACCATTGCCTATACGGGTGTCGTTAGTTTCGTTATCTTAAAGACGCTGGATCTGACGATGGGGTTGCGCGTGAGCGAAGAATTCGAGACTGAAGGTTTAGACCTCGCATTGCACGACGAAAGGGGATACAACTGGTAGAAAAACTAAAGACGGGCGCTTGTGTGCCCGTCTCGTCTGGATTCTACGTGCCGCGACCGAACCCCAACAGCGGTTGGTTAAGTGGTCGATTATTGACCAAGAATTTGCCTTGCCGAAAGGATGCTGTGATTGTGTAGTACGCACCAGACGGCACCAGTAACTTGGTGAAACCATTTCTGGTCAAATAAGAAGGATATGCTTCGTCGACGATCCGCGACATCACTTTAGGTGTCAATTTGTTTGCTTCGCGTTGGCTCAAGATTCCACGTCGCTTATAGTTTTCTATATCGCTGCGGATTCGCGGAGTGAGGAACGCTTTGACCATGCTGGGCGGAATCGAAAGTTCGGCGTCGCCCCGCAGCGCCCTTAGCAGTAGCATCATGTTTTCGGCTACATTGAGTTTGCTTCCGTCCAACACCAACTTCGCGGTGCCGGTGAGCTCACCTTCACGGGCCTTGAAGCTGAGCTTGGTGACCTCAAGTTCCGGCGCACTCTTAGATAGGCTGGCGATAAGCTTCATGGTTTCCGCCGCGACCATCATCTGTCTTTGTTCTTCCGCTAGCCCGCGCTTCGAAATACCGTTGACCTTCTGTTCGAACCGGCGAAGGGCAGCCGCGTTGAGCTTGCGTAACTGTAGGGTCAGCTGACCAGGACCGTAATGGTCGGTGCCCACTGTGATGTCTTTGACTTGGTAGTTTATAGTGGAATTAATATTATTGCCGGCCGGTTTTGCGGTTGTAGTGAACCTCAAGCCCTTGACACTCACGTCGGGCCCGATATCCATTTTCGCCACAGTTAAGGAGCTGTTACCGAACATGATGCCGCCATCGCCACGTGCATCGGACTGAAATGATATGTTGCTGACTGAGAGTGGCTCATTCTCGGAGAGCAGGGAAATGCCGCGGGTGCTGAGCTGCGTATTGACGCGCCCATCACCACGAAACACCAGCGTCCCGGTAAGACCATGCCAATTGATTTCACCATCTTTGGTCTTGCGCTTCATCGGTGCCACATTGATCTCGGTTTCGGCGCCGCCGCCGGTGAGACCAAACATGGTTTCTGCTGTCATCGGCGGCAAATATCTAGCCAGATCTTTCACCATGCCTGCCGTTGCCCCTTTTCGCGGGGTCAACGTTGCGCCACTGCTGATAAACGCAGCGGCCGGTGTAAATACGAGATCGCCCCGGATAATCTTGTCTATCGCCAGGGGACCGTGTGAGATGTTGTGCCTTACCAACATATCCAACGGTAGCCCTGGTAAGGCCACTAAGGTTTCGGCGCTGGAACGCAGCCAGCCACGCTCGTAGCTTCTCGTTGTAAACGTGCCACTGCCGCTCTTAGATATCTGTTGGATTAAGTTGTTATAGGTTTTCTCAGCCTGTATGCCGAACCAAAAGGGTGCGGCGGCGACGATAACCGCGACTAGCACCAGTAGCATGCCTACAATCCTTATAATTTTGCTCACATGATTCTCCCGGGGAATTGCCCTTCTAGCCGTAAGTATAGGAAATATAATCGAAGTTTCAGCCAAACGATATTACCCGGTCCAGCGCGGCCGGAATCCGCCTTGATTACGGCCAGCGCACGGCGGAAGTATCTATATATAAGCAGCTATAAGCAGCCAGAACCGATTGCGGAGACGCGACGGATGGCGCTCCACCGGCCCGATCGCTCGTCATTGTGTGCAGAATGATGGTGTGTGCTCCCTGGCCGCGCCGACTGCAACGCGCCGCGCTAAACTGACTACTTCAACGGAAAAGAAAATGATCACTGGGAGTTGGCGATGAAAACTGGATTTATTGGACTCGGGGCCATGGGGGCCCCGATGGCACTGAACCTGCATAAGGCGGGAAAACTCAAACTGGCGTGGAATCGCACCTTCGAGCGGGTTTCGCGATTCGTAAAAGCTAACGGCATTGCGCTTGCCAAAGATCCAATCACGCTCGTCCGTGAATGCGAATTGATTTTTATTAGCGTGTCGCGCGACGAGGATCTACTCGAGGTTATCGATACGGTGCTGCCCGGGCTTGCCGAGGGAAAGGTGGTTGTTGATACCTCCACCGTGAGCATCGAAACAGCGCGACAGGTTGCCGAACGACTAGCCAAGATTGGTGTGGCGTTTCTCGACGCTCCGTTGTCGGGCGGTGTGGAAGGTGCCCGCCAGGGTACGCTAACGATGATGGTGGGTGGCGATGAGGCGGTGCTGGAGCGCGTGCGGCCAGTACTAGAAGTGGTCGCGGGGCTGATTACACATTTGGGCCCGGTCGGTAATGGCCAAGGCGCAAAGGCGGTAAATCAAGTTATGGCAGCCGGTGTGTTGCAGGGCGTGACCGAAGCTTTGGCGTTCGGACAGGCCATGGGCCTGCCTATGGATAGAGTGATCGCAGCCTTGTCGGCGGGCGCGGCCGGGAACTGGTTCTTAAACAATCGCGGGCCAAGCATGCTGAAACAGGAATTCACACCTGGATTCAAGATCGCGTTACACCATAAAGATCTCACCATTTGCAAACGCATGGCGCAGACGTTGGCGGCCCAACTACCCATTGTCGAGATGACATTGATCCACTACAAGCGCCTGATGGATGCAGGCTTCGGAGACGAAGACATCTCGGCATTGCTTCGTCAGAAGCAGTGGATGTTAGAGCAAGGTCAAGGATGAGGGTTCGCTGCTATCAGCCTTGTCCTTTAACCTTCAGACGTAACGCCTGAATACCTAATTTGCGTAGGCGTTGGTGAGCCACATCGAGCTCGTCAAGATTGCTGTAAGGTCCTAAACGTACACGATGATACTCGCCACGACCCTCTATGGTGACTTTCTGAATATGGGTCGAGAGCCCATTCAAGGCAAGTTCCGCCTTCAGGCGGTCAGCATCTTCGAACTTCGCAAACGAGGCCGCTTGCAAAACATAACTGACGTTCTTTTCGGGAACGGCGGGCTTGGCATCTTTCTTTTCTTTCGTCGATTGCGCTTGTGGAAGTACTGTTTCGACTTCCGGCAAAATAGTATAGAAATCGAACTTCGGCTTAGGAAGCTCGCTTTTGGTTTGAGGCGATGATTTCTGCGGTGCAGGTGTTTGCTCGGGCTTATCCATACGACTCACGAGAGCGCCAAGACCGCTACCGGGTGTTGCTACGCGATCAACAAAAATCTGGATCAGGATCGTAAATACGACGCCGATTGCCAAGCCCAAGCCGAGCAAGCCCCAGTTGGGGAGTTTCTTACCTTTGCCTCGGGGCCGCTTAGTTCGTTTTCGCCTTACCGCCATCGGTCCAACCTACATCTTTTCCGGTGCTGACACACCTATTAACTTCAATCCATTACTGATCACCTGGCGAGTGGCGGCGATCAGGTTCAAGCGCGCGTCGCGTAGGTCCGCTGAATCGACAAGAAAGGTATGGGCGTTATAGTAAGTATGAAACCCATTAGCGAGTCCGCGTAAGTAGTGTGGTATCTGATGCGGTTCGAGTGCAGTAGCCGCCGACTCCACGACCTCAGGGTAGCGTGAAAGTGCCACGAGCAGGTCTCGCTCGTGTGATTCGGTGAGCAGATCCAAGTGGGCGTTGCCGTTATCACGGTTGTGTGTGAGTTTCTTCTCTTGCATCTGGCGGAATACGCTACAAATTCGGGCGTGCGCGTATTGCACGTAGTAGACAGGATTATCAGCCGTTTGCGACTTTGCCAAATCGAGATCAAAATCCATATGTTGTTCGCATTTGCGCATAACATAGAAGAAGCGTGCTGCGTCTTTCCCTATTTCCTTGCATAGTTCATGCAATGTCACAAATTCGCCACTGCGGGTAGACATCTGCAACTTTTTGCCGCCGCGATAGAGCACTGCGAACTGCACAAGTAAGACGTCGAGTTTCGCTGGATCCTCACCGATGGCACTGAAAGCTGCCTTCATGCGCGGCACGTGACCGTGGTGGTCCGCACCCCAGATGTCGATTAGCCGGCCAAAGCCACGTCCGAGTTTGTTTATGTGATACGCGAAGTCGGAAGCGAAATATGTGTGTTGACCATCGTTCTTTATAAGTACGCGATCCTTCTCATCTTGGTAATCGGTCGAGCGAAACCACAGTGCCGCGTCCTTGTTGTAGACATGCCCGGAAGCGCGCAACCGCTCGATGGCATCCTTCATTGCACTACTTTGGGTTACGGAACGCTCAAAGAACCACACGTCATGGTGTACACCGAATTGCTCTAAATCCTGGCGAATGCTAGCGAGAATGGTTTCAAGACCATAGTTGTGAACTTGGCGGTATTGGGATTCACCTAGCAAGGTTTTGGCACGGCTAATAAGCGCATCAATACGCGCCTCTGCGTCGCCACCCTCCGAAATATCCAGCGGCAGATCGCGGACGACCTCGCTTGCAGATCGCTGTAATCGTTTGCCATGTTGGCGATACAGTTGGCCTGCGATGTCGTAAATGTAATCGCCGCGATAACCACTGGCAGGGAATGGCACCGCTTCACCAGACAACTCTTGATAGCGTAGCCAGATGCTGGTGGCAAGTATGTCCATTTGTCGCCCGGCGTCGTTAACATAGTATTCGCGCTGAACCTCAAAGCCGACTGCCTGCAGCAGATCAGCCACCGCGGCACCATACGCTGCACCGCGGCCGTGTCCGACGTGCAAAGGCCCAGTCGGATTGGCAGAAACGAATTCGACTTGTACTTTCTTTCCAGCACCGATATCGCTACGACCAAACGCGTCGCCGGCCTCGAGAACATCCGGCACCACCGCTTCAAATGCGGCACGGCTCAAGAAAAAGTTAATAAAACCCGGACCCGCGATCTCTACCTGGTCGACAAAATCTGACGCCGGTAGTCGTTCAACGATTGCTTGCGCCAGCTCGCGTGGCGGTAGGCTGGCTCTATCTGCGAGCGTAAGCGCAACATTGCTGGCAAAGTCCCCGTGGCCCTTGCGCCGCGCACGTTCGATATGAATTGCCGCAGCATCGTAACCGACGGGAAGGGTGTCATGGTTTGCCAAGTCGGCCAGAGCCCGAGCAAGCAGTTTGCAAAGGCGTTGTTTCACGATGCGGTGAGTCTACGCCACCGATACGTGCCCGCCACCCAGTCGACGACTACCCCGGTGCATCATCCAAGGGCGGCCCGGCAGCTTTGCATGTAGTACTTACTAACAGGATCGTTCACCGTCTCATTCAGGTACTGGAATATCAACAGCGCTTGGCTGGGCTCGTTTTTGCGCACCAGCTTGTAGGCTTCCTGATATTCCGCCACCCAATCCATAGATGAATATTCGGCTGCCCGCATGAGCTCATAGATTCTTACTGGTTCGGTTCTCCCCCGAACGCGCGTAATATCGATTTCGCGTACATCTGGGAACTCGTTACGCACCTGTTCGTATGTAAACTCGCTTATGAGAATGCGCGTGCCATAGGTTTTATTAAGGGCTTCTATTCTAGAACCCAGATTAACAGCGTCGCCGATAACCGTATAGTCAAAACGATTCTCAGAACCCATGTTACCGACTACCATGGGTCCAGTATTGATGCCGATGCCAATATCTAGAATCGGTAGTCCTTCTGCTTTCCAGATCGTCTGTAATTCATCCAATGCGTCGATCATGTCCAGGGCAGTGCGGCATGCAAGCACGGCATGGTCCTCTCGGTGTATGGGTGCACCGTAGACAGCCATAATGGCATCGCCGATGTACTTGTCTAGCAGGCCATCATGATCGAACACTTTCGCTGTCATTCGTGTCAGGTAAACGTTCAAAAGGCGTACCAAGTCTTCTGGCGCGAGTGATTGTGACACAGCGGTAAAACCGCGGATATCAGAAAACAGCACGGTGAGTTCGCGTTTATCACCGCCTAACCGAAGTCGATCGACATTGTCGGTAATGTCATTGACAACCGCGCTCGGTACATAATGTTGAAACGCTTTTTTGATTTGCCGCTTCCCGGTCTCTGCACTTACGTACTTAGCAATTGTTGAGGAAACGAAAAGCAGGAGGATGAGTACCGAAGGATAGACAATATTGAGCCATAACATATTGAGCCACGGGGCACGAAATAAGATAACTACAGCCAATGTGTGTATGACTAAGAATGTCAGCGCCAAGGCTGCGCCCTGCCACATACCGATTTTTGGCAACAACCAAGATAGAAACAGCCCAACCACCAAGATAACGAGCGCGTCCACCAAAGTCACCCAATCCGGACGGTTGATGAAGTCGTTGTTTATCAGGTTTTGCATCGTATTGGCACGAATCTCTACGCCTGGAAAAACAGTCCCGTAAGGGGTTACTGCCACATCGCCGATACCCTTGGCGGTTGGTCCGACGATCACAATCTTGCCCTTGATGAGGGCTGGATCAACAGTACCCGCATCGATGTCCGATAGAGAAATGGTCGGGATGGTCTTTTCGGGACCATGGTAGTGAATCAAAGCGCGACCACGTTCATCTGTCTTGATGATGCGACTGCCGATCGCCAAACCGGTAATCCCGTATTGGGTAGTGCGTAGTAAGAGGTCATCGACACCCAGGTACGCCCGCACCGCCTGCACGTCCGCCGACGGAAAAAAATGACCCTTATGCTGCATCACGAGTGACGCCCGACGCACAGTGCCATCGGAATCCGGCGTGCTGTTTATGTGTCCAGCGTATTTGGCACCGCTTTGTATCTCCGGCAAGTTAGCGAGCACACCGAAGGTGCGGGGCATCTCAAAGTCCAGGCTTCCATCGCCACTATCCAGGATCGCACGAATGGCCTGGTCTTTGACCTGATCCAGAGCGCGTGCGGCTTCGTCGGCGGGCCGTCCGCTCGTTTCCTCCTCGGACAGTAGGACGATGCTGAGTATGACTTTACCGCTGTTGGCGATGGCCCGTGCAAGTGTGGAATCGGTTGCCAACGCGCGCTTAATCGACTCATAAGGGCTGCTCTTATCCGTCGCCCCCTGTTCAGCCTCAAGTCGGCCGATATGTGCCAGTAGCTTGCTGTTTTCCGATTCGGAGAGAAAGTAATCTAAGGCGATCGCCCGCGCCCCGAGCGCGTCTAATTTATCGATTAATTCGGCCTGCGTGCGCCGGCTCCAGGGCCAACGCCCGATTGCGGCCAGGCTTTTTTCATCTATCGCCGCGATAGTTACGTCGCCGGCTGGGATACGGATCCCCTCTGATCGCATCCGCATGTCATAGGTCCTGAATTCCAGGACATCCAGTAACTGGATACCGACTGGTAACCGGTCGCCGGGTAGGTACATAATGAGCACCACACCCGTAAGTAGGAAGCCGATTTTGCTAGCGTTCATCATGGAAGGGACAAAGCTGGCAAAGAGCCGCTGCGGCTCTCGAATCATGATAAGCATGGGATGAGGGCATGTTATGAACGTATACTTCAGGCTGTCTAGTCGGAGGTATTATACGTTCTGTCGGGCGCAACCAGAATCATCCAATAAGCTAGCATTCCTTTGTTGTGCCACGCTTTTTGTGACCAGCGCGCTCTGCACGACAGCCTCGCATGCCACTATCAAGTTTTCCAGGGCGATCGCAGCTGATACCAGCGAACAAGCCAAGTTCTCGGAAATCGCTGGTATGTTCATGGATGCCGGCGGGACACTATTTCTGACAGATAGCAGGGCTGGCCGGCTAATCAAGTTAGACGCTTCTTCGGATACGTCTATTGTGCTCGGCGGCAAAGACGCTACCTTCAGGTCTACTCGGCTCGGTGGACTTACAGGGGTAGACAGTTCGCTTATTGCTGTGGTCAATACCGTAGATGCTACGGTTGCCGTGATCGATGCTAGCGGCAGGCTGCAATACTCCTTCGCAGAGGCAGGGAGCACACCGGGTCGCCTCAGCGCGCCTACCGATATCGCTTATTCATCTAGGGGTCGTTTTTATGTTGCCGACGGTGGCAACAACCGGATTTCGGTGTATAGCCGAGACGGTGTCTTTCTATTCAGTTTCGGTAGCAATGATCCCGCCGTTAAACTCAACCGGCCTACCCATATAGCAGTAGACACGGACGAAAACGTTTACGTCTTGGATAGCGCGCCTAATGGTCGCGTATCGGTCTATTCTCATTCGGGCAAGCTGCTAAAGCGCATCGGTCCCGAAGACCTCAGACTTGATGTCCCCAAACCACCACGCCTGGCCGCGATGGCGGTTAGTCACGGTGGAGAGGTTTTCGTTGCCGATGGTGAAAACGGCAAGATCATGCAGATCGATCGTGACAGCGGCGAGATTGTTAATGCCTTCGGCGGCAAGGGTAAGGGCCGTGGGCAGTTTCACACGATCTCGGGTTTGGCAGTGACGCCTTCGAATCAGCTTATAGTCGGCGATTCAGGCAACGATAAGATTGAAATCTACGACCTGCCGAGCGTGACAGGGCAAGCTCGCGGCAAGGATTTGCGCCTACCGGGGATAAGGCTTGGCGACAGTCTCAGCGCCGAATGTAGTGTTGCCTATTCAATACCCGATGGCCAGCATCTTTGTTTGAATGTTGAGAAATCTAGCGTCACGCTTATATCGGCGGATGGCAAGGTAGCGCGCATGCTACCAGGTAAGTTCAAGAAGCCGACACTAGCCGCGGTGGACGACAAAGACGTCATTATTGTTGATGGCAGCGAACTGAAGGTTTTTTCGCATCAAGGCGAACCGCGGTTTAGCTTTGGTCGCAGCGGATCTAAGGATGGTCAATTCAAGAACATCACGGGTATTTATTTGCGCGACAAGATCTACGTTGCCGATAGCGGCAAGCGGGTACAGATCTTTTCGCGAGACGGTGTTTTTCTGGACAAACTCGCCAACCGCAAGGGTGAGACGCAACGATTGCGCCGACCTGGCGCTGTCGTCGTCGATGCCAAGGGTAATATCTATGTCGCGGACAATCAATCGCCGCGAATACGCGTGTTTTCCCGTGAGAAAGAACTCGTGTATGAACTGAATGGTGGCGAAGATTCGTCCAATCGTTATCGAAGGATCCGGGCGATGACGCTTGATCAGGATGATAATCTGTACGTCCTAGCCTCAACCAGTAACCCGCAGACGGTGCACGTCTATAACGGGAAAACTCTAGTTTTCACATTCGGTTCAGCGATGCAGCAGGCGATCGGCCTGGGGGATGCAACGTCATTGATGGTGCCAGCTTCGAAAAAGACCCGGATCAATGTCTACGACAAGAAGCGCCAAACACTGCAAGTGTTCGATTACTTGCAGGTGCCGGAATTGGTCGAAGACCTACTTGTCACTGGTGGGTTGAGTGATACCGAGCTAAAGTGGCGATCGTCTGCCGCCAGCTTCGTCGATCACTACGCCATCTATGCCGCGACGACAAAAGACGGACCGTACATAGAACTTGGTAAGATTGAAGACAGCTCGGCAACGATAACCCACGACGATGTTTCACGCTATGTTCACTACCGCGTAGCAGCGGTAAGCGGTTTCGGAGTCGAAGGACCGGCGTCAGAAACCGGAAGCGATCTGTTCCAGACCGGCTATGGTTTGTATGGTGACGAGAAGTACGCCGAGGCGGCCGAGATATTTCTGTCTCTTTACAACGACAACTCCGAACACGGTGAGGTGCTCGAGTACCTAGGGCTTAGCCTAGACCGACAAGGTAAGCATAAACAGGCGATCCGTCGTTTCCAAGAACTCGCAAAGATTCCTGCTTTCGAGCTTAAGGGCTTAAATCGTCAAGCCGAGTCATTTTTTGGCGCGCAACAATTTATCGAGACGAAAGCTGTGGCAGATAAGGCAATCGCGCGCGACCAAGCCGATGCCTCTACCTACCTGTGGTGCGGTAAGGCCGGCTTGAAGCTCGAAGATACGGCGGGCGCGGTCAACTGCCTCGAGAAGTCGATAGAGCTTGATCCGAACCTCGAGTCCGCACATTTCTTGTTGGGGCACACCTATGTTCAACTCGGTGCGGTGGATAAGGGGTTGGCGCAGTTCGATCAAGCGGTCAAGGTAGTGCCCGACAACATCACGGTTTGGATCGAAAGCGGACGCGCCCACCAAGCGCTCGCTAAGCATGTGCAAGCGTTAGAGCGTTTCAATAAAGCACTAGCCATCGACAAACTAAATGGTGACGCACGCCTGGGCGCGGCGCGAAGCTACATAGAACTGAACGAGTATAAGCGCGCACGCGCAATCGCCCTGTCCATGTCGGGCGTGCGCGAGCAAGAGGCAGCCGGGCAATACCTCCTCGGCGTTATTGCCCTTGCGAATAATCGTCCGCAAGAAGCGGTGTTGTCTTTGACAAAGGCGGTGGACGAGGAGCCGAAAAATACCAATGCCTGGATTGGCTTGGCGGACGCTTATCTAGCGTTGCAAGACCAAGTTAAAGCCCGTTCGGCGCTGCGTCAAGCAATAAGCGCAGAGCCCGCATTATTCGAGGCACGGCTGCGCCTCGCACTTCTTGAACAACAAGGCCAGAATCATGTGGCGGCGGCGCGCGAGTTTGAAAAAGCAGTAGTTGTGCAACCCAATCATTACAATTTACGTTATCGCTATGCGATCTCGCTAGCAAAACTAGAGCTCTTAAAGGAAGCGGCCGAGCAAGCGGAGCATGCCGCCATATTGAAACCGCATAGCAGTGAACCACTCGTGTTACTTGCGAGTATTTCGCATCAGCAAGGTAAGAATGGCGATGCAATTCGTTACCTCAAGAAAGCGCTTGCACGAGATCCAACGTCGACCGACATTGAGCTTGAGCTAGGTCGGTTATATCTGGAAAACGATGTGCTAGATATTTCGGAGCGCCACCTACAAAAGGCTGCGTTGAAAGAGCCGACAAATTCAATACCACACAGCCTGCTTGGACAGCTTTTTCTGAAGAAACATAACTACGACCAGGCGATCGCAGAATTCACGATAGCGGTTGAGCTTGATGATAATAAAGAGAACAGATTGCAGTTGAATACCGCGTACGCTGAGAAAAAGAAGTCTCTGGAGTTTGATCAAAATGCACCGCTTGTCGTGTTACGCGATCTACAGTTTAAGCAGGCATTTTCTTCTGCGTACAAGCGATACACGAACGCGCCTGTGGGCAGCATCAAGGTGGTGAACACTGGAGAAGCTGAATACAAGAATCTACGACTAACGTTCCATATTAAGGATTACATGGATTTCCCGACCCACCGTCGCATCGATGTCTTGGGACCGAATGAAACGACAGAGATGCCTTTGTTGGCATCTTTCAATAACAAGATCCGTGATATCGACGAGGACACGGGTGTCCAGGTCGAGGTCAAGCTCGACTTTTACCATGAGGGACAGAGGCACTTCGTAGACATTACGCAGCCGATGACCATCTATGGCAAGAATGCAATCGTTTGGCGAGAAGCAGATATGGTTGGCTCGTTTGTTACCCCCACAGACGAGATACTGAAGGATTATGTACGTCAGGCGATCAATAGTTATCGACCAGAAAAAGGCCCGTTAGACGAAAATATGGTGTCCGCGATGACCTGGTTTAACGTGCTGTCGGCGTACGGCATGAAGTACGTGGTCGACCCGAGCAGCCCATTTCCGCAACTGACCAAAGACCAACTAGATTACGTACAGTTTCCGCGTGAGACATTGAAGGTCAAGAGTGGTGATTGTGATGATCTATCAGTCTTGTTAAGTGCAGGGCTCGAGAATCTCGGCATAGAAACGGCGATGGTTGACGTGCCCGGACACCTGTTTCTCATGTTTAACACGCGCCTGCCGGATAAAGAAAAGCATATTATAAGCCTTCAGGATGATCTTATGGTGGTGCGAGATGGCGAGGTCTGGATACCTTTAGAGGCAACCATGATATCAACAACATTTTCAGAGGCGTGGGCAGAAGGTGCGCGTAAGTATCAGAAGTGGATACAGCAAGAGCAGTTGCAAGTCATCCCACTAAAGGGCGCGTGGCGGAAGTATGTGCCGGTGACGCTTGCACCAGCAAAGTACTCGATTACACCGCCGGTCGGAAATGAAATCAAAGCGCTAGTCGAACGCGAGCGTACGGTGCTGGTCTCCAAGAGTCTGGATCGATTCTTGGTTGCTTACCGGTCGCTGCTACGTAACAAGCCCGATGATATCGACGCGCGTATGCAGATCGGCATCATCTACGGTAGCAATGGTCTTCACGACTTATCGTTGAAGGAATTCGATCAAGTGCTGCAAGTCAGCCCGCAAAACAGCGCCGCCTACAACAATCGTGGCAATCTCTACTATATAAAGGGCGATTACGATCGTGCCTTGGGGGCCTACCGTGAGGCGGAAGCGCTCGATCCGAAGGATGGCGGCATCAAGGTGAATCTCGCGCTCGTCTACTACAAGCTCGGGAGTTTGAAGGAGGCAGTCGCTAAACATGGCGAGGCGGTAGCGCTCGATGAAAACATAGGAAAGAAATACGAGGCATTCGGAAAATTACTTGCCAATTAGATTAGTCGCTATGGGTAGAACACTATTATTTTGCTGGCTGCTGGGTATGCCATTAACGTTGGTTCACGCGCAGATCGACACGAGTGCGTCTGCTATCGACGTTGAGATCCAGGTGGTCGAGGACAAGGGCGCCGCCCAACGATTATTGAATCACATGTGGTCAAAACTGAGGGGTTACGTGCCCAGATCAGAGCAGTCTACGAGCACAGGTGGCCGCACCCTGATCGCCGGTGTGGGTGGCGTTGAAAGCACGACGGGCGGATTGCAACCCTATTGGAAAGGCGACCGACGTGAAGACCCTGACTATATTAAGGAGGTTGATGCCTTCCTCGATGCCGTGGAGCTGGCCGACGCGGGCAAATTCGAACAAGCCACCGAGGCGTTAAACGCTTTTTCCGATTCCTACCCCGCTAGTAGTTTAGATCCAAACGTGCAGTTCGCTTTGGGTTTGGCATACGGCCAGTTAGGAAAGGACGCCGAAGGCGTGGCGGCACTCGAATTATTCGCCGAGCGCTACCCTGAGCACCCGCTGGTCAGCGATGCCAATGAGTTGATACAGGTTTTGCGGCTAACTAATTAGACGTCCATCCGTCGCCGAATACGCGCGGTTCCTTTAAAGCAATACCGTCACTTTCACGACGAGTTGTCGCCGAATGCTTGGATCGTTACGGAGATGAAGTCTTCTGGGGCAGGTGAAATGCTGATGACAGATGTGCGGGCTGCGCTCGACCGAGCCAATGAGAACGGCCGCAATCGTCTTGCAAAGTGATCACGGTTACGTCGAATCATTGAGTAGTTCTTCAACCTCCTTGGTTGTGGCTCGTTTCATGGGCCTTCCATCCACTGGGCTTAATGGTGTCTCACGTCCTTTCTTATGATCAAAGACGTAGACCTCGATGGGGTTGTTATCAGCTGAGAAGCAGTAGACCGGACAGGTCTGGTAACGGTCCCCGCCGTAACGCAAGCGTTTGTCATTTTCTTCAAATGGTATGTTGTGGTCATCTAGTAACAGGCCGATGTCCTCTGGGGTGTCTGCCGAGACATGAATCTGAATCCTCGACTCGGGGGTAACAATGCCACTCAGTACTGAACCGACAAGGCGGGGTTTGAAATCGGCCAAGAAGCGCATCGCCTCGATTGCACATCTACGCAGTGTTTCTAACGTTCCCGATAATCGTTTTGCGTGAAACAACTCTAGGTACTCTCGTAACGCTTCTTCGACTTCTTGGTTAGTCGGCATATGTTTGTTGTCGGGAATATTAAGTCGCTCAGCTGCCTTTCGCTTCGCGACTTGAAAATCGCGCACACCTTCGTCTGACATGATGCGCGCGGCCTCAACGCTAATCTGTTGTCGCAACTGAGCTTCCAGACGCGAAGGCTGTTTGCCCGCGTCCCCCAACCTCGGTTTATGCACTAAAAAAGGTCCTTGGGAATCTCTGGTTGTGTCGGCGTCACCGTACCCGAGAAGGTACTGTCGGCGATTTCTCCCGGCGCTGGATCATCCGCCAATACGGGCTCGGTTCCGGCGATGAAAAATTCCACTACGGCTCGGTTGTCGGTCGGATCGGTCGGTTCACCGGTGTCTCGATCTACGCTGAAGGCGATTGCATTCTCCGGTATCGGTAAAGTTTTTTCCGGCAGGCCGCTCAACGCGACTACCATATAATCAATCCATATCGGGAGCGCTGTCTTGGCACCGGCTTCACCGGGCCCCAGTGACCTCGGTTGATCAAACCCAACCCAAGTGGTGGTAACGATGTCTGGCGTAAAGCCGGAAAACCAGGCATCGCGAAATTCATTGGTGGTTCCAGTTTTGCCAGCAAGATCGGCGCGTGCCAGCGACAGTGCTCGTCGACCAGTGCCGCGCGTAATCACCTCTTTCATAATGTTTGTCATAATGAACGAGTTCTCGGCGCTGATAACGCGTGGTGCATAGCGTGGTAAGTATGCATCAAAGGCGGTTCCACCTACCGAGTCGTTGATCTGCACGACCGGTGGGTTCGTCGCTTTTTCGCAGTCGGCGCAGATTACGAGCGGGTTTGCCTGCTCCAGAATGTTGTGTTCGGCGTCCTCAATACGGGTGATGAAATAGGGTTCTATCTTGTAGCCACCATTGGCGAACACCGAGAATGCCGTTGCCATTTGCAACGGTGTGGCAGAAGCATTACCCAAGGCCAACGACAAATTCCGCGGTAGCTTGGTGCTGTCGAAACCAAAGTGCTGTAGATGTTCAGCCGCAAACGCCGGTCCGATGGCACGAAGCAAACGTACAGAAACTAAATTAAGTGACAGCGTTAGGGCTTTGCGTAAGGGGGTATCGCCAAAGAATTTTCCACTGTAGTTATCGGGACGCCAGATCCCTTCCAGACCGGCATCTTCGATAACAATAGGCGCCCCACTAACTGTAGTAGCCGCGGTAAACCCTTTTTCCAAAGCCGCAGAATAGATAAACGGTTTTAGGTTAGATCCGGGCTGCCGTTCAGCCTGAACGACGCGGTTGAATTTACTTTGTTGAAAGTCGAATCCACCTGTCAGCGCTAGAATCGCACCGTCGCTCGGCCGTATCGAGACCAGCGCCCCCGCGACTTCGGGTACCTGTGCCAAGAACCACTGCCCCTGATCTTGTTGGTCCCCTTCGGCCGCCGTTGTCTGTTCTTTCTCCTGCTCTGCCTCGGGTTCAACGTATTCCAGATAGATAACGTCGCCCGGGCTTAAGATCTGCGACGCTTGCTTTGGTGGCGGACCCTGCGATGTCTCGTCGATATAGCGACGCGCCCAGGAAAGCCCATCCCAACCAATCTCCACGATGTAGCCGTCCTGCGTATAGGTCCACACCGATTGCGCGTCCACTGACAATACGATGCCCACCATCAAATCGCCGACCACCCGGTAATCCTTGAGGGCATCATCAAAATAAACCTGGTCGAATTCGGTGCTGTCGACCTCGATGTGCCCAGCTGGTCCACGATAGCCATGGCGTCGCTCATAGGCGCGCAATCCCTTACGTAATGACCAGTTCGCTGCTTCCTGGTGATCGGCGCGAATGGTCGTATAGATGTGCAATCCGCCCGCATAGGCGTCTCTGTCATAGGTTTGAATAACATATTGCCGCACCATCTCTGCCACATACGGCGCTTCGACGTCGTAGCGCAGTGCATGTTTGCTGGCGGTCAGTGGTGCCGATTTGGCGTCCTCCGAGGCCTCCTCGCCGATGAATCCGAGCGAATACATACGCTGTAGGACGTAGTTCCGCCGTTCGATAGCGCTTTCGGGATTGCTGAGTGGGTTGTTCCTTGACGGTGCTTTCGGCAAACCAGCGAGCATCGCCGTTTCAGGGAGTTTGAGCTCGTGTGGGCGCTTACCATAATAGACCTGCGCAGCGGCGGCGAACCCGTACGCGCGGTGGCCTAGGAATATCTTATTAAGATAAAGCTCGAGTATTTCGTCCTTGCTGAGTTGCCGTTCGATCTTGAAGGCCAACAGGATTTCTCTAAGCTTTCGAGTGTAGGTCTTTTCCGGACTCAGGAAGAAGTTCCTCGCTACCTGCATAGTGATGGTACTTGCCCCCTGGCTATGGGTACCGGTGCGCAGGTTGTACCAGGCAGCGCGAGCGATCCCTAGAAAATCGACGCCATAATGGTCGTAGAACCCATCATCCTCCGCGGCCAGGATAGCCTGGACTAACAGGTCCGGGACCTCGCCCGCCTTAACGGGGATACGTTTCTCTTCACCGAACTCGGCCAGCAGCCGACCGTCGGCGGAATAGACTCGCATGGGCACCTTGAGGGGTTCGTCGGAGAGCGATTGAACCGAGGGTAGGCCAGGCATGAGAATGGTAGCGGTGATCGCCAATGTGAGTACGGCAACCACAAACAACGCAAACAGCCCGACTAAAACGAGCTGCCAAAACTTGCTCGGAGACCGTCCAAACAGGACAAATTTCGCTAAAAAACTACCGCTGGAAGCCATGCAAACTGACGAGTTTTGAGCCGGAAATTAGCCAGAATCTCGGGTCGCGAAGTATAAAGGTAAACCACCAACTACCAAAGGCAAATTTGTCATGTTCGATCGCCATGGTCTATATTTGGAGGTAGTATTTAACCTGTAGTTGTATCTATGTCTAATAAATAGTTGATTTAAAAAGTAAATTCCGTGCGCGGATTAGACAAACTTTTCGCCAAAAAAACGCCGTCCGTACTGGGTATAGACGTCAGCTCGTCGGCATGCAAAGTCCTTGAGCTTAGCCGGGCCGACGAGCACTGCCGTGTCGAGCGCTACGCGGTGGAGCCGTTGCCACAAAACTCGGTGGTCGAGCACGCAATCACCGAGGTAGAACAAGTGGCACAAGCGGTAGAACGCGCCGTAAAGCGGTCCGGGTCACGCTGCAAACACGCGGCCGTGGCCGTAGCTGGTGCCCACGTAATCACCAAAACAATCAAGATGCCCGCCAATCTGAGCGAGAACGACCTGCAGACACAGATCGAAATGGAGGCCGATCACTACATTCCCTATCCGCTCGACGAAGTCAACATGGACTATCAAGTTATCGGTGCAACGGAAGATAACCCAGAGGAAATGGAAATCCTAATGGCCGCGTGCCGAAAAGAGATAGTCGATGATTACGTAGCCGTTATCCAGGCTCACGGACTGACACCCGCTATTGTCGATATCGAGACGTACGCGATGGAGAGTGCGTATTCGTTGATTTCACAGCACATGCCCGGCGGCGGCATGGAGAAGACAGTAGCGATTTTGGATGTTGGTGCTACGACCACCAACATCAACGTGATACATAATAATCGTTCGGTTTACAGCCGCGACCATACTTTCGGTGGTCGCCAGCTGACGGAGGAGATTCAAAGGCGTTATGGCCTGTCTTACGAGGAGGCAGGGCTGGCCAAAAAGCAAGGTGGGCTGCCGGACAACTATCAGACAGACGTGTTGCGTCCTTTCATGGAAGCGATGTGCCAAGAGGCGATGCGTGCATTACAGTTCTTTTACTCTTCAAGTCCGTTCAACAATGTCGACCAGGTGCTGCTAGCGGGTGGTTGCGCCCAAATCCCCGGCATCGATGAAATGGTTGCGGCACGTATCGGTGTCCCAGCTATGGTCGCGAATCCGTTTGCGAGCATGTCGCTGGCTTCTCGAATCAAATCTGAGATGCTAGCTAACGATGCGCCTTCGCTTATGATCAGTTGTGGGCTCGCATTAAGGAGTTTCGACGAATGACGACACGACTAAATCTCTTGCCCTGGCGCGAAATGCGCCGCAAAGACCAGGATCGCCAACTCCTGACCTTGGCCATAGGCGCCTGGATCCTCACCGGCCTGATCGTATTTTATGGCCATCTCCATGTAACCGGTTTGATTAATGACCAAGAGCGGCGCAACGACTTCCTTAAACAAGAGATTGCCAAGGTGGATAAGGAAATAAAGGAGATTAAGGAACTCAAGAAGCAGCGCCAGGCTTTAATAGCTCGTATGAACGTCATCTATGAATTACAGGGTGACCGTACTCAAGTTGTCCACGTGTTCGACGATCTTGTGCGTAAGCTGCCTGAGGGCGTTTATTTCCAAGGGCTCAAACAAAAGGGTAGGGGTTTTACTATAAACGGTGTGGCGCAATCTAACGCCCGCGTGTCGGCATTGATGCGCAATCTCGATGCGTCAGCCTGGTTTTCCGAACCCAACTTAAACGTCATCAAGGTTGTGGAAGTCGGGTCAGATAGGGTTAGCGAATTTACACTGAACGTAAAACAGGCGTCCAAGCCCACTGATTAACAGAAGGTACCAGGCTCATGACCTTAGATGATCTACAAAATATAGACGTCAACAATATTTCTTCTTGGCCACTACCGATCAAGATCGGTGGTGTTGCGCTCGTTGGTATTCTTATTATTGCCGCGGGTTTTTGGTTCATCATCCGCGGTGAGCTCGACGACTTGGCCCGACAGCAGGATCAGGAGGTCAAACTAAAAGAGACCTACAGCAGCAAGGCAGGATTGGCGATCAATCTGAGCGCCTACAAGACACAAATGGAAGAAATGAGGCAAACGTTCGGTAGTCTATTGCGGCAATTGCCGGATACAACGGAAGTACCCGATCTGCTTATCGATATAACCCAAGCCGGACTAGGGCAAGGCTTGGAGTTCGTGCTGTTTAAACCTGAGAAGGAGAGACCTAAAGAATTCTATGCGGAATTGCCGATCAGTATAAAAGTGACTGGCAATTATCATGAGCTCGCCAATTTCGTGAGCGACGTGGCCGCTTTGCCCCGCATTGTGACCTTTGGCGATATCACCATCGGTAGTGACAAGAAATCTAATAAGTTGCTGATGGCGGCTAAGGCCAAGACCTATCGCTATCTCGACGAGCTCGAGATAGCCGAACTCGCGAAGGCCAACCAGCAGAAGAAAAAAGGTAGACGGAAGAGGACGAAATAGTGAGATTAGGGGCAGTTGCTCTAGTTGCTTCTTTGTGTGTTGCGCTTAGCGGCTGCGGCAGTGATGGTATGGACGATCTTCGCGATTGGGTGGTCAAGGAACGCAAGGGGCGCAAACCTCGAGTTGAACCTCTACCCGAAATCAAGACACAGGAATCTTTTATATATTCAGCCCACGCCTTGGCTGATCCATTCGCCCCGTTTAATCTAAAACCAAGAGCGGCGACCGCTGGTGGACCGAGCCCGGATATCAATCGGCGTAAAGAACCGTTGGAGGATTACCCGCTCGATGCCTTGAGAATGGTAGGGACCTTGAGCCGTGGTAATCAATCTTGGGCCGTTATCCAGGCGCCGGATGGCGCAGTACACCGGGCCAAAGTCGGTGATCACATAGGGCAAAACTTCGGCATGGTGACAGACATCACCGAAGAACACGTAAATCTGGTCGAGCTTATTCAGAATCCGCTAGGTGACTGGATAGAGCGCGACGCCAATCTGGCGATAGCAGAATGAGAGAAACACGTATGAAGAGGAACTCAACGGCGTTGCCGAGAGCATTATTCGCGGCGGCATTAGGGTTGGTGTGGGGGACATCGATTTCTACCGCAGTAGTTGCGGGGGAAATTGAGTCGCTCGCGTGGCAAAACGAGAAAGGATCCGTTTTGCAGATCCGTGTGAAAGGTGAGGCATCCTATAGCACAGAGAGCCTTGAGGGTGGGCAGAGACTGCGTGTGCGCTTCACAGACAGTACCCTAGGGCCTTCGGCTAGCGAGCTCGAGCGGCGTAACCACGTAAAGGGGGTTTACCCTTATCTGGCCGATAATGGCGCTAACGTCAACGTGGATCTATTGCTCACCGATCCTGGCAGAATCGATGTCGAGAAGACTAATTATGGCTATCGTGTGGTAGCCGTGGCCGGTGCCGAACCGGCGGCCGTGGCATCAACAGCAGTAGAGCCGGCGCCAACACCAGCCGTGCCTGCCGCCGCCGCTAGCGGAACGGTCATCGAGGACATTCGCTATGCGATCCTGCCCGGGAGCCGTGTGCAGGTGACCCTGCATATGTCAGGGCCACCCCCCAAGCCGACTACGTTCAGCATTACAAACCCGGCGCGTATAGCGCTTGACTTTCCCAACACGCGGGTTGGGCTAACCAAGAAGACGGTTCGTGTCAAAGAAGGGGCAGTCCTCAATGTCACTGCCATCGAGGCCGCCGACCGTACCCGGGTAGTGCTCAGCCTTGTAAGGCCGGTGGCCTATACCACCGCCGTCGAGGGAAATACCCTAGCGATTACATTGGATACGCCGGTGCAACCGATCGCACCAGCGCAAGAGCCAACAACGAAACCGTTCTCGGTCGCCGCTAAGAGCGGTAAGTTTAACCTCGATCAGATCGACTTCCACCGCGGCCCGCAGGGTGAAGCGCAAGTAACGGTGACTCTGTCCAATCCGGCTATCGGTATAGATATCAATGAACAAGCGGGCCAAATCATTCTCGATTTCTTGGACACATCGATTCCGCCACAGCTTCAACGACGACTCGATGTTGTTGATTTCGCGACGCCGGTGCAAACCATCGATGCGTTTCCGGTTGGCCAGAATGCACGTATGGTGATAACGCCAAAGGGTCGCTATGAACATGCTGCTTATCAGGCGGGCAATATTTTTGCGGTTAGCATAAAGCCGATCCTGGAAAAAGAAGAAGAAAGAGCGGTTGATGAGTTCGGCTATTCCGGAGAGAAACTTTCGCTAAACTTCCAGAAGATCGACGTACGTGCCGCCTTACAGGTGCTTGCTGATTTTACGGGCCTGAACTTTGTGGTCAGCGACAGCG
>JAOTYM010000138.1 GCA_029861845.1 Gammaproteobacteria bacterium | reverse complement strand
TTACCGGTGATTTGACCCTCCGACTTAAGGATGTGCCTTGGGATCAGGCGCTAGATATCATCGTTGACAGTAAGAGCCTCGCCGTACGTCGCGCGGGTAATGTGATCACCGTTGCACCGGCGGATGAAGTCGCGGCCAAGGAGAAGGCAGCATTGGAGGCGACTAAGACTGTCTTGGATCTTGAACCTCTGGTGTCTGAGTTGATCCAGATCAACTACGCCAAGGCTGAGGACGTTGCGAATCTACTAAAATCTATCAAGCCGGTAGCATCGGCCACCGTATCCGCAGGAGAACATCCCGTGTTTGGCCCGACGGCGACGGGTGAAATCTTACAAGCGACCGACGCGAATACGCTACTGTCACCACGGGGCCAGGTGACCGTCGACATACGTACTAATTCCATTCTTATCCAGGATACGCCGCAGAAGATTCGTGAGATTCGTAAGCTTATAGTTCAGCTTGATCAGCCGGTACGGCAGGTCATGATCGAGACACGTTTGGTAGAAGCAACTGAGAGCTTTAGCCGAAACTTGGGCGCTAAGTTTGGTGTGCGAAGTAGCAACACCAGTAACGAGTTTCAGGCTAACCAAGCTACGTCGCTAGACACGACCGGCTTGCTTACCGCCGATGGTTTAAACGTTAACTTGCCGGCAGCCGTTATCGGTACCAACAATCCAGCATCGATTGCGTTGACAATAGCTAAGCTCGGCACCGGCAGTTTGCTGAGCCTCGAGCTTTCCGCTTTGGAACAGGAAGGAATGGGCAAGATCATATCGAGTCCGCGCTTAATCACCGCCAATCAGAAGAAGGCGTTGATAGAGCAAGGTGAGGAGCGTGTATTTACAACCACTGTGCTTGGAGCCGGTTCGGTGGTCACCAAGCGCGCAACTCTAAAGCTCGAAGTAACGCCGCAGATCACGCCCGATGATCGCGTCCTGTTGGACGTCATCATTACGAAGGACAACTTCGCCGATGCCACGTTAGGCCTGCTCAATATCAAGCAAATTACCACCCAAGTCTTGCTAGACAATGGTGAGACCGTAGTCATCGGTGGTGTTTATGAGCGTGATCAGAACGACACTATTAATAAGGTACCGTTCTTCGGCGATATCCCTTTGCTTGGTTGGCTGTTTAAGCAAAAAGCGGTTAGAGATAACAAGACTGAACTGCTGATCTTTCTGACGCCGAAGATTCTTTCAGAAGAACTCACCTTGAGTTAACCGATTCATCCCCATGCCCCGCCGGTTACCCGACCGGCGGGATGTGTTGGGTAGGTGGTGCATGGGCCAAGCGCAACAAGGCGAAGGTCCGGCGAACCTTCGCCCCGCTGAGCGTGCTTGCCATAGATGATCCGGAGATCTTCAAATGGTCCAGTGGACAATTTGTCCGGCGAACGGGCGGACCACGGATGGTCTGTCCTGGACTTCCGAGTGGAGCAGGAAAGCGAAACGAAGAAAGGCAAGCAGTGGAGACTTTCGAGCGTAACAGGAGAGTGCCGCCAAGAAAGCACCGCTCCAATTTACTTCGCGTAGGCGAAACTGAGAAATCCATGGTCAGATTTTTCGGTTCTTTCAGCTTTGCTTGATTTATTTTCGCTATGCTGGCATATCTGCAGGGCGATGAAAATTTCCGGTAATATATTCCTAATCGGTCCTATGGGAGCCGGAAAGTCTACCGTTGGGCGCCATCTTGCGCAGCTGCTGGGCAAAGAGTTTCACGACTCCGATCAGGAAATAGAAAGACGCACTGGCGCGAGCGTTGCGCTCATTTTCGATATAGAGGGCGAGCAGGGATTCCGCAAACGCGAGACCGCGATTCTTCATGAGCTGACGCGTTGTGACAATATGGTGCTCGCGACTGGTGGTGGGGTCATTCTCTCCGAAGAAAACCGAGATCTGTTACGCTCTCGCGGTACGGTGGTCTATCTCGACGCAGACCTCGATACATTGGCGCGACGTACTCATCGGGACCGCAAGCGGCCATTGCTGCAAACGAGTGATCGTCGAGAAAAGCTTGTCGAAATAATGAAACAGCGCGAGTCATTGTATAGGAGTGAAGCGGACGTAGTGGTGACTACCGATCGACGCTCACCGGTGGCCGTCGCTCGAAAAGTTGCAGCGACCCTGCAGTCGTTGACTTTGGATGAAGACACTTAAGCTGGATCTAGGTTCGCGCAGCTATCCGATTCATATCGGTTCGGGGCTACTTGCAAAACCCGATTTGCTCACCCCACATATTGTTGGCACCCGTATTGCGCTGGTCAGTAACGAAACGGTTGCTCCAATCTACATGGAGCAACTAGCAACGGCTCTTAGCCAGTATCAACCACTCTCCATCGTACTTCCAGACGGCGAACAGCACAAAACGCTAGAAGTTCTAGATCGTATCTTTACCGCCTTACTAAGTGAACGTTGTGATCGTCAAACGACATTAATTGCACTCGGTGGTGGTGTGGTGGGAGATATGACGGGCTTTGCCGCCGCTTGTTATCAACGAGGTGTGCCTTTTATCCAAGCTCCCACCACTTTGCTTGCTCAAGTTGATGCCTCGGTAGGGGGTAAGACTGGTGTGAATCATCGTCTCGGGAAAAACATGGTAGGCGCGTTTTATCAACCACAATGCGTCGTTATCGATACCGATACCTTGAGCACGTTACCCGACAACGAGCTCTCGGCAGGGATCGCCGAAGTGGTCAAGTATGGACTTATCCGCGATCCTGAATTTTTCGATTGGCTTGAAAATAACCTCGACAAATTACTCGATCGAGACGAACAGGCCCTTAGTTTTGCTATCTATCAGTCTTGCGAGAACAAAGCCGAAGTCGTCAGTGCGGATGAACGCGAGGCCGACGAACGAGCGCTTCTCAATCTTGGGCATACCTTCGGGCACGCAATCGAAGCCGGCTTAGGCTACGGCACGTGGCTGCACGGCGAAGCGGTGGCGGCCGGCATGGCTATGGCAGCGGACCTGTCACAACGCTTGGGTTGGTTGGGCGGTCGCGATGTAGAACGTATCAAGAGCTTACTCTCGCGGGCGCAGCTGCCAATACGTGTACCGGCGAGCATTAACGCAACACAGTTCCTGGATCTCATGTCAGTCGACAAGAAAACCCAGGGTGGACGCCTAAGGTTGGTTTTGCTGGAGGCGATTGGTCGGGCGCTAGTGACTGACGACTTTGAGTCTGAGTACTTGATGCAGACCTTGCGTGCTTGTCGCAGCGAGCAATGAAGCTCGTACCTTATGCGGCGCGCGATGCCACTTCCCGCGGCCGAGCCTATAAGGAACCGGCACCGTCTTATCGTGGTGAATTTCAGCGGGACCGCGATCGCATAATTCACTGCGCCGCGTTTCGGCGATTGGAGTACAAGACCCAAGTATTCGTCAATCATGAGGGCGACCTGTTTCGTACGCGCCTTACGCACTCGCTAGAAGTGGCGCAGATAGGGCGATCAGTGGCGCGCGCGCTTAAGCTTAACGAAGATCTAACCGAAGCAATCGCATTGGCGCATGATCTTGGACACACGCCGTTTGGGCATTCCGGTCAAGATGCGTTGAACGCTTGTATGCGTGAATACGGTGGTTTCGAACATAACCTTCAGTCATTGCGCGTCGTTGATGTGCTGGAAGAGCGCTACGCTGAGTTTCCTGGTCTAAATCTGACCTTCGAAACACGCGAGGGGATCTTGAAGCATTGTTCGGTCAAGAACGCTGAGCAGCTCGGTGAACTTGGAAAGCGATTTATAGATGGGAAACAACCTGGTCTCGAGGCACAATTGGCCAACCTTGCCGACGAGATAGCCTACAATAACCACGATATCGACGATGGATTGCGTTATGAATTGTTAGGCGTTGATCAGCTTAATCAGGTCGAGTTATTCGCCGAGCAATACAACGCCGTCCGCAGTGCATATCCGAAACTTGCAGAGCGTCGCGCCGTGCACGAAACCATTCGCCGCATGATTAATCATGTCGTTGTTGATCTTATAGAAAATAGCCGCACTTGCCTTGGGCGTTCGAAGGTCCAAAGTATTGGCGACGTACGCAACTTTGGTCAGCCGCTAACCAACTACAGCGAGCCTGTCAGCAAGAAGGTGTTGGAATTAAAGCGGTTTTTGAGAAGGCATCTGTACAACCATACCCGCGTACAACAGATGACTCAGTCCGCGAAAAAGATTGTTGAGGAGCTGTTCATAAGGTTTATGGAAGAGCCAAACCTGTTACCACCCCAATATCGGGGGAAGCCCGATTCTGACGGGCTCGCAAGTAGGGCGCGCGGTATTGCTGACTATATGGCCGGTATGACCGATCGTTACGCGATTAATGAACACACGCGGCTATTCGGCTCCCACGAACCCGCCTAAGTTCTGAGGTCGGTGCGCAGTATCTCTCCAGTCGGTCGAGCCGCCCCCCGACCGCAGCCGGCGCTTTAATTGAACCGCTAGCGTCCGATCTGTATACTTTTTTCGACTTTTGCCCTGTATCCTGCGGTGCAGGAGCACGCAATTAACCGAGACTTATGGATGCATCCTTCACAGAAAAAATTGACTGGCTTGTACCGCCCCGAGTTTGAGAAGGACGGCTGTGGTTTCGGCTTGATCGCCCAGATGAACGGCGAGGCTAGCCACTGGCTGGTGAAGACCGCGATCACATCGTTGGGACGACTCAGTCATCGCGGGGCCATTGCGGCCGACGGTAAGACTGGTGATGGCTGTGGACTGCTACTGAAGAAGCCAGATGTTTTCCTGCAACGGGTCGCAGCCGAGGATGGATTCAAGCTAACCGAGCTGTATGGCGTCGGTATGGTTTTCCTAAGCCACGAGGAAGGAAAAGCTAGCACGGCGCGATCTCAATTAGAGAAAGAGCTGGCAGCAGAAGGACTCTCGGTTTGTGGTTGGCGTCGGGTTCCTGTGGATCCTGATGCCTGTGGGGCAGAGGCATTGACGAGTTTGCCAGATATTCAGCAAGTATTTGTGAACGCGCCCAAAGACATGGACGAGGTTACTTTCGAGCGCCAGCTTTACATCGCCCGCCGCCGTTGTGAAAAAGTGATTGAACAGAACGATGACGTGTTCTATGTGTGCAGTCTCTCGGCCAGAGTGATTTCCTACAAAGGGCTGATCATGGCAGCCAATCTGCCGGTGTTCTACCACGACCTCAACGACGAACATATGGCATCGGCGTTGTGCTTATTCCACCAACGATTCTCCACCAACACTTGGCCACAGTGGCAATTGGCACAACCGTTCAGATACCTGGCCCATAACGGCGAAATTAACACGCTTCGGGCTAATCGCTATTGGTCGCTGGCCCGTGCGCCCAAATTTGCCACACCTTTGATTCCGCGTTTCGAAGATGTGTTGCCATTGGTGTCAGAAATCGGTTCTGATTCCTGTAGCCTCGACAATATGTTGGAGGCGTTGCTCGCGGGCGGCATGGACATCTTCAGGGCCATGCGGTTGCTGATCCCACCCGCCTGGCAGAACGTACAGACCATGCATCCGGACCTGCGTGCATTCTATGAATACAATTCTATTCATATGGAACCATGGGATGGCCCGGCTGGCATCGTATTAACGGATGGACGTTATGCTGCCTGTGTATTAGATCGTAATGGACTACGACCGGCCCGCTATGTGATTACCGGCCCAGAGTCAGCGCAACACCCTGATGGGGTCGATTATTCAAAGTGCGTTATGACGCTCGCAACTGAGGTCGGTGTCTATGACTATGAGCCCAAAGAGGTCATCGCCAAGGGGCGGCTAAAGCCAGGTCAGATGATTGCCACCGATACCGAGACGGGAACTTTACTTTTGCCCGACGATATCGACAGCGTGCTTAAGGCGCGTCGACCCTACAAGCGCTGGCTTAAGGCCAACGCCAATCGACTCGAGGCAAGCTTGGTAGAAGAAGAATCTTCAAGTGCGCCCATGGAGCCCGGCCGGCTTGCCATTTATCAGAAGATGTTTCAGGTTACCTTCGAGGAACGTGATCAAGTCTTGCGGGTCTTGGCCGAGTCGGGGCAAGAAGCGGTCGGTTCCATGGGCGACGACACGCCGCTGCCAGTACTTTCTGAACAGGTGCGGTCACTGTTCGATTATTTTCGTCAACAGTTCGCCCAAGTCACTAATCCACCGATTGATCCGTTGCGCGAACAGATGGTCATGTCTTTGGAGACCAATCTCGGTCGGGAGCACAATCTGTTTGAGGACACGCCAGAGCCTGCTATCCGACTGGTGCTGGACTCGCCGGTACTATCAGCCAGCAAGTTCAAGCGTCTGCTAGCGTTGACCGATCCGCACTATGCGCACGAGATAATCGATCTAAATTACCCGCTGGAGCAGAGCCTCGACGACGCGATCAAGGCAGTGTGTGATCAAGCGGCAGCCGCGGTGCGTCAAGGAAAAATCGTCATTGTCCTGTCGGACCGTGACATTGCCGAAGACCGAATACCCATGCCGGCGCTATTGGCGACCGGCGCCGTGCACCATCGTCTAGTACGCGAGCGTCTGCGCTGTGATGCCAATCTCTTGGTTGAGACCGCCAGTGCGCGCGATCCACATCATTTCGCGGTGCTGATCGGTTATGGTGCTACCGCTATCTATCCTTATCTTGCGTATAACTGTCTTGCCGACCTGATTCGCACCGGTGAGATTACGAGGGGCAGCGTGTTAAAGGTTATGCACACCTATCGCAAGGGCATTAACAAGGGGCTTTACAAAATTATCTCCAAGATGGGGATATCGACGGTGGACAGCTATCGAGGTGCTCAACTATTCGAGGCGGTAGGGCTAGACGAAAAAGTGATAGCGCTTTGTCTTCCGGGTACACCTTGCCGCGTCCAGGGCACTACGTTTGAAGATCTACATAATGATCAACAACGTCTCGCGCGCGACGCCTGGAACCCGCGCAAAACGATAAAGCAGGGCGGTACCTTAAAATTCATTCATGGCGGTGAATTCCATGCGTTTAACCCGGATGTCGTTACCGCATTGCACGCGGCCGTGCGCTCCGGTGACTATCAGACGTACAAGATATTCGCTGAACTAGTAAATGCACGTGCACCGGCGGTTTTTCGGGACCTGTTGGCATTGCGCAAGGATGTAAAGGGGATTCCGATCGACGAGGTGGAGCCGGTCGAGACTATCTTGCCGCGCTTTGATTCTGCTGGTATGTCGTTGGGTGCGCTATCTCCAGAGGCTCACGAGACCTTAGCCGAAGCCATGAATCGATTGGGTGCGCGCTCCAACTCAGGTGAAGGTGGCGAAGACCCCAAACGTTATGGCACCGATCGGAGCTCGAAGATCAAACAAGTAGCCTCGGGGCGCTTTGGTGTGACCCCCACCTACCTTGTGAACGCCGAGGTGTTGCAGATCAAGATTGCGCAGGGGGCGAAGCCCGGTGAAGGCGGCCAGTTACCCGGTCCTAAGGTCAACGAGATGATCGCACGATTGCGTTACGCCAAACCGGGTGTGGCCCTGATTTCACCACCACCCCACCATGACATTTACTCGATCGAGGACTTAGCACAGCTCATCTTCGATCTGAAGCAAGTGAATCCGAGGGCACTGGTGTCGGTGAAACTTGTGGCCAGTCCCGGCGTAGGTACGGTCGCGGCCGGGGTCGCCAAGGCCTATGCGGATTTGGTCACTATCGCCGGCTACGACGGCGGTACCGGCGCGAGCCCATTGACTTCGGTGAAATACACCGGCATCCCCTGGGAGTTAGGTCTAACCGAGACTCATCAGACCCTACGTGCCAATAACCTGCGCGACAAGGTGCGCCTACAGACAGATGGTGGGCTTAAGACAGGTCTCGATGTCGTCAAGGCAGCCATTCTCGGGGCCGAGAGCTTTGGCTTCGGCACTGCCCCCATGATCGCCATGGGATGCAAATACCTACGTATCTGTCATCTCAATAACTGTGCTACCGGCGTGGCGACGCAGAACAATATACTTCGGCTGCACCACTTCGGTGGTGAGGCACAGATGGTTATGAATTATTTCCAGTTTGTCGCTAACGAAGTGCGAGAGCTCATGGCGCAACTCGGTGTGACCAACATTGAGCAACTCATTGGACGTACAGATCTTTTGCAGGTTGTCGAGGGCACCACCGCGAAACAGCAACGACTCGATTTGCGCCCAATTCTATCGGACGCGGGCGTGCCGGCGGAAAGGCCCCAGTTTTGCCAATTGGCGAATAACCAACCGGTCGACCGGGG
>JAOTYM010000072.1 GCA_029861845.1 Gammaproteobacteria bacterium | reverse complement strand
GAAGGGCCTGAACATGCGTATCCCTGGTCTGGGTGGTGACGTCATGGCCAAATTGGGCGCGTCGCCGGTTTCCCTGCCCGGTAGCCAGATTTATGAGAACCTTGTGTCCGGCGCCATTGACGCGACCGAGTGGGTCGGCCCGTGGAATGACAGCTTCATGAAGTTCTACGAGGCGGCCAAGTACTACTACTATCCTGGCATGCATGAGCCCGGTTCCATGCTTTCACTTGGAATGAGCAAGAAGTTTTGGGACCAATTGTCGAAGTCCGACCAGCTGCTGATCGAAGCAGCCGCGGCCATGGAAAACGATGTCATGATGGCCGAATACAATGCCAAGAATGGCGAGTCGTTGGCGAAACTGTTGAAAGAGCAGGGCGTAAAGCTGCGTCGATTCAATGACGAGATCTACGACAGCTTCGGTGAAGCAGCAGAAGAAGTGTTTGCGGGCGTACGTTCACATAGCAAGTTAGCGGCCCGTGTTCACGACAGCTTTGCGAAGTCACGTTCGGAAGTCGGTGGCTGGGCGCGGATCTCTGATCAAGCCTATGTCGCCCAGCGAAACCGCGTGCTAAATATAAGCTAGGCCGGGGTAGTCCATTCTGGAAGGCGGGGCTTGCGGCTTCCGCCTTCCATATTACCTCCATTACCTCCGAGTTCATGCAGAGCGACACAAGCTCGACGGAAGTGCTTTCTGGCGAGGCGGTAAAGACCTCGACCGATCTACTGTTGCGCATGCTGGCCGGTGGCGTTGTTGCCGTATGTCTGCTTTTTCTAGTCAATAATTTCCTGATTTTTTTGTGGGGGTGGCCAGGGTCGATCGCCTTGTTCTCGCATCTGCATTGGTTTGGTTTGGAGCCACTGGTTTCTCCCCTGACGGGCGGCGAGCTCGGTCTTGGTTGGTTCCAGCTTCTTAGCTACCTGGGTTCGCTGGGCGCGGTTGTCGCCTATGTATTAATGACCCGCGATCGGGCGTTGCGTGAAGATGCGCGTAGGCTCGCGGCCATGGCTGCCTATATAGTGCGCGCTGCATTCTGGGTCGTCTTATTGGTCGGTTTGGCTGACATGGTGATCTCGTTTCTGCGGGTGGAGGGATTCCTGGAATCGCTGGCGGGAGAGGCGCTGACGGCCGAGCTTGGGCGCCCCCGATTCCGTGGCCCCTATGTGCACATGCCACTGCTGCTGTTGTCGTTGGTGATTGCTGGGTTTGTACGCATGCCCGGTTATCACTGGCTGGCCCTGTTGGTGGTCTTTAGTGAATTCCAAATCGTTATTTCGCGCTTTGTGTTTTCCTATGAGCAGGCGTTTATGGGAGATCTTGTGCGCTTCTGGTACGCGGCACTATTTCTGTTCGCAGCCGCCCCGGCACTGCTCGACGAAGGGCATGTACGGGTGGACGTGCTCTATACCAATTTCAGCAAACGCGGCAAGGCATGGTCCAATGCGGCTGGCTCAGTACTTTTCGGCTTGCCGTTGTGCTGGGTCATTCTGACCACCGGTATGTGGGGCAAGGGCAGCAGTATCAATAGTCCACTGCTCAGTTTCGAGATCTCGCAGAGCGGTTATGGCTTGTATGTTAAATACCTGATGGCTGGGTTTCTGGTTGTATTTGCGGTATCGATGCTGGTGCAGTTTGCGGGTTACTTCTTAAATAGCGTAGCCGACCTGCGCTCCGAGCCGGGCGACGAAGTGGCTGGCGAAACCCAGGTCTAAGCACGTCCAACCGCTCGACTGAAGAACAATAATGGAACTCTTTTTCCTCGCGGTTTTGATTCTCCTGATGGTCGGGGCATTGGCCTCGGGTTTCCCGGTCGCATTTGCGCTGCCGGGATCGGCGATCCTTTCTATCGCGCTCGCTGCATTGTGTGGTTACTTATTCGAGGGGAATGTAAGCGCCTATTTCGCCCAGGACGGCCCAATTCAGTGGCTCAGCGCCGGGGTGACCAACTTCCGTAGCCTCTACTGGGATGTCGAGCGTGACACGCTGATCGCCATTCCGTTGTTCGTTTTCATGGGCATCATGCTGCAACGCTCTAAGATTGCAGAAGACCTGCTGGTGACCATGGCGCAACTTTTTGGGCCGATCCCCGGCGGTCTTGGCATCTCGGTTGTGTTTGTCGGTGCCCTGCTTGCGGCCACGACCGGCATTGTTGGTGCCACCGTGATCGCGATGGGGTTGATCTCACTGCCGGCCATGTTGCGCAACAATTACTCCAAGCCGCTGGCGACCGGGACCATTTGCGCTTCCGGCACCCTCGGTCAGATTATCCCGCCGTCCATCGTGCTTATCATTCTTGCCGATCAGCTTTCGAGTGCCGCCGATCAGGCGAGTACCACCCGCAAGGCCGAATACAAAGAGGCCACCGGTGAGCTTTTCATGCCCTCGGAATTCGACATCACATCGGCCAGTGCAGGCGACATGTTTATGGGCGCGTTCGTGCCGGGGCTGGTACTCGTCGGCCTGTACATGATCTATATCTTGGTATCGGCCCTGATCAAGCCAGCATCGGCGCCACCGGTACCCCGTGAGGGTGGTCTCGATCGGCACTTTGCGCTCAAAGTATTCCTCGCCTCGGTTCCGCCTTTGACGCTTATATTTGCTGTCTTAGGTTCCATTATTCTCGGTATCGCAACCGTCAATCAGGCCGGCGCTATTGGCGCCATCGGCGCCATGATCATGGGCGGTTACCGGTTGACCGCCGGCCAGCGTGGCGCCTACTGGCCAGCGATTCTTGCCACCGTTTCCATCGGTTTCATCTTGATTGTCCTGGGATTCTTCGACATCAATGTCAAGAACATCAGAGATACCACTGATGTCGTTGGTGTCACGCTGGCGTCAATCAGCGTGACCGGACTGTTGGTGGCTGTGCTCTGGAGCGCTTGGCGCGCATTCAAGATAGACGACACCTTGCGCGGGGTGATGACGACAACGGCCGAGACCACGTCCATGGTGTTTATCATCCTGATCGGCGCCGCCATGCTGACCTCCGCCTTTCGCGGTTTCGGTGGCGAGGAACTGGTAAAGGAGTTTCTGACCGGTCTGCCCGGGGGGTTCTGGACCCAGTTCATCGTGGTCATGGCGGTCATCTTTCTGCTGGGATTCTTCCTCGATTTCATTGAGATCGCGGTGGTTGTGGTACCGATTGTTGCACCCATCCTGCTGGCCGATCCGAGTGCCAATGTTACGGCGGTGTGGTTGGGGGTGATGGTGGGACTCAATATCCAGACGTCTTTTTTGACACCCCCTTTCGGATTCTCACTTTTCTATTTGCGGGGCGTCGCGCCGTCCTCCGTCAGGACGCAACATATCTACCGTGGGGCGGCCGCCTTTATCGGGCTGCAGCTATTAGGCTTAGGGATTGCGGCCACATTCCCGAGCCTCGTGAACTACTTGCCCAACCGCACCTACCTTACCTCAGAGACGGCGCCGCCGCCCATGAATCCAAGGCTTCAGGCGTGCCTGCAACAGCATGTGTTCGCCTATTATGGCGATAACGGTGACCGGCTACGCGCCAGTATCGAAAAGGCGCGCCGGCTTGACATCAGCAACTTAGCGGACAAACGCCAACGTGCGCTAAGAGAAAGCTTTGGCAAGGCCGGCAATACCTTTGCTTTGGTTGAAAAGGTGCGCCTAGCCGAAGCCGCGCTCGCCAACTACGAAGCCGAGTATCGGACCATCCACGTTCAGGTACGCAAACTGCAGGCCGAAAAACGTAGACTCGATCTAGAGATCGAGGAGCGCAACCGAGACCTCACCCGAGAGTCACGCAGTAATCGCCCGTCCGAGACAGAGATGAAGGATCTCGAACGACGGATCGCCGCCCTCGAAGCGCAGAAGCAGACGGTGCACGATCGTATCCCCGATGATTGGGAAGCGGCGCGTAAGCGCTACGTCGAGCTCGCCAAGGATAGCAAGGAAGCGAGCGCTATCTATCGTAGCAATGTGGACAGCGCTTACGAGGTGGTGGCGGAACTACGTCAGGTGATTGCTCAGGCCGATGATCTTGCCGCCCTCAAAGATCAACTTACCGAGCTGGCCCCGGTTATTGCTGAACGGCCGGCGGACCAGGCAATGACGAATATCAAGCAGGCGGAGAAGGCAGTTGGCAGTATTGAGGGCGCCAGCCATATTAAGTCAAAACTATCCAAAGCACGCCGCGCCCTCAAAGGCGATCAGGCAAAACGAGAGGAAGCGGCAGAACTACTAAAGGATGCGCTTGGACTGCATGCGGCCGAGGTTGCGTGGCGCCAGCAGGCATCGACGCATTTGTCGGCTGGTCTTGATGACTACAACGACGCGATCAAAAACTCGATCGGTCTGCGCATGCAAGCGCGGCTGACCGTCGACCAGGCAGAAGAGATTGCGAGCTGCCAGGCAATCCACCGCGACATCTCACTCAACTTCTAAAGCGTCTCCGGCGAGCTCCTTAAGGCAGTCGTCATCAAGCGGCTTGATGGCGTTGAAATCACGGTGGGCAATCCATTCGGCGCGCTTGAACCGCCGAATATGATTGTCGACATGGCAGAGGCTGAGATAAACGATAGTCCGATTCCAGGGACTGATGTTGGACGGACTGGCGTGAACAAGGTTGCCGTGGAACATCACCACACTGCCGGGAGCGCCGGTCGGCACGACGATACCGCCCTCATCGGCGAGTTGTGTCACGGTGGCACGGTCGAGCGTCCATAGCGGATAGCTGGTGGTCTCAAGATCGTGCCCTGCTTTTTGTACGCCCTTCTTGTGACTCTTAGGAATGAACATCAACGGGCCATTGGCGGCGGTCACCTCATCGACGAACACGGCAATGTTCATTGCCCGCGGCTCGGGCATATCGTCGTCGCGCTGCCAGGTCCCGTAGTCTTGATGCCACTGCCACACTGCCCCATCAAAGGCGGCCTTGGCATTCACCTTATACTGGTGCATATACACGGGGCCGTCGAGGATCTGCATGACGGGATTGACCAGACGGGGATGGGCCCCGAGTCGGCGAAACGCTTCGTTGTAGGTGTGAGCGGCGAAAGCGGTGCGTGGGACGCCAGTCGACTCGCGCCACACTTCCTGTCTGTCTAGGGCGTAGACTTCACTGGTAGCGCGACGCAATACCGCCATCTCTTCGGACGAGAAACAGTCGGGTAGGAATAGATAGCCGTTTTCGTCAAACTCGCGAAGCTGAGAAGCGGACAATTTCATAGTATTTGCCCTTGGTGTGAAGCCCCAGTATTGCTGCTGCTTACGCGTTTTTCTAGGATATCCAATCTAACAGTGCCTAAGGAAAAGGAAAAGACCGCGTGCGCCCGGTCGGGGGCGATATTAGAGGTCAGGGTTGTGGGCGATTGGAATTCACACTAAATTGTTTTCTGGCGGCAATCGACATGGCGAAGAACAGAGAAAATTACAAGCAAGCGCAGCAGCAGGCCCTACGAGATATCGCGAATCTGCCGCATCCCCCCGTACCAGACAGTGATTTGGCGCCACCTACTCGTCAGGAAGCGATAGCAAAGATCGTCGTCAAAATTGTGTTAGCCGTACTCGTGCTCGTATTCTGTCTATATGGGGCTTACGACATACTGGTGGGATTTCGCGGCGAATAGCTATTTCTGAATCTACGGCAGCAGCGCCCCGCCTTCCACATCGACGATAGAGCCGGTCATGTATTCATTCTTGATCAGAAATAAAATGGCATCGGCGACCTCTTCTGGTTTACCCGCGCGTGGGATCAATGTGTTTTTCGTGGCGTCCCTGAAGAACTTTTCCCGCTCTGCGCCCTGCATGGCGAACATCGGCGTGTCAATGAGACCCGGCGCAACAACGTTGATGCGCCGTGGAGCAATCTCGGGCGCAATTGCCCGCACGAAACCCTCTACCGCATTGCCCACCGTCGAGATGGCGCAGTACCCGGGCCCACACTTGCGAGCCGGGTAGCCGCTGACCAACACGATGGCACCGCTTGGGGTCATATGTTGGGTAGCGAGGCGCACGGAGTTGGTATAACCCCAAAGTTTGCGAAACGAACCTTGAAAACCATCCAAATCCATTTCAAGAAAAGGTCCCATCGCCCGGCCTCCACCGGTGGCGGTGTTTACCAAGATGTCAAGAGGGGCAAACTCTTGGAATAAGGCACTCAAACCCTCGCGATCCAGGACATCGATTTGTCGAAACGTTACATTGTCACCAACCGTGGCCGCCGCCTTCTCGATATTCGATTTTGAGCGGCTACCGGTGATCACGTAAGTGCCTTTACTCGCAAGCTGTTGTACGGCGGCCAGGCCTATCCCCGATGTCCCGCCGAGAACGATTGCCCGCTTACCTTTGATATCCATAAGTTGCTCCTATTTGGTTAGATTTCAGGCGATATCAGGATATGCTAGCGGCGTTAGGGTGATGAGAAAAGGGCCGCTAGCTCGCTTACCCTTTTCGGGTAGATCCCTTTCACTTTAGGGTCTTCGGTTAGTGTTGATCTAGAAAACAAGTATGAGTGATTCCTCGAATAGGATTAAGCGGTGGATCGAAGACAACAACGTGAACGCGGAGATGTTGAGCTTTAGTGAACGTGTGTACACGGTGGAAGAAGCGGTAACGGTCAGCGGTTATCCGGTAGAGAGATTCACGAAGTCGATCGTAATGCTCACCTCGGATGAGAGGTTGGTGATCGCACTGGTACCGGCGGATGCCAGAGCGAGCACAGATCGAGTGAGAAAAGCGCTGGGTTTGATCGATCGACCGCGCATCGTGACAGCCGAAGAGAGCGAACGATATTTGGGGCAACAGCTTGGCGGTAACTCGCCGTTGAATGCACCAAACGCGACCATTCTTGTCGATCCCAAGGTTCTAGAGCGGGACTGGATATTGACAGGCGGTGGCGATGATCGCAATTTGGTTAAGATTCCAGTTGCCGAGCTAAAGCGGGTTGTCACCTATACAGAGGCAAGAGTTAGAAAGTAGTATAGATATACACACACTGGCCATAATAAACACGGAGACCCGACCCATGAAGCGAACGTCACACGTCGTCGGATTGTCCATCGCATTTGCCCTTGCCGCCTGCAGTGCTTCCACACCGCAGGACCAGTTAGCAGCCATCGACAAATTGGTTGCCAAGAATTTTCCAATGGCGGAGCAACAACGTACGGATCTTGATAAGTATCTTGCCGACGGCAAGAGTCTACTCCAAAACGGCAAAGAAGCAGAGGCGTCAGCCGCCTTCGGCGAAGCACTTAAGATCTTAAAGCTTGCAGAAGACGCCGATCTTTACAACAAGAGTGACTAAGGAGAATTGAGGAGCATCCAAATGGCGGACGAAATGCCCAGTATTCTTTCGTGCGTGACCTAGATGGTCACAAAATAGAGGCTGCCTTCTGGGGCATGGGGTTGGCCAAACAACCCTAGAAGCGAGTTGCGTTCTGAATTATTTGTTTGAGTTCTACGGAGGATGATCGCGGGCGCCCGCCGCGCTAGCCTAAGAAAAATACTTCAGGCAGGATGCTATGGGTAGGAATATCGTTATTTGTTTCGATGGAACCGGTCAACGAGTACAGACGCTACAAGGAATACCAACGTCGTCAAGCTCTTCTGTGGCGTATGGATGTCACCGATTATGCGCCGCCTATTCCGGCGGATGCGGTATTCGTCGAATAAGGTGCGGAAAGTTCTGACGTCCAGCCGCGAATTCAATACGTTACTTCTGTGGCCGCGACGGCGGTAATTTAAAAAAACCGATTCCCGGTTTTCGCGTAAACGCCAAGCCTATTGGCACGTGAATAGTATATCCCCATTGATGGGGGTTGGAGTACTATTTGATAATCGGTGCTCGTGAATACCAACCAACTCTAGGAGGCTCATATGGTTACCCTAGGTTCGTTTTGGCTTCCGATTCTGCTGTCTGCCGTTATCGTTTGGATCGCTAGTGCCATCATTTGGATGATTCTTCCTCATCACAAGAAGGACTATCAAGCTCTGCCCGACGAAGACGCGGCACGCGCGGCGCTCAGGCCACAGAATCTTGGGCCTGGCCAGTACAATATTCCTCATTGTATGTCGATGGCCGATATGAAGAAGCCAGAGGTGCAAAAGAAATTCGACGAAGGACCGGTTGGTTTCATCACGATTCTACCCAGTGGTATGCCAGCCATGGGTAAGAATATGGCGCTGACATTTATTTTCTATTTGGTTATTGGTGTCATCATCGCCTACGTTGCCAGTCGCACGCTCGCACCGGGGAGCGACTATATTGCAGTGTTCCGAGTGATTAGCACCGTTACCTGGCTGGCGTATGGGACGGCGGTAATTCAGGATGCGATCTGGTTTGGCCGGCCTTGGTCGTCAGTTGTTAAGAGTTTATTCGACGCTTTAGTCTACGCGCTTGTGACCGCCGGCGTGTTTGGTTGGCTGTGGCCGAACTAGCATGGGGCAAAGCGTGGTATGGTTGGTTGTATTGTTGGCGGGCTGTGCCACCGGCAATGGCACTTTTAGCTGTGGACGGTATGATGTTCAGTGGGCAGCGGGCGACTCCCAGGCCTGTATCGAGGTAGCCAACTGTTGTCCAGGTATCGTTAAGACTATCGATACAGAACGCCTTTTCGATTACACATTCGATCTGTAGGCGCAGTACAGTTGCGCACAACGTAAAAAGGACGCGTCATGAAATATCGACGTCCCCAATTCAGTTTCGTTGAGAAGGCGGTGCTCGTTACCGGCGGCACATCCGGGATAGGTGAGGCTATAGCCGAAAGTTTTGCGACTAGTGGCGCCGATGTGGTTATAACCGGACGTAACCACGAACGGGGTAACGCTGCGTGTGCCAGGATATCGGCGCATGGCAATATTGCGAAGTTCAGGGCCGGAGATATCGCCGACAGCAGTTTCTGTAATGCGCTTATCGATTATGCGGTGCGGACGATGGGCAAGTTGGACATCGTCGTTAACTCGGCTGGGATTATCTACCACGCAGCCGCAGAAGCGACTACAGACGAGCAGTGGTCAGATACCTTTGATGTCAACGTACACGGTATGTTCTATATATGTCGCGCCGCGATTCCGAGACTACGAAAGGACGGTGGTGTAATCATTAATATCGCCTCGGATGCCGGATTGGCTGGCAGTCGCCGTCTCGTAGGGTATTGCGCAAGCAAGGGCGCGGTGATTCAGATGTCTCGTGCCATGGCGGTCGACCACGCCCATGAAGGAATACGCGTTGTTTCACTGTGTCCCGGCGATGTCGATACGCCGATGTTACGTGGCGAGTTTTTGCAGCGCGGTATCGATGCAGATACCGGCCTAAAGGGGTCAGCAGAAAGCGTACCCCTCAATCGTGTCTGTTCAGCCGAGGAAGTTGCGGATTTAGCCTTGTTTGCCGCATCCGACTCGGCGCGCTTCATGACGGGGTCCGCCGTGGTGCTCGATGGCGGCAGCTGTGCCTGATATTGTTAATCACATAGGTTACATGGCAACATTTCAACATTCTTTTTGACGGAGGGCGAGAACATGGCAGCAAGGAAAAAGAGCAAAGGATCCAAGAAGAGTAAAAAGGCGAAGAAACGCAAGCCAGTAGCTCGAAAGAAACGAAAGGTAGCAAAGAAGAGGAAGGTCGCCAGGAAAGCTAAGAAGAAGACTAAGGCTAGAAAGAAAACTGCGAAAGGGCGTGCAAAGAAAAAAGTCGCAAGGAAATCCAAAAAGAGGGTCACAAAAAAACGCGCCAAGAAGAAGGTAGCGAAAAAAACAAAGAAAAAGACCAAGGCGAAAAAGAAAGTCTCGAAAAGAAAGGCAACACCACGCAGTAAGGCGCCAGCAAAGAAAACGGTGGTCACAGCAGCACCGGTTGCCGCGCCCGTACCCGATGAAGAACGAGTCGGCGTAGTGACACATTACTACACGCATCTCTCGGTTGCGGTAGTGCATCTCGATGCCGGTGCCCTGCAAGTGGGAGATACAATCCGCATCAAGGGATACACGAGCGACTTTACCCAGATGGTGACATCCATGGAGGTCGACCATGTACACGTTAGTGAAGCGCGTGCCGGTCAGTCCTTTGGCCTTAAGGTTGTAGAGCACGCGCGCGAACACGATGGAGTCTATCGGGTAAGGAAGCCCTAACCGCGCGTCAGAAATTAAATGTTATGAGGTAACTCTGTGAAGTTGACTGAAGCGGGAGTCGCTCGCTATCACGAACAGGGTTACCTCGTTCCTTCATATCGATTGCCTTCGGATGTGTTGGAACGCATGCGCAAGGCCTATGCGCGCCTGTTGGCAGATAATGCTGATATCGCATCCGACATTATGCTGGGTCCACACCTTGAGAAACCAGGAACGCAGGGTGTTAAAGGATCGCGTGCATGGCTCGAATTCGCAACCGAACCGGCCTTACTCGACATTGCCGCCCAACTTATTGGCGATGATTTGATTCTATGGGGCACAACGATTTTTGGAAAACCGGCCCGTTGTGGTAAAGCCACACCGTGGCATCAGGACGGCGATTATTATCCGATTCGCCCGCTGGAGACGATCTCCATTTGGATTGCGCTTGACGACGTAACGCCGGAGAACGGTCCGATGCGCTTTATACCGGGTTCACATAAGGCGCGGAAGATATTTAGTCATCACTGGGAAGAAAACGATAGCTTATCTATTAACAAGGTCTGTGATTCAGAGCACTACGATGCGAGCACCGCCCATGATCTGCTATTGAAGGCAGGCGAAGTATCGTTTCATGATGTCTATATGATTCACGGCTCAAAGGCCAATAACACCGATCAGCGGCGGGCTGCATTTGTCGTCAGAATTATACCCGGACATTGTTATTACGATCACGAACTGGGCCAACAGATGGCTGAACCGCATCAGGCCCATGATTACGGTCAACGCCCGCTTTTTTTAGTACGTGGGCGTGACAAGACAGGTAAGAACAATTTTTCGATCGGGCACTAAGAGCGGTGCTGGTATTCCAGCGAGCAGCCTACGTACGTCTCAAATTCTTTATCGAAGTCACAACTCACGCGCGTGTGTGCACGCATAATCATCGACCAGCTTGCCGAAGCCATGAAGTGATTCAGCCGTCGTCTTGACCAGCGATTCGCGCACGGTATCAAGACGCTTGGTTACTTAAGTTCCCGACATACGCTGTAACCGTCGCCGATACCATCCAATAGACAAAAGACCTGACACTGGGGCCAGTATAAAAAACAACCCAAACCACAGAGGCGAAGACTCCTGTTGCAGATAGATCTCCTTAGTAGGATCTTCTGAGTAATAAAAACTCACCACAATAGGTATATCATTCATCCCGTCCACCGACAGTACCGCATACAGTGGTTCAGGCGCGTTGTTGGATGTGACAACCAGTTTTGGCCTTGGCACAAAAGACCAGAGTTTGGTCATTTCTCTGCCTACGGCTTCCCCAGTTACGAGTTCATCATCAGGTCCTGGCCGCAAGGTTTGCCATTCATAGCAAAGATACGCGCCGAGTGCCCATGCGATGGGCAGTAAGATCCATAAGATCGCGCTTCCATAGGTGAGGCAGGATTCTGCTGTGCTTCGTTTATTCATTGCAGTACTCGAGCCCAAGTTTGACCGTACATGCTACGGATGGGAAGATCTTTGCGGAACCTAATACTATCGCCAGTTCATACTAGGAGGTAACGTGGTGTCATTTAGACCAATACGCGGGCGCTGTGAATGTGGTGCGGTGCGATTTAGGGTCAATCAGCCGTCGACAGAGGTCTATCACTGTCACTGCACCAGGTGTCGGCGCCTGCATGGCGCCCTGTTTGCCACCTTTGCCTTTATCGCGCGCGAGCACATCGAGATCGGGCAAGGTGAGGCGAATCTCTCGACCTACCACAGCCCTAACGCCCGTTGGCACTTTTGCCGTACCTGCGGTTGTCATTTGTTCGCGGAAAGCGACCGCAAACCGGGGGTAATGTGGTACAAGCCGGCTGTTCTCGAGGCGGATGCACACCCCGGCCATCCTAAGGAATCGGAGAAGCACATCTTCGCTGCGTCCAAGTCGCCCTTGGAAACCATCAGCGACGGCCTGCCGCAGTACGAGGGGTATGCACCTGCCGATGTGAGCCCAACCGCCTAACAATAGGAATCCTCCATCTATACTGTAAGGTACGCACGGTTTTAAGGGGGGTTTTAACAGCATGTCCGGCAAACCACGACGGAAGCCTGGCGCCGTGGAACTGACACGCAAGCAAAGCGAGATCCTGCGAATGCGCTTCCAGACGCTCGACGGCGAATGGCGGGACGAATTCGTCCATCACACCCCGGCCAGTTCTGACGATGATCCAGTGTGCGTTTTTTGCGGAACGACCGCGGGCGAGGTCCGCCAGGTATTCGACGGCAAGCACACCATAACCGTCTGCGCTGGATGCCTAGCGGAGAGCTCCGGCGACGACGATCATGACTGACGCTTAAGAGGCGAGCATTGGCCGGCAAGTCGGTTTGTGTTCGGTGCGGGACGTTTAAAAAGAATGCCACCGCTACCTGTCCGTCGTGTCACTACACGCCAGAATCGGAATACGAAGTGGCACGATCCTTAATCCTGTCAAAACACTCCACCCTCGGCGAGACCGCAATCGGGCGGGACATGGATGAACTTAAAACCATCGCCACGGAGATCGCCGATGGGCAACCCTACTACTTCGGTGCGGAAGAACAGCAGCAAGTCGTCGAAGCATATCGCGCGCATTTGGCGACGAACAGCAAGCAACCGTCACTCGGATTCTTAAGATGGCTGATCCCGCTGTTGTTGATCCTTAGCCTTATTGTCGCACTAGCATGGCCGGCCTAGTCTAGGGTCGCAGCGGCCGCCATCGCCGTAGGGGGTTTGCGCTACTTATACGGCCTCACATCAGGATTTTCCCGTCGCGCGGGCGGTGTCAATTGACAGCCGTTTATACATTGCCAAGAGCCCCGGACATACTTGCCGGCGCGCCGGAGCGCGGCGTGACGGGTACCACATACTTTACACTCCATGAGACCCGTGAACGGATCCAACAGGCGCATTACTGGTCGCGTCATGGTGTCCCTCCGCCTGGTTATCGTTGTAAGAGAGCTCACCTTGGCCAATCGGTGTCGGCCGTACCTCACTGTGGTGATCGCCTAGTCTACGCCGGGCCCACGGGTGACTTCAAACTTCATCAAAAACAAAAGATTAATTAAGGTCTTAGAAGGAGTGTTAGAGTAGGAATAATCGAAGTTAAGTCCCAACTTAGGCAGTGGCGAAAAAGGGCCGCGAGCTGCCCATGACATCGACAACAGGCTATTTTCTTCGTGAGCTAGCTAGAAACAACGCGTGGTCGAACTACCGGCTACTGAAGTCCTGTGCGCAGCTCACGCAGGCGGCCTTTACGGCCCCGCGAACCGGCTTCTTTCCTTCTATCCAGATGACCTTAAATCACATATTGACGGTGGATTGGTTTTATCTTGATGCCCTCGAGGAGGGCGGCCTTGGTCGATCGGTGTATGACAATGCGATACCCTGTACCAGCGCCAAGGAGTTGATCGCTGCACAACGCCTTGCTGACCAGCGCCTTATCGATTTCTGTGATGCCCTCACCGAAGCACAGCTATCGAAGCCAGTTGAGTTGTTGCGCGCTGACGGTAAGACCTATATCGATAGAACGGACCGGGTGCTAGCCCATCTTCTTGTGCACCAGATTCATCACCGAGGGCAGGTGCACGCAATGCTATCGGGAACGACAGTTGAACCACCGCAGTTGGATGAATTCCTGTTGGCGACTGACGCACCGTTGCGTGCAACCGATCTTCAAGAATTGGGCATCTTCGAATTGGATATGTGGCTAAGCTAACGAAAAGGGGTTGGCATGGGGAAACTAACGAACGCTATGAAGCGGGTGGTTGAACAACAGAAACTCGGCTTCGTTGCAACGGTGTGCGAAGATGGCACACCCAATCTGTCTCCTAAGGGAACATTTCTCGTACTTGACGACGAACACCTGGTTTTCGGTGAAATTCGCTCGCCAAATACGGTACAGAACCTCGAAGAGAGACCTGCTATGGAGGTAAATTTCGTTGATCCCTTTTCGAGGAGGGGATTCAGGGCAAAGGGTACCGCCAGTTTCATTGCGCGCGACACTACGGAGTTCGACGAATTGTTTTCACGGTTCTCACAGTGGGGGGACCTCAGCAACAGGATCAACGGCATTGTGAAACTAAAGGTTGAAAAGGCGCTGCCGCTGTCGAGCCCTGCTTACGATATAGGCGCCACGGAGGAAGCGCTGCGATCACATTGGAAAGGCTATTTCATTAGCATCCAACCTGATTCCAATGAGGCCGCTGACGCGTAGCCGAATGGTTAAGCTCGGACAGCTTTTCGGGGATACTCCCGATGGTGAAACACCATCGTTTCTTGGGTTCGAACGATGTTCGGATTTGAACACGCTTGTCGCGGACATCGCCCTTATCGGCATACCTATTGCCACGCCTTATGCATCATTGGGCACCTACGCGGCGGGATCACCGACTGCGATTCGGATCGGTGCGGGCGACTTCGTCTCGGCCGTTAACCACTTTGATTTTGACCTCGGCGGACCGGTCTTGGGCGATGGCGGGATAAAGGCGCTCGATTGTGGTGATTTGGATGGAGACGTGCAGGATGCGGCCGGGAATCGTGAGCGCATTACAAAGGCTATGCGAACAATTCTCGACCGGGGCGCGATACCGATCGTGCTTGGCGGTGACGACTCCGTACCTATCCCGATATTCCAGGCATTCGAAGGGCGCGGAGACTTCACGGTATTGCAGGTGGATGCGCATATCGACTGGCGTGACGAGGTTGGTGGCGAGCGCTATGGACTTAGCAGTACCATGCGCCGGGCATCCGAGATGCCGTGGGTGAAACGTATCGTTCAGGTCGGTGCTCGTGGAATCGGCAGCGCCCGGCCACAGGACTTCGACGATGCCCGGGCCTGGGGTGCGCATATCATCCCGGCGCAAACCCTCCATGCCGACGGGGTTTCATCGGCCCTCAAGCTGATTCCCGATGGAAGCGAGGTGTTGGTGACCATCGATTGCGATGGGCTCGACCCCGCCATTATGCCAGCGGTCATCGGTCCCGCGCCCGGCGGGCTTAGTTACTGGCAGGTCGTAGCGTTGCTCCAAGGTGTTGCTGCGAAGGCCCGCATCGCCTGTTTCGATATTGTCGAGTTTATGACCGAGCGCGATGCACAGGGTTTGGCAGCACTGACCGCAGCGCGATTGGTTTGCAATGCGATCGGCTTGATCGCACGCCAGAGATGGAAAGCATGACTGCCTACACCCTAGATACGTTTATTGGAGATTGTCGGAAGAAGATTTCCGAATGCCAATTACCAGCCGATTGTGTAGAGCAAATTGCGCTAGCCATGTATCGCTTGCTAAACGGCGACAAGAGTTTCTTGAAGCCCGAACATTTTCGCAGTGATCCAGACCACTATGCGCGCAATGCAATCTATATCGAAGAATCAGACACTATGAGCCTTTACGCACTGGTCTGGCTTCCAGGCCAGTGGACACCTATCCATGATCACGGCACCTGGGGCGTTGTCGGTGTGCTTGAGGGCAATCTGGAAGAGCGCAACTTCATGCGCGTGGACCACAAACAGAAAGACGCAATGACTAGTGTGGAACTGGCACGTGGGGGAGTCATCTTACTCTCCCCGGGTGCGGTCACTAGTTTTGTTCCGAATCCCGATCACATTCACATAACCGGCAACCCGGCTGACGGCCAACGGGTGGTGTCTTTGCATCTTTATGGTCACGCCATGTCGGGCTTCCATATCTACGATAAAGAAGCGCGCACTCGCAAATGGATTGAGGTCAGTCATAACGAGAGCTGATCTTGTGCCTGTTGTTGGCCGTCCTGCGGGTGTAGACTCTGACGGCGTTGTTTTAGGAGGATTTATGATGTCTAGTGGTTCAACCAGGGGCGTTGCGGAATTCTTATTTTCGCAGGGCGATCCACATTCTGCTGCATTTGTTTTGGGCTTTAGTGGTGAGCGCGACACGCCATTGCGTATAAACGAGTTAACCCTGCCACGGGTGGACGATGATGTCGACGACCGCCCTTGTAGGAGTTTTTCCCTCGCTTTTCTGTGTGGATGGGTTCAAACAATAGGCCCGCGTCTCTGGCGCCCCACCCTAGCCCCGCATACCTAAATTCATCGGCAATTTTGTTAGACCGTGAAAGACAGCGATTGTGTTCGTTTCAAGCAGCAATTGATCGAGCTCCGCGATGAATTGTTGCGTACCGAGCAAGCAGGTAGCGAGGGCGCCAAAACGGTGGAGCTCGATCAGTCGCGGGTGGGTCGTCTGTCGCGAATGGACGCCTTGCAGGTGCAGGCGATGTCACTTGATGCTGAGCGTCGCCGGCGCCTGACAATCCAACGTGCGGAAGCGGCCTTAACGCGTATCGAAAACGGTGAGTTCGGTTTGTGTGTGCGATGCGAACAAGAGATCAACCCCAAGCGCCTAGAGCTAGATCCGACAACGCCGTTTTGCATCGATTGCGCAAATAAGGAAGAGAAGTACATACCCTAAACACATAAAAAGAGAGGCGCCATAGGCGCCTCTCTTAGTTTTCACTGATACGGTATTTATTTCGGTTGTGCCACGATCCGTATATACGGTTTGGGCGATTCCCAGCCGCCTGGAAACATCTCCTTCGCTTCATCATTGGAGACGGCGGGGATGATAATGACATCTTCGCCTTGTTTCCAATTTACGGGAGTGGCCACCTTATGTTTGGCCGTCAACTGCATTGAATCCAACACCCGTAGCACCTCATCGAAGTTGCGGCCGGTGCTCATGGGATACGTAATCATTAGTTTAATCTTCTTGTCAGGGCCGATCATGAAGACTGAACGCACGGTTGCATTATCTACCGCCGTTCGTTCTTTCGCCTCGCCCTTGGCATTAGGATGAATCATGTCGAAAAGCTTCGCGACGTTCAGATCAGTATCGCCAATGATTGGATAGTTCGGCGCATATCCTTGGGTCTCTTCGATGTCTTTGGACCATTTGGAATTATCATCGACTGAATCGATACTAAGACCGATAATTTTGCAATTGCGCTTGTCGAATTCAGGCTTAAGTCCAGCCATATAGCCAAGCTCGGTCGTACACACCGGTGTGAAGTCTTTGGGATGCGAAAACAATACGGCCCAGCCGTCTCCCATCCACTCATGGAAATTGATCGTTCCTTCGGTTGTTTCAGCTGTAAAATCGGGTACGTTATCGCCTATGCGTAACGGCATCGTTCACCTCCGGTGATGTTTCGTAAATTTTGTGTGGTAAATGTGGTAAGGCGGGTAATCTTATCAAAGTCGATGGGGCGAATCCTAGCCGCAGGTGGTAATGTGCCTAAAAGAACCAATACTAACCGCGTGGTATCTATGTAGATATCTTGGTCCTTGGAGCTTGCATCCCTGAATCCTAAGATCACTTTGTTTGCGTTTCCCTTAGGCCATCTCGCTAACGACTGGGCGCCTAGCGCGATTTGGCTGCTGGCACCCGCGATCGCCTTTTCTATGGGTCTATCGCCGGGTGAAGTAGGGCTTTTAATCGCGATCCATAGCATTGGCGCCAGTCTAGCCTACATTCCTGCCGGCCTGTTGGGTGATCATTTTCGTAATCGTGGCTTACTGCTCGCGGCCACGTTTTGGTGGGTCGCAATTGGTTACTTCGTAGCGGCGTCGGCGCCTGGGTTTTGGACGCTCGCGGTTCTACTTGCGGTGGGTGGGATGGGCGATGCAGCTTGGCATCCGATTGCAACCGGGGTCATGGTGCAACAGATGCCAAACCGACGTGCTCAGGTATTAGGCATACATGCCATGGGCGGTACGCTGGCTGAGGTGGGGGCGCCACTGTGCGTGGGCTTTCTGCTTGCGAGTTTCGATTGGCGGACGGTGTTGGAGCTCTCTGTGATTCCGGCTGTGCTCATGGGGTTGGTGTTCTTACGCATCGCGCGTTACGTGTCGCCGTCGCGACAGCACGGGCTATCTATGGGCGATATCCATCACTTCTTACACGTGTGGTTACGGCCGGCCGGACTTTGGATTATTGCCATCGTCACCACGTACAACATGTCGTGGATGGCGATCATGAGTATGACACCGTTGTTTCTTCAGGGCGCGCACGGCTATTCGCCAGCACAAACCGGTATCGTGTTTGCCGCCATGTTGCTAATCGGTTCGTTTGCGCAACCGCTGTTGGGGCGCTTGTCCGATGTAGTGGGACGCAAACGCGTAATCGTCGGTACCATAGCCGGCGCGATCGTTTGCTCGGCCAGTATTCCATTCTTGGATCAACCTGTCGGCCTTATCAGCGCCTTGATTGCGGTTGCTGGCCTATTGGTTGGAGTTCGTGCCGTGATACTCGCGGCCATGGTCGAAATGGCAGGTCGACGCGAATCTACCACGCTTGGACTTGCATTCACCATCATGGACGGCATAGGTGCACTAGGCGCGGTCTTTGCCGGTCTTGCCAGTAGCATGGATCTACGTTACGCATTCCTGGTTGCCGCCGCGCTAGCGGCAGCAACTGTAATTATGGCAACCCGTCATGCGTTTACGCCGACGATAGTTGGTGTACAGGCTGTCAATTCCGACTAGATTCGTTTCGGCAAATTTATCCGTTCCGTAAAGATGGAGAAAAGAATGCACAAGAGTCGACTGGGCGCACTGATCTTTGACTGTCAGACGGACGATCTTTTCAGAGACTCGGACTTTTGGAGCGCGGTGCTAGGCATGTCAGCGGAATCGCGGGGTGATCAACAGAATGAAAAGTACGTTCGCTTCGAGGGTAAGCCAGGAGAAATGCAGGTTCTGTTGCAGAAGGTGGATCATCCGAGCCGCGTCCATATCGATATCGAAACGAACAACAAAGAGGCCGAGGTAAAGAGACTTGAAGCACTGGGCGCTGTGGTTGTTGCTAGATTGGAAGAGTGGACCGTATTGGAAGCGCCGAGTGGGCACCGATTCTGCGTGATTGATCCGGTTAGAGCTGGATTCGAAGAAAACGCAAATATCTGGGGTTAAGTTTTCGGTGGCATGACGATACCAATGACAATGAGCGCCGCGACGGCGCGTGTGCCCTGCCGGCCGAGCCACGACAGCACCGCCGCGGGCGCGTCAAGAACGAGCCTACTAAGGAACTCCACGGATATCTCTGAGATGAGCAGCCAGGCGAGGTCTAACCATAATGGAACGTCTCAACTGCAGTATATCGCCGCGAGGCAGCAACGTCTTTGGGAAAAAATCCCTTAACAATCCGGTACGTGGTTCGGGTCGAGGGTTGTCCTGGACGTGCAGGCAGGGATTGTTACGACAATCCTTTTGCATTCCACCATCGCTGATGGCCAGATGCGGATGAGCGGCCAACTCCGGACAGTTATAATTAAGGGAAAGATCTCTGAGCCTCGGACGGTCTATATCCAATCACGTCCAACGGAATTCACTCATGTACGCACCAGTTCACGCTATTTTGCATTCAAAATCATGGTTTTATAGATCTATCCGGATTTTCGTCTTGGCCACCGTGGGGTGGTGGGCGCTCAATTGGTCGGGGATGTTGGTGAAGGCGGAAATCCGGTGGGAAAGTGAGTGGCCGAAGACCGATTTCTCGCGGGCCTCGGTGGATCTGAATGAAATCATGTCTGGCGGACCACCCAAGGATGGCATCCCGGCTATCGATGACCCTAAGTTTGTGTCGAGCGAAGATGCCGATGGTTGGTTGGATGGGCGCGAGCCCGTCATCGTGGTTCAGCATCAGGCTCACGCCCGGGCTTATCCGTTACAAATCTTGATCTATCACGAGATCGTCAATGATACGTTCCGCGGATTACCGATCTCGGTGACATTTTGTCCGTTGTGCAATGCCTCCATTGTTTTTGATCGGCGTATTAACGGGAAGCTGCTGGACTTCGGGACCACCGGCAAGCTGCGAAAGAGCGATCTCGTGATGTACGACCGCCAGACAGAAAGTTGGTGGCAACAGTTTATTGGCACCAGCATCGTTGGCGAGTATATGGGTACCAAATTGGTGGAGGTTCCTTCTCAGATCGTGGCTTATGAGGACTTCAAGAAAGCCTATCCATCAGGCGAGATTCTTTCGAAGAAAACTGGTCATTTCCGACCGTATGGGCGCAATCCTTACCGCGGCTACGACCAAATAGGGGATCAACCATTCCTATTTACCGATCCTGTGGACAAAAGACTGCCCGCCATGGAGCGCGTCCTTGGCGTGATCCGTAAAGGCCGCAGTCGCATTTATCCCTACAGCCAGCTCAAAGAACGCGGTGTTATCAATGATGAATTCGCCGGCCTACCGCTAGTGATCATTCATGATCGCTCAGTGCTGTCCGCCCTCGATGCAGGAACGATCGCCTCTTCCAGGTTAATCCCAGCCGCGAACGGTTTCGACCGTCGTATCGATGATCGTGTTCTCAATTTTGAGCTTTCCGGCGATAACGTCGTCGATCGGGAAACGGGCACGCGGTGGAACGGATTGGGGCAAGCGGTGGCTGGACCCCTTAAGGGCAAACGTTTGATAGGGATCGACGCCGGTGCCCACTTCGCGTTTGCGTGGTTAGCGTTTCGACCGGATAGCGAGATCTACAAAGCGAACTGAAAAAATACGCCGTTCCTGCTCCTGCGGGAGACGTTCAATGCACTGACGTCAGCCGGTTAAGGATTAAACCGTGAAAGCGTTCATTTGGCGCGCGGAATAACCACCCCAGGTGTGTTTCACAGCTCCCGCACAACGTGATGCGCCAAGTAAACCCTCTGAACCAGCTCCAGGCCGATACCTCTTGGCCAACCTGCGTGCACCCACGAGTATCACGAAAGCAGCCGATATGAAACTGATAGCCATGGGGATTCATGAAGGTATGTTCCTGTCCGCCCTGGATACTAATGCGATCGTCCTGAGTTGTTATTAGACTTCGGCAGGTCGCACAGAACAAGCGTCGTTCTTCTTCGATGCGCTCCCCGACCTGGGCATCGGTAAGGTTTTCCCGCTTTTCGTCGGTGTACTTGTCAAAAAAAAGCCACTGTGGCAGTGCGAGCTCCATTATCAACTCCATCGAACTGACCAGCTGCTAACGCCTGTCCGCTCATAAGAATAGGGCTAGAACACCAGTATAGCCATAAAGCCTATTATGAGAGACCTCACCGTTGCCAAAGAAGCCAACTAAGGGAAAGTCGCCCAATTCCTGTTGTATGACCTTAAGTTCCTCTGAATTTTGGCCAAATAGGTTGGGCCCACGACCGACACAAGAATAATAGACGCCGCCTTTCGGGGTGCCGTCAGTACGGTCTTTTAGGCTCTGCATCATTCGCAGCATGTCTTTGTATGCGCTATCCGTATCTCGGCGGCAAAACATCATCGTGCTGCCGGCCTCCAGCGTATCGCCCACCGCCAGCAAGCGCTTTTCCGGATCAAACCCCACAAGATGCCGTACTACATAGTCACCGGTGTCCGACCCCTTGATTGGCAGAGCGGCAAAGATATATCCGGCCGCGCGCCTGGGTTCGCGTGCTATCAAATCCCCAACTTCTTCTTCAAACACATCGAAAGCGGGGCGCCCGTCGAGTGTGATCGCCACGTTGCCATCACACTCTGTGATTTCGTGCTGGACGCCGATTGGCGCACAACCTTGGGTTAGCGCGGTGATCACAGGGACCTCATCGGCAAATAGCACCCCGGATATACCGCCCTCTGTTATGCTGCTTGCGATCTGCGAGTAAGAACCGCGAGACGACGTTAAACCACCGACGAGAAACCCCCCAATAATCTCATTCGCCAATTGCTCGACGAACTCCGGAATGTTGGCGTTGCGTGGGTCTCCGTGCACGATACCAAAATGAGAGCTGATGGTTGCATACCAACTCTCGTTATCACGCACGAAATTTTCTGTGCTTGATTTGATAGTGGGGAAAACGCGGAAAGAATCATCGGGAAATTCCCCGATCAAAGCTGCAATTGCCGGCTCATCGAAATACTCGCGACCGCTGCCACATATGCCCATGCCAACAGTGCCCACCCAATTTTCGATACCGGTGACGTCCCTGAAATGGGTGAAAATTTCCGACAACTGTGCAACCAGCGTATCGGTCACATACAGGAATCCTAAATTGCCGGTACCTGGAATATCGCCGATCTGCGTTAGACATGCCTCCGCCACCTGCTGCCAAGTAGCCCCCCGGGCGTGTCCAACCTTAAATTGCTGCATGTGTACCCCTGTTGCTAGCCGTGCTATTGCTCAACTATACCTTAATCACCATTGAATAAAGCCCACGGCGTGGTGCGAACCTGTGCTTGTGGGTATATTAAAATATGCCTGAAAACCGCGATCGGCATACGAGATCGCCCCAATGAATGTAACTCATAGT
>JAOTYM010000170.1 GCA_029861845.1 Gammaproteobacteria bacterium | reverse complement strand
TTGCGAGTGAACCGGCCAGGATAGGCTCTACTACCCATCACGTAACGGCTTAAGATCGCGTCGGGATTGTCGCATGGCTTAACATCGACCCTTGTGCTGAGTTCTTCGAAGAGCCGGTCTTCACGTTCAAGAAACTCCTTTAAGGAAAGATTACTATCCATTGATGTTGCACGATATTCCTCATCGAACACGACGGTATGCCACGGCTGCAGATCCGGCAGGCGGCGGGCATCGAAGGCACGCACGACCATGATGGTCAGCACGATGCTCACCAAAATGACGGTCACGCGGCCAAACCATTTTATAACCTTGGCCAAAGTGATTGCTTCCGTGTTTTTGCAGAACCTAAACTGACCTAACTAGCGTCGGAGGGCGATGGAGCCGGAAAGGAAAAGAACATAGTTATCCTCGAACTTACCCTTGAATCGCATACCTTGCGCAGCACCGCTAACAATCTTCTCCCCACGGAACGATGTAGTTCAGCCAGCGCTGACCGCTGCCCATCGAGATCCTTCAACCACTCGTCCGGTATCAGTTCCTCAAACGTCTTTAGATCGCCGACATAGACCTCTAGTACCAGCTTGACGTGGTCGTCCAGCACATAGATCTCGGCGATATTGGGCGCGGTTTCGGCACCGGTGAGGTTGATCCAGTCTGCACGCGCCATCGACGTTACAGCCAACAACATGACAAAAGGCAATAACCGTCCTACGCGCATAAATGAATCACTCAGTTTGAGGTGGAATTTCTTGTCGACGCGAGAAAGCACTATATTGCCTCGCCGTCCGAAACATTGGGGGGTGGAACCAATATCCGCGGATAGTTCGAGTCAATCGGCGCCGCCGGTTTGTTCCGGCGATTCGGCATCGATACGCTTAATCACATCCACGAGTAGCGGAACTTTATTCCGGACAATATCCCACAAAATCTCATGATCGATTCCGAAATAGGCGTGGGCGATCACATCCCGTCATCCGGCGACTTTCCGCCAGTCGACCTCAGAACGCCGAGACTGTACCTCAGATGGCAACTGTTTACTCGCCTCCCCAATGACTTCGAGGTTTCGTAGGACTGCATCATAGGTTTTCTCATCGGCGATAAACGCGTCCTTGTTCATATCGCCTATGTAGCGAACGATCTTGCCGCACGCCTCTCGCATATCGTCGAGATACAATCGCCAGTCACGCGACACGAATCGCCTCTCGCTCAACAATCGGGCGCATGCGCGGCTTTAGGGCGTTGTACGTAACCAGGTCCACTCGACGCTTTAAAAGGTCCTCCAGATAGAACTTTAGATCCATGTATCGATCGAAATCAGGTCTGTGCTCGAACTCGACGAGGATATCGATATCGCTCTCGGGACTAGCATCATCACAGGCGACTGAGCCGAACACCGCTATGTACTTAACCCCGAACCGATTCAAGTCGGGGCGGTGGCGTTTTAACAAGCTGAGGGTCTGGTCACATCCCATGGGTTGAGATTATAGCCTTACTCCACTGACGAGTAGCTACTGGCAAGCCATTGATCGAGTCAAGCTGATGTCCACCGAGTTCTTTCAGCCACCCATCCGGTATCAGCTCCTCAAACGTCTTTAGATCGCCGACATAGACCTCTAGTACCAGCTTGACGTGGTCGTCCAGCACATAGATCTCGGCGATATTGGGCGCGGTTTCGGAACCGGTGAGATTGATCCAGTCTGCTCTGGTTGACGGCAGGCCGGGCAAGGCCGCTATCGACAAACGACTCCAACGTATATTTGACCACGAGCGCAACGCCGATGGTGTCGTACCGTGCCCCGGTAACCGTGGGACTAGCACATAGAAACCCTGGCTGTGAAAGATTTCCGCGATCGCGCGCATACTGTAAGGGGAATCAGTCAATCCGTGCAGCAGCACCACGCCGCCTTTAGGGTTGTCGGGTATGAGTTCGTAGGAGCGATTCCAATTGCGAGTGAACCGGCCAGGATAGGCTCTACTACCCATCACGTAACGGCTTAAGATCGCGTCGGGATTGTCGCGTGGCTTGACATCGACCCTTGTGCTGAGTTCTTCGAAGAGCCGGTCTTCACGTTCAAGAAACTCCTTTAAGGAAAGATTACTATCCGTTGATGTTACGCGATATTCCTCGGTGAACACGGCTGTATGCCACGGCTGCAGATCCGGCAGACGTCGGGCATCGAAGGCACGCACGACCATGATAGTCAGCACGATGCTGACCACCACGATAGCCACGCGGCCAAACCATTTCACTATTTTGAGCATGGTGATCGTCTGGGTCTTTTTGCCTGGGATCTTACCACCGCGCCCCTGGTAGTTCGGCGCAAACACGCCGTGAAAACGGGTCAGGTTGACCCCGGGTTTGGGCACCAGGGCGCCGAGACGAGCGATGAAATCCAAGGGCTCTAAGGCGATATGCATCGTGCCATCTCGATACGAGGAGATTTCCGGCGACAAAGATGCAAGTCAGCACGGGCGAGCAGAACTTTTTCAGCGGCATCTTGGTCCCCTTTTCACCTAGCCATTACACCGGGTAACGAGTCACACCCAGACAGCACACTGTCACCTGCGTCGACCACCTCCCCGCCGCGCGCCGCCTCCCCTCGACCTCTGGTAGCTGTTGGACCTTTGCTGGCCGCGCTGACGGGCATTGGCGCTGCGATTGAGATCGCTGGTGCCGCCCGACCGGCTGGAACGACTCTGCCCTTGTTGCTGCCTCTGCTGGGCCTGTTGCGGACTGCGGCGGCTGTCGCGCCCCTGCGTGGATTGCCAACCGTCGCCTGATCGCTGCTGCCAGCCTTGGTCCATCTTGCGGTGGATGTTGCCGTTCTTGTCCGCGTAGACGTTGTTGGAGCGTCTGCCGGCACCGCCGGCCTGGGCGCGGTTGCTCATCGCGTTAGATCTGGCGGCGGATGAAGTCGGCGCTGCGCGCGCCTGGTTGCGGTTGCTCTTGTACATGTTCTGCCGCGCCGCACTCCGCCTGCGCGCTCCGTATCCAGCTCGGTAACCGGCTCTCCCGCCTCTGCGGTACCCGTGCCTATAGCCACGGCGGTAGCCCCGGTAACGGCCCGGCCCCCACCAGCCGCCGCGGTACCATCGGCCATGTCCGATATGAAAGGCGAACGGACCGTAACTGTAACTGTAGCCAAAGCGCCAACCGGTATAGGGGTGCCACCTTACATGGTAGCCCCAGGTCCAATAACGCGGATAGTAGTAATAGCCATACCAGCCCGGCCAGTAATAACCCGTGCCGTAGACGATCGTCGTGTTGTAAACATAGGTGTTGGTGTACCCGGGCGCGTATCCGACATAGACGACCTCATCGGTCACGCCGTAGATGCGCACAAAGGTAACATTATAGACCGGCGAATCCGGTGGAATGGTGTAGATTTCATCCGGCACGGACGTTGCGACCGCCCACGGTCCCTCGGCAGTGTTGGAAACAAACCAGACTGCCTCGTCGACCGCATAAAAATTGTTCTTTACGCGGATCACGGGTGTGGCGGTATTCACCGCCCATCGCATCTGCGTACCTTTAATTTTTTCGAACTTGGGTTTGCCATCGTATTCAACCGTCAGGCTGGCCTTCTTCCTGTCGATGGCCGCGGTCTGCGGGATTTGCGTGTCCATCACCGATTCACGGGCGACGTCGGTCCCCGGAACGGCGTAGAGTACGGTACCCATCTCGGAATCTTCGGGAATCTTTTTAAATTCTTCGGGAAGATCCTGTACCGTCACGTAACGCCAGGGTCCTTCCAGTGACTTGCTGGCAAACCAGCGGCCCGACAGCAATACGTAGTATTCCTGGGTTTTTGTATCCATCAAAACATCACTATCTGTGTTGCTGACGTATAACAGGCTCGTATCCTTGATGGGTGTGTACTCCGGCTTACCGTTGGTCGAGATGAGCTCGGTCGGTTCGGTGGCAACTACAATCTTTGGTGGCGGACCGGTTTCTATTCCATCATCATCGTCACCCGCATCTTTCTGGTCGTCGGCTGCTTCCTCTTCAGGAGCAAGCTTGGTTATCTTCCCGGGAACCTTGTCAACAGGCTGCCAGTCGCCCTTGATATCGGACGCTTTGTACCAGCTGTCTTTGTCCGCATACAGGTAGTAGTCCTTTTTCTTCGTATCGAACAAAATGGTAAACGGCGTGTTCATGACGCGCTGGATGTTCTTTTTTTCTGAATCAACCAGGCGCGGTTCACCATCAATGGTGATCAACACTGCGGGTTCTGAATAGAAAAGTATCACCGGCGGTTCTGTGTTGAGTTCTTGCGAAGTTTCAGCACGTGTTTCCGCTGACTCCAGCGTCGCGATTAGCTCGTCCATCGCGATCGGCAGGTTCCACTTTGGGATCTCCGACTCCAGCAGGCTGCTCAGTGTCCTGACCTTGTTCTCGTCCTGATTCGGGAAACGTACTTCCTTGACGGTCAACTCGGTGACCAGTGCGGTTCGTTTCGCGCGGTCGGTTTCAAGGCGCGCTTCAAACCATACCACGCCAAACACGGGAGCCTTGCCGTGCGGTTCGACACCGATAGCCGCCCGGGCCCTGAATATATTGCCGTCGAGTTCTTCAGGCTGTGGCTGGTAAACCACGATCACGCCTTTCGTCGTAACAATCTCGCGCGGCCACTGGCTTTGCGGAAGCACAGCAAGGTCGGTGATCTCCGACTCTGCGGAAATGACTGGCCGGGGAAAACCGGCCACGCAAGTGATCAGCGCCATCGCCAGGGTGATGCTCAGTAATTTGGTTGTTTGCTTCACTCCAAAACGGGCGGCAAAGCCGGCGACGAATGCTGACCTTTTCATGTCGTGGTCCTCACCTGGTTGTTGTCACTGATCCATGCATCATTAGTCTGGAGTCCTGAGCGTCTAGGGTGAAGACACACTATACTGCAACCACATGGCGCGCACTGTCATGCACAATACAATGAGTTCGCCGGCGACGTTATTCCCAATAACCTTGCGCCGTAGAGAATAAGACGCAAAAATAATGTAATTGTCTTCGAACTTACCCTTGAAGCGCACACCTTGTGTAGTGCCGCTAGCAATCTTGTTACCATGGGACAATGTAGTTCAACCACGCCTCCATCCGGATCATTACGCGCCGAATGAGGTGGGTCGCTCTAACGCTGTCGGTGTAAATCGCGGCGGTGCCCACTGCACCGCCGGGAATTCGATGCAGGGCTGGCGCGTCTTCATCAAGTTGCAGTACCACCCCGTAAGGCGCGGGCAGTTGCTGGGAAGTCGGGGCCATAGGTGCAATACCGCTCGGCGGCAGTTGCCCTTGCGGCGTCATATACGCGATGGACTCTACCGTCGCACCAAAAGTCCTGCCCGGATATAGCTTGAGTACGACTTCGCCGCGCTGGCCGGCATTAACATGACGCAACATGTTCTGGTTGATACCCGCTATCAGGCGCGTGTGTTCTTGATCGACATAGCTCATCCAGCCACGTGCCACGAGTTGCGACACCCGCTGGCCCGGTAACAGCGTAAGACCGATGACGAAACCGTCCGAAGGTGCCGTAACCGTAGTTTGGCCTAAGTCGTACTCGGCGTCGTCGAGCTGGGCGCGTAGCTGCGCCACCGTCGTATCCGCTACGTAAGCAAGCCGGGCCTTCTCCTGGCGCGCCTTGGCATCGCGAATGGCGGCCTCTGCCGTTTGGTACGCGGTACGCCAGCGTACAACCTCGCGCTCAGGCGCGGCCCCTTGTTTCTGAAGATCTAGGTTACGATCGTATTCACGCTTGGCGCGATTCCGCTCGGACGTCGCCTGTGCGACTGCCGCCTTCGCTGAATCGAGCGCCGCTTTAAGCTGCGGAATGGCCTGCTCCGCTTCGGTCAACCCCGCCTTGAGCCGATCGACCTCGTACTGAAAAGGGCGCGGGTCGATCTTGAACAGCACATCGCCTTTCTTCATCGGGATGAGCGGTTGTGCCGCCACCTCGACGACTCGACCTGTTACGCTGGGTACAACTTCCACCACGTGCTGGAACATAGTAACCGCACCGGTCGGGGCTCCCCACTGCATCGGAATGAACAGCACGACCAACAAGAACACCAGCCACACGAGCGGCGACAGCTTCCACCATAGGGTCAACCTGATGACC
>JAOTYM010000071.1 GCA_029861845.1 Gammaproteobacteria bacterium | reverse complement strand
CGAGCATCAAGATCTTGTCGCCCACGTCCTGGTCGTTGGCCCATGCGTTCATGACAAAGGCGTCATTGACCGACACACAGGCGATGGCGTCCACGTTCTTGCTGCGAATCGCGTCTGCATTGGCGACGAAACCGGGAAGGTGTTTCGCCGAACATGTCGGCGTAAAGGCGCCCGGAACCGCGAACAACACGACGCGTTTACCGTTGAATATTTCACCGGTTGTAATGGGTTTAACGCCGTCGCTGGTCATATGTTGCAGCGTCACGTTTGGGATCTTGTCACCCACCTTTATCGTCATTCGAACACCCCTTTATGGAATCAGTACGGTTGAGCCAGTCGTTTCGCGTGCTTCTAGGGCGCGATGGGCCTCGGCGGCGGCGCTTAGTGGATAAGTCTGATTCACCTCAATCCTAACGGCACCAGTGCCTACCACATCGAAAAGATCTTGCGCCATAGCGACAAAATCCTCACGTTTGGCAGCGTAAGTCATCAGCGTCGGCCGCGTTAGAAAGAGCGAGCCCTTCTGGCTCAACACACCGATATCAAGCGGTGGAACCGCGCCGGAGGACTGTCCGAAGCTTACCATGCATCCGAATGGCCGCAGACAATCGAGCGAGCGCATAAACGTGTCTTTACCGACGGAATCGTAAACCACCGGCAGCCCTTCGCCCTTGGTAATTTCACGGACACGCTCGACAAAATCTTCCTTAGCGTAGATGATTGGGTGGTCGCAACCATGATCGGCAGCGAGCTTGGCCTTGGCCTCGGAACTTACGGTACCGATAACGGTGGCGCCAAGGTGTTTGGCCCATTGACAAGCAATAAGTCCAACCCCGCCCGCGGCAGCGTGAAACAAAATGGTATCACCCGGCTTTACGTGGTAGCAGCTTCGAAGTAGATAGCGCGCGGTCATGCCCTTTAACATCATGGCGGCTGCCGTCTGGTCGTCAACATTATTAGGTATCACTACTAACCGGTCCGCTGGCAGCAAACGTTGTTCCGCGTAAGCCCCCTTGTCACGACCATACGCGACACGGTCGCCTACCTTGACGGCAGTAACATCGGGCCCCACTGCCTCCACCGTACCGGCTGCCTCCATCCCCGGCACAAACGGCATTTGCGGGCTAGGATAGGTTCCCTGGCGAAAGTAAACATCGATAAAATTAAGGCCAATCGCCGTGTGTCGAACGCGAACCTCCCCTGCTTGTGGCTCCCCAACATCGATGTCTTGCCAACGCAAGACCTCCGGACCACCTAGCTCATGTACACGTATCGCTTTTGTCACCATTTTTCTCCTATTTTCTGAGGTGTCGCCGGGGTCACGTGCCCCACCCGCGGCAGACAGAAACCCCTTGCCGGGCGGCATACCTGACCCGTGGCGGCATAATAATACTCTGTATGACCAGTAAGATCGCAATTATAAACCGCTGATTTCGCTGGCACGCATATTGCAATTTCCCTACTTAACGCGCGGGTCAGCGGGCAAATAGTACGGCTTCGGTGCCGATATGGGTAATACGGCTCCGACGCGCGAGGGGGTGCACGATGAAAGAGCTTACGCTCGCTCTGTTGATGTGGATCAGCGGCCATACGCCAATGACGCATGACGGCTCCCATTTTCCCAACGTGGCCACGGTTCCGCACGAACAACTTGTTCGCATTCTTTACCAAGGCGACGTCCCCCAGGGCCTAGAGCCCGAAACCGTTAGTGTCGCCGGCCTGTATAACTTTCGCGATGGCCACATCTATCTGCTAGAAGATGAGGACCTAACTACAATCGAGGGCCAGGCGGTGCTGATACACGAACTCGTGCACTATCTCCAATATCGCCACGGTATCGACAAACAAGTGGGGTGTATGCGTGAGCTCGAACCCGCCGCCTACGCGGCCCAAGCCGAGTTCCTCACTCAACACGGCAAAGCGCCACCTTTTAACGATATGCATGTACTGCTGGTCAGTGCTTGTCGGCACTTGTAGTCGCCCGTTTGTTTCCGAGTTGGCGACAGCGAGCACTTGTGACACAGGCCAAATCCGCCTAGGATTAATACCAACAGATTCAATAGGCGGACATACGGTGCGCGCGCTTTTGACCAATCGACTGTCGCAATCTTGCCTTGACCGCAATCAAAGTCGCCCAGCCACTCGGGCTCATACTGACGATGACAGGTCACAGTCACTAATCGCGGCGGCGGCACTGGTTCCGGTAATAGATCGACCCGGCGACAGTACCATCCTCTTGACGCAACGGACCCAACACCTTCATGACCACGCTGGCCAAATCAGCTTTCCAGGTGGGCGCGTCGATCCGGAAGACGAGAGTCCGACTGCAACCGCCTTGCGGGAAACTGAAGAAGAAATCGGTCTTGAGCCGCATTTCGTGGAGATCGTCGGCTATCTCGACCTTTACAAAACCGGTACCGGTTTTCTCGTCACACCCGTCGTCGGACTGGTATCAGTAGGCTTTAGTTTGTCACCTGACGAATTCGAAGTGGCTGACATATTCGAAGTGCCGCTTGACTATATCCTTGATGCATCTAACCATCGCCGGGAGTCTCGGTATTTCGATGGTATCGAGCGCACGTTCGATGTCATTGAATATGAAAATCGGTATATCTGGGGAGCGACGGCTGGAATGCTAATCGACCTTTACAAGAAACTTCGCAGTGACGACTAACATGCCTCTCATTCGGCTATTCAGCATCGACGACGATCACGTGCTGGCTACGGGGTCCGTGAGCACCCAACTGTATCGTCTGTTCGATATCTGCTGTCCGCGAGGGGCCAGTAATTAGATTGACCGTGCGCGGCATGCCCTCCAACTCGGATCGTATTTGCCGCCACACATCTTCGATATGCGTTATAATCTGCTGGCGCCGCACAATAGCGATGTGAATATCGGGCAGAAAATTCAACGTCGTCGGGCTGTGAGCACCCGACAACAATACCAGGGTACCAGTCTCGGCGATTGCTGCGAATACCCCAGTGATAGATACAACGTCTTGCCGCCCTGCTTGTCGCCGTTCGATCTTCATAGACGTCGGCCAGTCGATATCATCAAGCAGCGGATCTGGCGCCATTACAACTTCTAACTTCTGCGAACTGGTCGTCAGGTATTGAGTGACAGCTTCCGGAACTTGCATCAAAGACGGCACGGTTACCACCGTCGACGCTACCGCCTTTGACTTTGCAATAAATCGATTAACAAGGTCCGTCTCCACCACGGGCTGAACATGAACGCTATGCCCCGCTAGTCGCGCCATCAACGCGGCGCTAACGGATTTGTGTAGCGACGTCGTCCGATTCAGCGCCCGACGGATGTCTGACAAAATTTGTTCGCGTGCATTATTATTCATAACCTGCTTCCGTCGCCCGATTGCCTCCAGGCCCGCTGAAACGTTTGGCCCTGAGGTGCTGGCATGTCGCGTACTTTGGTCCAGCCGTGTGCAAACGGTAAGTATCGGAATCGTCCACGCTTGCGCCCCAGGATCTCGAGCAAACGAACGAGAATACTCATGACCGGCTGATATAAATGTGGTCGTCTCGCGAGGTACGTCCAGATCGAAAGCCCCCATCGCATGCGCGCTGGTGTCAGCCGTTGCTCGAACTCACGCACGCGCAACTGGCGCAACATTTTGGGTAGAGGGATACTCATCGGGCACACCTGCTCGCAGCGCCCGTTTAGGGTACAAGCATTTGGTAAATGGTTTGCCTTCTCGAGCCCCACCATCAGTGGCGTCAGCACTGAACCCATGGGACCCGGATACACCCAACCGTAAGCATGACCACCGACAGCACCATAAACCGGACAATGGTTTAGGCAGGCACCGCAACGTATGCAACGCAGCATCTCGTGAAATTCGTTACCGAGCATTTGTGAACGGCCATTGTCTACGAGTACCACGTGAAACTCTTTCGGTCCATCGAGGTCAGTGCTACGTCTCGGACCGGTCGAAAAGGTGGTATAGCTTGACATCTCCTGGCCGGTCGCGCTTCTTGCTAACAAACGCAATATTGCAGTGGCGTCCTCAAGGGTTGGCACCACCTTCTCGATGCTTGCGGTGACGATATGCACAGCCGGAAGTGTGTTGGTTAGATCGCCATTACCCTCGTTAGTGACAATAATGGTGGACCCGGTTTCGGCAACGAGAAAATTGGCACCGGTAATGCCGACGTCGGCACTTAAGAATGCATCCCGAAGTACCTGCCTCGCCTCGTTGACAATATCCGGTATTTCGGTCACTCGCTGGTTATAACCATAGCGGCTGTGGTGTTCTTGAAAAAGATCGGTAACTTGATCGCGCGTCTTATGCACGGCGGGAGCAATGATATGGCTAGGCGGCTCCTTTGCTAGTTGAATAATGTATTCACCGAGGTCAGTTTCGATAACCTCCAATCCTGCGTTTTCGAGTGCCGGGTTGATGGCAATCTCTTCGCCCACCATGGACTTGCCCTTGGTGACGGACCGGGCGCCAACACCACCGCATATACCAACGACGATTTCACAGGCCTCGGCCGGTGTGCGCGCCCAATGCACGTGGCCACCGCTGGCGATAACCTGAGATTCGAATCGCTCCAGATAATAGTCCAGGTGCGACAGCGTGTGCTCTTTAATCTCGCGTGCAACCGATCGTAGTTGCTCGAACTCAGGCAGTGCTTCTATCGCGACGCGGCGCTTGTCTACGAAACCACCCTTTGCCTTCGCCATGGCGCGTTGTAGCTCGACGTTTTTCAGTGCCACCGCGGCACGGGTGCGGAACGCTTGTGAGGTCACTCTCATTTGGGCTCCTCGCCCTCAGCGATAGCTCGAACATCCGCCATATCCGCCAATATCTCGGCAACGTGGTAGACCTTGATCTTGCTACCGTGGCGTTTTAGAGCGCCGGCAATATTCAGTAGACAACCGAGGTCGCCACCAAGCACGTTGTTGGCACCACTTGCTTCGGTGTTTGCCATCTTATCCGAAACCATACGCGCCGAGATCTCCGGATATTTGATACAAAAGGTACCACCAAAGCCGCAACACACGTCGGCATCACACATCTCGGACAATCTTAGGTCGCGCACACTTGCTAATAATCTGCGCGGTTGTGCATGAATGGCGAGTTCGCGTAATCCAGAACACGAATCATGATAAGTAACGCTTTGATCGAAGCTTGCATCGACACTATCCATGCCGCAAACATCAGTGATGAAACTCACGAGCTCATGACAACGCACAGCTAACGCCCGAGCGCGTTGCTGCCATACCACATCACTGACGAATAGCGTAGGATAGTGCAATTTCAGCATGCCCGCGCACGACCCTGATGGCGCTACCACATAGTCGAACTCCTCGAAGGCATCAATTACCTGCTTAGCAATCTCGCGAGTATCTTTAACGTCGCCGCTGTTATAGGCTGGTTGACCGCAACACGTTTGCGCCCGCGGAATTTCGACATCGCAACCGGCTGCCCGTAGTAACTTCACGGCAGCGAATCCAACGCTAGGACGAAACAGATCGACCAGACAGGTTACGAATAAACCCACCCGGGGTCGCCCAGCATCACCGTGTTTGTATGATTTCGCCACAACCCAAGTTCTACGATTACGCCATTTTTCAGACACTTATCCCGAACGTGGGTGTCAGTATAGCATCGAATGGTAGCGCGCTTGCAGAAAGAGCCAATCGTTATTCTCGGAACAACCTTGCGCGTTCTTTTGTAGCGGGATGTGAAGCAAGATAATCACCGCCTAGGCCTGAGGACGGTCTTTCTTTCTCCAAGCGTAACAGGATATCGGCAAAGTGATGCAGACGAATGTTGTTGTCGCGTAAGTATCGCAATGTGAACTGGTCAGCCTCTCTCTCGAAGTCTCGAGAATACTTGGTTTCTAAGATAAGCGCCGGTAATGTGGCAGAAAGCGAGGTCAGTGACGTCACGTCACCGGCTATACTGGCGATGATCAGTATCGTGACAGAATCTTGCAGCAGACGACGGAGTTGGTGGCGATGCACAACATGGCCGACCTCGTGGGCCAATACTGCGAGTATTTCGTTGTCGTTTTCCGCAAGTCCTACCAATTCATCTGTGACCACGATAAGACCTGACGGTAATGCGAAAGCGTTGGCGCCGACCCCACGGCGAAACTCCAATTGATATACATGCGTATCTTCGATGCGCTGTGTGATACTGGCTAGTAGCGTACGCAGTTCACGCTGTTTCTCGGCATCTAATTCCGATGGCGAAAAAAAACTGTGGTCGAGCACCGATAGTGCTTGGCCAGCCAGCGTTTCATCGACCGAAGTCGGCAGCGAGCGAGCCACGCGTTCGGCCAAGGCGGGCACGCCGTATTGCACAAGACCCCAAACGCTGATGACCGTGATAACCAGCGCCAACACCACATAAACGAGCCTACTCTCGAGTTTGTGTAAAAGGCGCTGCCAAGTACCTTGCCCGTAACGCTCCAATACGCTATCGATAGTATCGTTATCGAGCGCTTCACATTTTGCACCGTTGGGTAGATAGATACTGCGTGGCGTATTGCCAATGCGTGGTGAAATTTGCAATTGCGACAACGGGACTATGAGTTCTCGCTCAAGACCGCTGATCCGTAGTTGGCCGCGGGGTCCGAACTGAATCTCCACCTCGTGTCTTGCCGAGGTGTTTCCATCGTAGAAGTCGGCTTTCAGAACCTTCATATACCGATATCTAGATCAAAGAATTCACTGATCTCTTCTCCGGCCGAGCTAACCTTCTCTCGCTCGCGGGCGACGAAACCATCGAGATCATCTTTCGCTAACAACTTGAGATTCTCCAAACGATACCGCATGGTGCGAATCTGCGCCCATGGAATCAACAACCCCAAAGACAGAACGATTGCTACCGCGTTGCTCAGGTAAAGCCAGAGCATATGACGGGTGCGCAATGTGCTCTGGAATTCATTGCCGCTAGCTCTGACATTGCTCCAGACGAGGTTGGCGACAGCGGTGTCCAGGTACGCCCTGATGGCGGAAAACGCAAGAATACCGCCAACTACAATAAGTAGCGCTGCCGGACCACCCACGGGCGGCGCCGGTTGAGCGACCGTCGTGGGTAAGGCCCCAAGGCCGCGTACGAGCACAGTAAGAAAAGCAGCGGCGGCGATGGCCATGCCAACCGCCTTTAGGGCGATGAGATAAAAAGCGCCCGCCGTGGCCGAGAACGAGAACGGTGCCGTGCCATAGGCGCTGTTCGCGACCACAAACTTGGCGCGCTGATACATATAAGCCGGATAGGCAAGGCCAAGCGTAATAACACTTAATATTGGCAGGCCAATATATATCCCCAGCGCCCTAGTGTAATTGCCTTTGAAGTTAAGCCTAAGATTTCGGTAGGACGAGTTTTTCGAGTTAAAGGCATGCGCCTTTATTACCAGCCACGGAATTGCAAGTACAAACAATATTGCCAGTACGGCGGCGGCAAGCGGGACGACAGCGTCCACCGCCGCATAGACAACGAAGGCGCCGAACGCAATTAGTCGTCCCTTCAAGATCTGTACCGGTTGAGCGTGATACTCAAACGTACTGCTCTTAAGGTGAGTATTGCCATAAAAATATCGCTTGCGGCGGACCTTGGCCCATGCCGAATAAATACCTAGGGTGAGAATCGTCAGCAATATATTGACAATCCAGATCTTAAAGTACTCGCCGGCCTTACCGGAGAATTCAAAGGATATTCGCTGGGCGCGGGCGATGTCTTTTGTGCCCGCTCGCGGAGACTCGTTTATCACATTACGGACCTTAGGCGGTTGGCCTCTACCAAACCTAGTGCAAGCCACGGCTGGCCGCAACTAGCGGCAACGCTATTTAACGTTTACCAATGTTACAATAGTGTACAAGCACAAACACGAAAACCAGTGTGGCTCAAACCCTACCAAGTGCCGCCAGAGTGGTTGTGATTGGCGGTGGCGTCATCGGCTGCAGCACCGCCTATCATCTTGCAAAGCTCGGATGTGCAGATGTAGTGCTGCTCGAACACGAACAATTGACCAGCGGCACCACTTGGCACTCGGCTGCGCAAGTGCGTCAACTTCGATCGACCGAGAACCTTACCAAACTCATCCGTTATAGCGCTGAGTTATACGCTTCCTTGCAACAAGAAACTGCGGTGGCGACCGGCTGGCGTCAAACGGGAAGCCTGAGCATCGCCACTACCCGCGACCGCTTAACTCATATAAATAGGCAAGCATCGCTTGCGCGGGCATTCGGCGTTGAGGCGCAACAGATAAGCCCAGCTGAAGCCAAACAGATGTGGCCGCTGTTGCGGGCTGATGACGTCATCGGTGCGGTTTACTCGCCTTCCGATGGCAGGGTCAATCCCAGCGATCTGTGCGCGGCGCTGGCACGAGGCGCAAAAGCGCGTGGCGCAAAATTCATCGAACATGTCACGGTGAACGGCTTCGAGACTGCTAATGGCAGGATCGCAGCCGTACAGACCGATCGCGGCCGGATTGCATGCGACGCGGTTGCCAACTGTACCGGTCTCTGGGGTCGACAGGTGTCTCAATACGCAGGGGTATCGACACCGCTCTACGCCTGCGAGCACTTCTATTTGCTTACGAAACCGATCGCCGGCGTCGATCCCCACTTGCCAACCCTTAGTGACCATGATGGCCATTTGTACATGCGGGACGAGGTCGGTGGCCTGCTGATTGGTTGCTTTGAGCCACTAGGTAAGGCGCTACCGCTTGAGCAGCTACCCGCCAACTTTGCCTTCGATCTCCTAAACGAGGATTGGGACCATTTCGAGCCCATGATGCATAACGCAATACATCGCATACCAGCCCTCGAGTCGGCCGAAGTGCGCACCCTTGTTAACGGACCGGAAAGTTTCACGCCTGACGGCTCGTTTCTGATCGGCGAAGCGCCCGAGCTCGCTGGATTTTTCGTTGCCTGCGGCATGAATTCGGTGGGCATTGCCAGCGGTGGCGGCGTAGGCCGCGCGCTGGCGGAATGGATGCTGGAAGGCAACCCGACGATGGACCTCTGGCCGGTCGACATCCGCCGTTTTGCCCAGTTCCACAATAATGTCAAGGCGTTGCGCGAGCGTGTGCCAGAAGTCTTGGGCTTGCACTACGCCATTACCTATCCGCACCGCGAGCCGCATAGCGCCCGCGATATTCGTCGCACTGCCCTGCACGACCGTTTGTTGGCCAAGGGTGCGCGGTTCACAGAGCGTATGGGCTGGGAACGATCGGCTTGGTTCGCTCCGCTGGACCAAGCGGTGTCGACCGATCTGACCTTCGGTCGCCCAGGTTGGTTCGAACGGGTCGCCATCGAGCATCGGGCGGCGCGTAACGATGTCGTCGTCTTTGATCAGTCGACATTTACAAAACTACTGGTCCAGGGCACAGGCGCCGAGCGCGTGCTGCAACGGCTGTGTGCGAACGATATGGCGGTCGCACCGGGCGGCATCGTTTATACGCCGATGCTAAATGCCAACGGTGGTTATGAGAGCGACATGACCGTGATGCGACTCACACACAACTGCTATCTGTTGGTCACCGGCACCACGCAAGCGACCCGCGACATGCATTGGATCCAAAACCATCTCGCCGATGAGGATCACGTCTACTTAACCGACATGACCTCTGCCTATGCGGTCATTAGTGTAATGGGACCGCGTTCACGCGAGCTATTGACACGCGTCAGCCCTGACGATTTTTCGAACCAAGCTTTCCCCTACTACAGCAGCCGCGATATCGAAATAGGATATACGGTGTGTCGGGCGGCGCGATTGTCTTACGTCGGCGAGTTGGGTTGGGAGCTCTATATACCCACAGAGTATGCCGCAGCCGTGTATGACACCTTATTTGAGGCCGGCAGTGACCTCGGGCTGATCGATGCCGGTATGAACGCGCTTACATCACTCCGCATCGAGAAGGGCTATCGTGCGTGGGGAGCTGATTTGACGCCGGATTACACACCGTTTGAGGCCGGTCTTGGTTTTGCCGTAAAGTTTGACAAGCGCACTAATTTCATCGGACGGGACGCCTTGCGCAAACTGCGCGAGACGCCGCCCAGCCGCCGTCTCATCATGTTGGCCCTCAATGACCCGGCGGTCCTGGTACATGGCGGCGAGCCCATCGTCTATGGCGAGACCATAGTTGGACAAATCACATCTTGCGCTTATGGCCATACTGTGGGCCACGCGGTTGCGATGGGATACATCGATCTGGGTAAGCCAGTGACTGCCGCCACATTGAAGAATGCATCGTTCACGCTCGAGCTTGCGGGCGAACGCGTTGCGGTAACAGCAAGCCTAAAGGCGCCTTACGATGCCAAGGGCGAGCGCTTGCACGTATGATACGCGTAGACTCGCTACCTAAATGCCTTATGCTGGATCAGAGGATCTGGCTGAGGAACTCTTTGGTGCGCGGATCTTTGGCGTCTGTAAAGAATGTGACCGGTGGGCCATGTTCGACAATGATGCCGCGGTCGGTAAAGTAGATGTGATCAGCCAGTTCCCGCGCGAAGCCCATTTCGTGAGTCACGAGCATACAGGTCATGCCGTCCTCGGCAAGCTCCTGGATCGTCACCAGAACTTCCTTGACGGTTTCGGGATCGAGCGCCGCCGTCACCTCGTCGAATAGCATAACGTCTGGATTCATCGCCAGCGAGCGCGCAATGGCGACGCGTTGCTGCTGTCCGCCAGAAAGCTCGCCAGGATAGCTTCGCTCCTTACCATCGAGGCGCACTTTCTTGATGAGCTTATAAGCACGTTCCTCGACCTCGGCCTTGTCCTGTTTCAGCACATGTGTAGGCGCCATCATCACGTTCTCGAGCGCGGTCTTGTGGGGAAACAGGTTGTACTGTTGGAAAACCATCCCGACCTTCTTGCGCAGCTCTAGCTTATCTAACTTGGGGTCGTGCACCTCCTGTCCTTGCACCGTGATCGAGCCCTTGTCGATCGTATTCAGGGCGTTCACGCAACGGATGAGAGTGGACTTGCCAGAACCCGAGGGGCCGATGATACAGATCACCTCTCGCTTCATGACGTCGAACGACACGCCGTTGAGCACCTTAAGCTCACCAAAGGACTTGTGCACATCGTTGATACTCACCATTGGTTGCGATTCGTCCCAAGCCACGACAGGCCTCCTCAGAGTTTCACCGCGAACTTGCGCTCCAGGCTGATGGTCCAGCGCGCGATCGGATATGTATAGACAAAGTGAATCAGCAATAAAAAGGAATAGAATGGCGTCAGTAAATCTGGCCGGTTGTCCTCCGCCGCCATCGCCTGTGACACATGAGTAACCGATTCCTCGACCCCCATGATGGAACACAGCGGCGTCGCCATCGCCAAGATACAATACCAATTCATCCACGGCGGAATCATGCGTTTGAAGCATTGCGGCAGGATGATCATCCAAATGGTCTGGCGCCGGCTGAAGGCGAGCGATTCTGACGACTCCCACTGTCCGGACGGGATCGATATCACGGCGCCCCGCACCACCTCTGAGAGGTTCGCCATGATCGGCAGCGAGAACCCGATCACCGCCTTGGTCCAATCGGGAATCGGGAACACCGTATCACCGATCTCGATCTCGAACGGCAGCAGCAGCATGACCGTAAACAGCAACACCAGCCACGGCGAGTTGCGGAAGAACTGCGTGACCACCCAGGAACTCGTTCGCACCGGGGCCAATAGCGACACTTGCATGAGGCCGAGGACAGCGCCGGCCACCGTGCCCAACGCCATCGCAAGAAAACTAATGAGTAGATTAAGGCCGAAACCTTGCAGTACAAACCATTTCCAGCGCCACAATATCGCCCAAGGACCTTCCCTGGTACCGTTCGCCGCCTCGGCCACGCCGAGAAAAATCAAAAGCAAGAGTAACAACGCACCGCCGTGCCAGAGCTTGAGGTTGAGCCTGAAGGTACCCTCGTGGCGTTCCCGTCGGGCGGCCCCTATCGTGGCGGCGGCACTTGGCAACAGCACTGGCAATCGGGTGGGGGCCGTGGTGTTGACGCCGGTCAGCATCCGACAGCGTTTCATCGCCGCACTCACGTGCCGTAACCTGGGATGCGCATCGCATGTTCCCACTTGTGCATGAAGTAGACGAGAATTGCCACCAGCCCTACGTAGAAGATGAACAGCACTATCATCATCTCGGGCACATTGACGTTGTCCGACCAGATCTGGTTGGCGGTGTACATCATCTCCGGTACTGCGATGACGTAGGCGAGCGTCGTGGTCTTGATCAGATTCACCAGATTATTATTGAGCGCCGGCAGGCTTACCCTAAATGCGAGCGGCAACACCACATAGATGTAGGCCATGAGACGGCTATAGCCCAAGGCCTCAGCCGCTTCGACCGTGGATTCCGGCACTGCCTCGATGCCGGAGCGGAATATTTCCACGTTGAAGGCGCCAGCAAAGAATGAGAGCGAGATCACCGCCCAACCAAAGGCACCAAGCATCGGCTCCAAGTATCCACCGGCATCATATGTCGGCATCAGGCCGGCTCGGTCGAGGCCGGTGCCGAGCACGAAGTAGAAGAACAGAATCTGCACCAGCGGCGGGGTATTGCGAAATACTTGAATGTAGCCGGCCATCACGTTGCGCACGATGGCGGACTTAGCGCCCTGGGCCCAAGCGCCGACGACGCCAACGACTAAAGAGAAGAGCAGGCAGTAGATGGATAACTTAATAGTTGTCCACATCGCGGTTATGAAGCGCTCGCGTTCATACTGCTCATAAATAAACACGAAGTTCCAACCACTTTGCTCGTAGAGAGCCCGGAACCATTCAAAGAATGCTTCCACACCAGTCCCCCGTCATTAGTGGTGCTGGTGACAGCCCGTGATTCACGCCGCCACACAGGGCGCGGCGTGGTTACCCACGCCGCGCATCATGCTGCAGCTATTATTTCAGGTGTGCTCGGTCTATCTCGAGTTTCGCCTTCATCATCGTCAGATATTCAGTAGGCTGGATACCCCATTTTTTCTCCAGCGCGATGAGGCGCCCACTGGTATGCCAGTGGTAAATCATCCCAGACATGAACCGACCCCAGATGTTGTCCAGTTCTTCGTGCGGGACCGCCAACCCCCAAGGATTGTCATCCTCGGTCTTTAGCGGCATTTCGTAGTCGTTGTAGTCGCCAGAAGCGAGATCGGCCATGATGGACGAATCGTCGTAGACCCAGGCGATGCAACGGCCATCGCGAAGCGCTTGCTTGGCCTCGGCGTTGTTGACAAAGGCAACGACCTTCGCATCATAGCGCTTGGCGACAATCTTGTTATAAAAGGCGCCCTGCTTGCCGCACACCGGCTTGCCAGTGAGTTGCGTCCACTGCTTCAGGCCAACCTTCTTTGGCGCCAACACGTTGGTGCCGGAGGTGTAGTAGTTGGGTTCGGGTATTCCCACGAGTTTGCGCCGATCCGAGCGATCGGACATGGTGGCGATCATGAGATCGATCTTGCCCTGTTGCAGAAACTGCATGCGGTTCGACGACTGCACCGGGACCAATTCAAGCTTAACCCCCAGGGCATCGGCCACATCCTGGGCCATATCGGCCTCCATGCCTACGATCTTCCCGGAAGCATCGCGAAATCCCCAGGGTTTATAGTCAGCCTTCACGCCCACCACGACCTCGCCGCGCTTCATGACTTTCATAAAGCGTTCATTGCCAGCGTACGCCGTAGATACCAGGCCGAGCGCAACAATTGCCGTGATGGCAGCAGTAAACAAATGCTTAATCATAATATCCTCCTAGACATGGGTTATGGTACTTCGCCGCTTTTTCGGCTACGTTTTTATAGATCCGCCGCAGACCACCGACCACAACAGTGGGGATCAGCGAATCCAGCTCGGTTAGCATAAGGTAGGCCCACGGTTGGGCGCAAGGCGGGGGTCCGTGTGCCTTTGTGGATTGCTCGCGCTGACCCATCAGACAAGCGCTCGGAGCGCGGCAAGCCCGACGATCCCGCCCTCGAACTCCTTCATGGCGTCAATCAGACAAGGCCACAAATAGTCCGCCGAGGCGCTGTCTGCCAGCACGTAGAAAGCGGGCGTGGTGCCCAAATCATTGCGTACGATCACCGCGTTGATGCGTGCGAGCGAGGTCTGGGCAATGCGACCATCATCGAACTTGTCGAGCCGCAGGTCGACCCCACATACCTTGGCCAACATCTCAGTTGCGCATTCGCCGCTGATTGCGAACCAACAATAGCTGTCGGCACGCGGCATGTGATAACACATGCGCTCGGCGCTAAGCTGCCATTCCGCGTCCAGGGTTGCCGGCAGCTCTGAGCGCGTGCGCAGGTCACTAACGATCACATGTTCGTCTGCCGATAGACGCAACACCAACGCGTCGTCACTTTGACGGCGGGCTTGGCCGGGTTCATCGGGGATCGCCACCTGCTGGGTCACGAGCCAATCGGGGGTGTCCCTACCCTTGAATCCGGTTCGCGCCAACGGTGATAAATCGGCCAGGCCCAAGCGTCGCGCTAACGCCACTTCATCACCACCATCGGCGTAACGCATGGCGACCGCAGCATCTGCCAACGCCTCGAACTCAGCGCCGGCTTCGCGCAAGATGCGATAGATCATGCTGCGACGTGGGTGTTGGGCCGGCTGGGTAGTGGCCATGGCGTTACATTTCCTGACGTTTGTTTTCCGGATCGTAAAACGGCAGTTCGACGATCTCGGCCCTCACCAACACACCGCCGGTCGATCTAATGCTGACCGTTTGACCCGGTACGGCCTGGTCCGGGGCCATAAAGGCGAGACCAATAGGTTTGCCGATGGTCGGTGAGTAGTAACAAGAGGTCACACGCCCGGTCATGGCGTTGTCGCGCAACACCAAATGACTCTCTTGGGGTATGGGTGCAGCCAAGTCGTTAACCACGAACCCGGCAAGTTTGCGCGAAAACGGCCGACGCTCGATCTCTTGGATCGAGCGACCACCCACGAAGAACGGCTTTTTGCGGGCAATCGCCCAGGCCAGGTGTACTTCTCCCGGATGCGACATGGCGTCCGTGTCTTGACCGATGATGATGTGGCCCTTCTCGAGTCGCAACAACCGTTGCGTCTCAATGCCAAAGGGCTTAATGCCCTCGGCATATCCAGCCTCCATCATCGCATCCCATAGGGCCTCGCCGCCGTGCTGCGGCACATGTACTTCGTAACCAAGCTCGCCGACGAATCCGACCCGCAATAGTCGTGCCGGGATACCCGCCACTCGGCCTTCGCGTACCCCCATATAAGGAAACCCCTGGGCCGACAAATCTACATCTGTACATAGCTTGGCCAACACATCACGCGAACGCGGGCCGGCGATGTTCACCCCACACCAGGCGTTAGTCACATGACCGACATCTATGTTTAGTCGCCACTGGGCATTCCAACGCAACATGTTCTGATAGACGCGGTCGACACCACCGGTGGTCGCGGTCACATAGTAAAGGTGTTCGTGAAAGCGACAGGCGACACCGTCATCGATGACCACACCCTGCTCATTGGTCATCACCACGTAGCGGCCACGGCCTACTTGCTGTTTCACATAGGCGAAGGTGTAGATACGGTTCATAAATTCACCGGCATCGGGACCGCGCACCTCGATCCCGCCCAGGGTTGAGACGTCGACCAGACCCACGTTGTTGCGTACGTTGAGTGATTCCTCGCTCATACAACGGTCGCGCTCACCCTTGCCACCGTAATAGGCGGGGCGCAACCAAACGCCAGCCAGTAACATCTGCGCCCCCGCCTCAAGGTGACGATGGTGCATGCTGCTGTGGCGTTCTGGATAGAAGCTTCGTCCCGCACAATGGGCGATGCGCTCCGGCGCGAATGGCGGACGTGCCGTGGTCACCCCAGTCTCCGCCACCGTACGACCCATCGCATCGGCGACTAGACGTGCAGTCGTGAGCGCCGAATTACGCCCTTGCGATGGCCCCATACCCACCGTCGAGTAGCGTTTGACCAGCTGCACATCCTCGTAACCATCGCGGGTGGCATTAATGATATCCGCTACCTGCAGGTCCTCATCGTAGTCGACAAAGTCCTTACCGTTGGGATGTGGAAAGATCGGCCACGCGAAGTTGCGCCCGCTGGCACCGGTGTTCTCCGGCGCTAGCGGTTCCCTCTCCCACTTGAGGCCAAGCGCATTTGCCGCTAACCACCCGGCGCGACGACCATCTGCCAGTACGGCGTCGAGATCGTAGATGCCATTTACCGAGCCGGCCAGTCGCATGTGTTGCGGCACATCGCTGATCGAAAACATGGCGCTTTCATCGTCGTAGTGGAGCTTGGCACCGGCGTGTAACGCGAGCTGATAGGTTGGTATGTAGCCGACCGACACGCAGAGCAAATCACAATCGATTACATCACCGGTATCTTCGCATTGCCCGCGTCTGATAATACGGGACACCATGACCGCCTTGATGTGTCGGTCAGTGCCAATGGCCTCGTAGACGGTGTGACCCAAGATTACCTTGATCCCGCCCTCACGCACGGCATCCACTAGTGGTGTCGATCGTGACTGTGATCGCATATCGACAATGGCGGCGACGTCGATACCGACCGCCGCCAGGTCAAGCGCGACACCGTACCCATCATCATTACCGGTGAGTATCACAGCGCGTCGACCAGGTCTGATGCCGTAGAGTCGTATTAGTCGCTGCGCGGCCGAACCCAGGACGACCCCAGGCAAATCGTTATTGCCGAAGGTCGCCGGCTGCTCCATTACACCCGCCGCCAACACCACCTCACGTGCACGCACCTTATATAGGCGCTTGCCGCGAATTACTGCTAGCCAGTTATCAGTAAACCAACCGTTACAGGTGGCGTCGGTCATCACCTCGATATGCTCACTGGCCTTTATCGCGGCCAGGAGTCTCTGGCGTGTTACCTCACTATTGGGTTCATCAATATCGAAACGTGCGTAAGTCAGCGAACCACCCAGCACTGGATTCTCATCGACCAGTAGCACCTCGGCCCCGGCCTGGGCGGCGGTGACCGCCGCTTGCATGCCCGCCGGTCCCCCGCCAATCACCACCACATCGTAGAATTTGTACTGCTTGTCGTAATAGCCAGGGTCAACCGTCGGATCGACTACGCCCAATCCCGCCTTTCTGCGAATCAAGGGCGCCCATTTCTGCCACGCCCCCTTGGGTTTGTAGAAGGCCTTGTAATAGAAGCCAATCGGCAAGAACTTGGCGAACGTACCGATCCATGCGTCACGGTCTTTCTCCAAACTGCCCGTGTAATGTTGGCCGTGCACGCGCAGACCCTCGGTGATTGGGTAGCGATCCGCCAGCACATTGGGATCCGTCGGCAGCTGCACCAATACATTGGCGTCCTGGCCGGCCATCGTGAGCACACCGCGGGGGCGATGGTATTTGAACGAGCGTGAGATCAACCATTGATCGTTGGCGGCCAAGGCACTGGCAATACAATCGCCGGCTAACCCTTTGTAGCGCTTGCCTTCGAACTCAAAACTGATCGGTTGATCATGATCGACTAGTAAACCGGCAGGCGCTGGTAATCGGTTTACACCTGACACCTATTCAGACTCCTTTTTAAACTCCACCCGTTCTTTGAATAGTTCGCTCGCCGGATAGGTGCGCACGATCTCATCGGTTACGGTATTGCGCTCGGCGATAAACCAATAGGAGGTCGCCGAGTGACACCACCATTCGCGCACTACACCCGCTGGATTGTCACTAAAGAATATGTACTCGGCCCACTCCTCGGAGCTGCTGGTGTTTGGGTCGGGCATAAGCTCAACCTCACCGCCGTAGGCAAACTCTGAGATGTTGCGCGGTCCGTTCAACGGACAGGGCACGATCTTCATTTCACAACTCCGTAGCCTTGCATGGTTAGTGGCTGGCGGCAGTGGCGCCGGCTTCATTGACTTGCTCGAAACGTAGGAAGCGATCAACCCCGAAAGGCTTTATCAAGTCCGGCACTCTGCCCGTCGCAATGAGCTCCGCCATGGTCTTACCGGAGATGGGTGTCGCTTTGAAACCCCAAGTACCCCAACCGGCGTCGAGATAGTAATTCTCCACCGGACTCAATCCCATGATGGGGCTGTAATCCGGCGTCATGTCCGTTATGCCCGCCCATTGACGCAATAAACGCATCTGACCGATGAATGGAAATAACTCTTGGATCGCCGAGCAGAGTGATTCCTTCATCTCCAAGGTCGAGCGGGTGTTGTAAAGTGGGTAGGGATCGGAACCGCCGCCGATAACAAACTCCCCACGTGAGGTCTGCTGAATATACACATGCACATGTGGCGCACTGACCAATGGGTCAAGGATCGGCTTATATGGTTGCGTGACCATCGCCTGCAAGGGATAGGTGTGTATCGGCAGCTTGAATCCGGCCATCGCCGCCAGTAACGAACTCGTACCGGCTACCGCCTGCACCGCGCAGCCGCATTGGACCGTACCGCGATTGGTTAAAACCGCCTTGATGCGGCCGTGCTCGACATCAAGCCCGGTAACTTCGGTCAGTTGGTGCAATTCCACGCCGCGCTCACACGCGCCCTTGGCGTAACCCCAAACCACCGCGTCGTGCCGGGCGGTACCTCCATCCGCATGCCAGAGACCGCCGAGGATTGGGTAACGCCCACCATCACCGAGATTCAATAACGGCACAAGCTCTCGAATCTCGTCGCGCCCAATTAGCTCAGACTGTACACCGAGATGTTTGTTGACCTCAGCCCGCCAGCGAAAGCTGCCGATAGCCGCATCCGTCGTCGCCAAGGTGAGCTGGCCACGATTCTCCCACATGATGTTGTAGTCAAACTCGTTGCTGAGATCGCGATAAAGCTTGAGTGATTCGCGATAGAAGGTGACCCCTTCTTCGGTCAAATAGTTGGCACGTAGGACAGCGGTATTACGCCCAGTGTTGCCACCACCTAAATAGCCTTTCTCAAGGATGGCGATATCGGTAATGCCGTGATACTTAGCGAGGTAATAAGCAATAGCCGCGCCGTGACCACCACCACCGATGATCACGACATCGTAGTGTTTCTTAAGGTCCTTGCGCGGCGTGAAATGATGCTTTGCCGGATAGGTTTTGCTGAGCCCGTATTTGAGTAATCCAAATGGCATGGATTGGATCCGTGTGTGACAAATCAGTTGACCAAATGGAGAAATGAAGAATGGATGATAGCTTCTATTCTCGCTATTACAATATGAAACGACGGGCTCGCGTTTTATGCTTTTGGCAAGAGAGGTACCAATGCTGTACCGCTGCGATCAACTGCTTTATCAAGATATAGAGCCGATGCCATAGCTGCCCGTAAGCAAGTTGCCTTTCTCAAAACGATCGAGGCGGTAGGGCTCTATGCTGACGTCGGCAGTTTGACCGAGAATCGATTGCGCCAAGACACGGCCGATCGCTGGTGCCAACTTGAAACCATGACCCGAGAAACCATAGCCGAGGTAGAGGCCCTTGAGACCCGACACCGGTCCCAGCACAGGATTCCAGTCCGGCGTAATGTCGTAAGGGCCGGTCCACGAATCTACAAGCTCGCCGTCGGCAAAACTGGGCATGCGGTGCGCGATTTGCCCGCCTTGGTGTTCAACAAAACTTAAGCTTACGTTGTCATCGATGTTGTCGGGCTCATCTAGCGGATCGCCGTGATCCCCGGTACCAACGAGTACGACACCGCCCGTCGCCGGCCGGAAATACATCTTGTTCTCCGTTGTGAGGTCTTTGACAATGGGCAATGATCTCGCATACGACTCTGCTGTCTTGAAGGTCAACACGATGTGGCGTGAAATCTCAAGCGGTAAGCTCGTATCCGCCCAACCGGCGAGCGCTCCCGACCAAGGACCGATGAGTCCTAGAACCGCGCCGGCGGAAACATTCCCCTGGTTTGTGCAAACCCCCGTAACTGCGTCGCCCTCCCGTAGTAATCCCGTTACTGCGCACCCGGTCTTCACCGTCACCCCAAGCCGCTTCGCCGCATTGATGAAACCAGTGGTCGTAAGATAGGGATCGGCATAACCGGATTCGGGTTCATAGCCGATTACCGAACAATCGTCCAGATTCAGAAGCGGGTGAAGCTCTTGCGCTTCTTGTCGCGAAATGGTCCTGGTATGCGCCCCTACCTTGGCCTGCATGTCGAGGTTGGCCGCGAGTTTTTCGGCTTTGTCACCCTCGGGGGCGACGATGATATAACCTGAGTTTACAAAACCGCAGTCTGCATTCGAGTCGCCAACGACATCGGCGAAGTGTCGAAAGATCTCTAGGCCTTTTACCGCGAGCGCGGTATTGCTGGGGATCGAATAGTGGGTGCGTACGATTGCGCACGACTTGGCGGTACCGCCAGTACAGATTTGATTTCGCTCGAGCAACGCGACTCGCTTTGCCCCGAGCTTTTTCAGGTGAAATGCGGCCGAGGCACCCATCACGCCGCCTCCGATAACTGCTACATCGAACGTATCAGCCATAGCTGTTCTGCGAGTCGTCGAGTTTAGGCGTGGTTCTCGAGACGAGCCTTGATCTCTGCTAGCACAGTGCCGGGTTGCTGCTCCAGCATGCCACCATCAATAGTAAACATGCCGGCGCCAAAAATGGTTTCCAGCATGCCAAGCATACGAGTACCCTGTGTCATCTTCTGTTTCCACAGCTGCGGTTGTTTGAGTCTAATACGAATATTATTACGGGCCACCAAGTGGGCGTCGGCGATCTCTGACCATGGCACGATCCCCACTCGCCACGCTGGCACATCCAACCCCTGGCTGCGCAAGGTCAATGCGGGTCCGCCGCCACTGCGTAACCGTTGAAAACGAATGACATGGTTCAACACGACAGCAACGCCGATCAGCAGCAATATGCGGACAAATAGCGGCGTCTCAGGAAACATTATCGCCACCAGCAACACAATGGCAGCCATTGTCGCACCGGTTACAATACGATGGGTCACCCGCTGATTACTGTAGTGAAACGCGGTTTCTGTCATGCGTTATTTCGTGAACACTCATGGAGCCCTATTTCAATAGCATCCTTGCCGCCTTTATTGTATTCACCATCAACATCGCTACCGTCATGGGGCCGACGCCTCCTGGTACTGGCGTAACCGCAGACGCAACCTTGCTCACCGGCTCGAAATCGACATCGCCGACCAACTTGTAGCCCTTATCGGAAGACGGATCGTCAATACGATTTATCCCCACATCGATTACTACCGCCCCCTGCTTGACCATATCCGGCTTAACGAACTGTGGTTGCCCCAGCGCCGAAATTAATATGTCCGCTTGCCGAGTTATCTCTGGAAGATTCCTGGTCCGGCTATGACAAATAGTAACGGTTGCGTTTGCACCCTTCTGTTTTTGCACAACGATGTTCGCCATCGGTTTGCCGACAATATTGCTTCTGCCGATGATCACAACGTGTTGGCCCGCCACGTCAATCCCACTACGCAGCAACAGCTCCTGCACGCCAGCTGGGGTACAGGATCGGAAAGTGTCTAATCCGATGACAAGCCGGCCAACGTTATAGGGATGAAATCCATCTACATCCTTGGATGGATCTATGGCTTCGATCACTTTTGTCTCATCGATGTGTTTAGGAAGCGGTAGCTGCACGAGAATGCCATGTATAGCCTGATCATGGTTGAGCTCATCGATGAGCTTAAGAAGCTCCGGCTCCGATATCTCCGCCGTCGGTGTGTGCAACACCGATGCTATACCGATATTTTCACACGCCTTTCTCTTATTCTTTACGTAGACCTTGGATGCGGCAACATCTCCCACCAGCACGGCAGCAAGACATGGCGTTACGCCCCTATCTTTTAGTACTTCGACTTCGTTCTTGGCCTCCTGCCGTATCTGCGCCGCAATTGCTTTACCATCAATTATTTTTGCTGTCATGAAACTAACTCTCTGCCTGCGTAATATCTACTCTTTAACAATCCAGCGTATGATCACGCTCCCACGCGGTGATAGAGGTCGAGTAACTCCGCCAGTCATCAAGCTTGAGCTTGACATAGCTGCTCACGAATTCGTCGCCAAGCCCGGTCCGCACCACCTTGCTCTTGTCGAACAGGCGAATAGCGTCGAGCAGGTTGAGCGGCAGCCTGCGGACACGGCGCAGCGTCTGGCCTTCGGTGTACATGTTAATATCTAACCGCTTGCCGGGATCACGCTTGTTGGTAATGCCATCAAGACCGGCCATAAGTGTGCCGGCTTGAAGTAGATAAGGATTGGCGGAGCCATCCATCAAGCGTAGCTCGAAGCGGCCGGGATCGGGGATACGTATCATATGGGTGCGGTTATTGCCTGAATAACTGATGGCATTTGGCGACCAGGTCGCGCCGGACAAGGTAACCGTCGCGTCGATACGCTTATAGCTATTGACGCTGGGGTTGAACAGGGCCGCCAGCGCGTCGGCCGAATGAACGATACCGCCGAGGAAATCATAGGCCAAATGCGAAAGGCCTAGCTCACCATTTTCATCCAGGAATAGATTTCTGCCACCGCTCTCGTCCCACAGCGATACGTGAGCATGACAGCCATTGCCGGTGAGGCTGGAGAATGGTTTGGGCATAAAGGTGGCGCGCAACCCGTGTTTTTCAGCGATCGACTTGACCATATACTTGAAGAATACATGCCGGTCAGCCGTCGTTAGGCAATCTGCGTAGTCCCAGTTCATTTCGAACTGGCCG
>JAOTYM010000169.1 GCA_029861845.1 Gammaproteobacteria bacterium | reverse complement strand
TCGGCGACTAACCGTGCTCGGGACTGGAAGACAGCTTTGGAAGCGTAGGCCAGGCACCGAATCATCGAAAAGTCCCCTAATGTATTCTTATTAATAGGGTGTGTAGCATCGAATTATTGGCGATACCATGGCTCCGATAGGGTTTTTGCGCCCTACAAGAGGGCCGCACTCCCTAGCTTCCACCAATGCCGAAGCGAGCAAGAGACCTACGTACCAAAAGTAAGCTGTGTCCGTAGTTAGGAGTTCATCCTTTTTCGTCCTTCTCACGAATGTTGAACGTCTCAATTGCAGCATCTACCGTCAGCACCAGTAACTGGTGAACGTAGAAGGACCATCCATCATAGCCGGAGAGGTAGTTCATATTGGCAGGATTCGTAATCAGTAACACCTCGGCACCGTTTTCCAGCATGGACCGCTGGGTTTTTTGGATGCGAGCGTGGTATTCTGATTTATTAGCGGCACGGCCATCACCCCTGATTAGTCGGGTCAATGCCGCTTATTTGTACCTTGATTTATATGAAAAGGGAAGGTGTTCGTGAAAATCGCCCGGCGATACTGGGTCACGAATAGGACATGCTCATGATGACCGTGAGTGCGTAAGCCAATGGCAAGAGCATCTTCGACAGCAGGGATGTACAACCGGGCGGTCGTCATCGACAAGCGGTTTCGAGAACGAGTACTTAATCGGGATTTTCCTGTTTGTGCCAAAAAGCTTACGCCGGTGTCAGCCGGTCTTGCCTCCCATGAAATAGCGGATCTTTTCGAAAGTCAACTGATCAGCCGTCATCTCGATCTCATATCCCGCAAGCTATCCGCACGGCGCGAGAGTTACTACACGATCGGTAGTGCGGGTCATGAAGGCAACGCAGTGCTCGGCAAGGTATTTCGTGTCAGCGACATGGCGTTCTTGCATTACCGTAGTGGCGCGTTTCTCGTGCAACGCAGCAAGCAGCGACCGGGGGAAACGCCAATTTACGATCTCCTGCTGTCCTTCGTTGCCTCTAGTGACGATCCCCTCTCGGGGGGGCGCCACAAGGTGCTGGGGAGCAAAACGCTCATGCTGCCGCCGCAAACCAGCACTATCGCTTCGCACCTGCCCAAAGCCGTTGGCGTGGCCCACTCGATCGGTCTTGCCCGCAGGCTCGGCATACCCGATTGCGTCCTTCCGCATGATGCGGTGATCGTATGCAGCTTCGGCGATGCATCGGTGAACCATTCCACGGCGCAAGGCGCCATCAACGCTGCTGTATGGGCAGCAGCGCAGAATTCACTGATGCCGATTGTTTTTGTCTGCGAAGATAACGGTATCGGAATATCAGTTAAGACACCGCGTAATTGGATTGAAGCATGTTACCGCAACCGCTACGGACTCGAGTACTTCTACTGCGACGGAACGGACTTGCTCGATACCCAACGCACGGCGGTATTGGCTGTGCGTTACGCGCGGCGTTACCGTAAGCCCGTGTTCTTGCACATGCGTGTCGTGCGGTTGATGGGGCACGCCGGTTCGGATGCGGAGTGGAGTTACAGAAGTCTTGCGGAGATTGAGGCCAACGAAGCCCAAGATCCATTGTTACACAGTGCACGCATACTCGTCGAAAATGGCATTGCGACGCCCGAAGAAGTTGCGGACATGTACACTCGGATCGCAGATCGGATCGCTCGCGTCGCTGAAGTTGTGATTCAGCGCCCGAAACTCCGGTTGGCCGCCGAGATTATAGCGCCCATCGTGCCTAAGGCATCATCGACATCGATCCCGGTCGTCGAAGCTCCACGGCGCGCCGAGTTGTTCGCTGAGGATAAGCGCCTGCTGGAAACGGCGCAGCCGATGGCACGACTCATCAATCTGGCCCTCGCCGACATCATGCTTCAGTACGCTAACACCGTGATTTTCGGTGAGGATGTCGCGCGCAAGGGTGGCGTGTACAGTGTCACCACCGGCCTCTATGAAAAATTCGGGGCAGGCCGCGTTGTCGATACGCTGTTGGATGAGCAGACGATTCTGGGTCTCGCCATCGGACTTGCACATAACGGCTTTTTGCCGATTCCTGAGATACAGTTTCTGGCCTATTTGCACAATGCGGAAGACCAGCTCCGCGGAGAAGCGGCCACGTTGTCTTTTTTTTCCAATGGGCAATTTAATAACCCCATGGTCGTTCGGATTGCGAGCCTGGCTTACCAGAAGGGATTCGGTGGCCACTTTCATAACGACAATTCCTTTGCTGTCTTGCGCGACATCCCGGGCCTGGTTATCGCATGCCCCTCGAACGGCCGGGAGGCCGTGCAGATGTTGAGGACATGTGTTGCCGCCGCTCATGAACGCAAACGCGTGATCATATTCTTGGAGCCTATCGCACTATACATGACGCGTGATTTATACAAACAAGGTGATGATCAGTGGGCATCCATTTACGAACCTCCCGGTGAAGGCACACCGATCGAGATGGGTGAGTTCGGCGTGTACGGCGACGGAAAGGACCTATGTATTATCAGTTACGCCAATGGTTATTTTCTGTCACGGCAAGCGGCACGGATTTTGGAAGAAAAACATCGAATACGATCCACAGTTATTGACTTACGTTGGATCGCGCCGCTGGCGGAGGACCGTCTTCTTGGGGTGATTCGCCGCCATAAGAACGTTTTGATCGTGGACGAATGCCGCCGAACCGGTTCGCTAAGCGAAGCGCTGGTCACGTTAGTAACCGAACGCTTGGAACGGCCTACGATAGCTCGCCTCACCGCCGAGGACAGCTTTATTCCTTTAGCGGTGGCCGCTAACCTGGTACTGCCAAGCGTGGAGGGGATCGTGGCCTGCGCACTGAAGCTACTCCAAGGCCATTTAGCGACAACGCACCCGTTTTCGGGAGCGCTCTGATGGGGCGTGAAACGGCTGTGATTGTTTGCCCCGGCCGGGGCACATATAGCAAGGCGGAACTCGGTTATCTGCATCGTTATCACGCGGATAAAACCGCGTTTTTGGAGCAGATCGACCGCTACCGTTACCAGCTCGAACAGCCGCCGATAGCTGAGCTTGATACGATGTCCCGCTATTCGATGGACGTGCATAACGCTGGAGAAAACGTTTCTGCGTTGATCTACGCGTGTGCGCTTTGCGACATCGCGGACGTCGATGCCGACCGCTTCCACGTAATCGCGGCAACCGGAAATTCGATGGGCTGGTATTTGACACTGGCTACCGCCAAAGTTTTCGACGAGACGGCGGCAATCCAAGTCGTCAACACCATGGGTTCAATGATGAAAGACGACATCATCGGAGCACAGATTGTGTATCCAGTTGTGGATGACGAATGGCGAATCGATTCCGACGCCGCAGCGACTGTTCAGCGTGTCCTTAGCGAAATCAATGAAAACGGACAGGGAAGGGCGTATCTATCGATTAACCTCGGCGGAACGTATGTGTTAGGTGCCGATGAAAGGGGCGCACGCTCACTGATGAAAAAGTTGCCGCCTAAACGCCAGCGCTACCCCTTGCGATTGCCAAATCACGCCGCGTTTCACACGCCGTTACTCGATGAAGTGGCGCGTAAGGGGCAACAGGTGCTTAGTAAATCAATATTTCGGATACCGCATATTCCAGTGATTGATGGTAGGGGGCACATTTGGCAGCCTTATTCCACAGACCTCGACTCTCTTTATGAGTATACATTGGATTACCAGGTACGCTTTACCTACGACTTTTCAAAAGCGGTGGAAGTCATGATTAAAGAGTTTGCTCCCGACCGAATAATCGTTCCGGGGCCGGGGTACACCCTTGGGGCGCCAATCGCCCAGGAGCTCATCAAGCATCAGTGGTTGGGAATACGATCGAAAGACGACTTCCTTTCGATCCAGAACGAAGACCCTTTCGTTCTGTGTATGGGGATCGAAGAACAACGGCAAAGAGTCATTAAATATCACTGAAGACGGAAACTGTGGAGGTAGGTTTCTGCTTGCGATTCAAGCGCGTTCACTACCCACGAGGATATGAACTATGAAAACTGTTAGCTTCACACGCAGGCGACGAAGTACTCGTGGCCATTAGCGGCGAGGGTGCACCAGTAGAACTCCCGCCCGCAGAGCAGATTACTACCATCTGGACTTTGTTGACACCGCCGTCACAGAGGGCGCCCTCCTCGGGCAGGGGCCGAGCCGGCCACGGCAGGTGATGCGGGCGCACGGTGTGCACGTGTGCTCTCGATCCCCGGTTATCCGACAGTCGTTGAACAACCAAGCCCGGGACGTATGGGGGTAGGCTCAACAGACGACCCAACAGATGCTTGGTATGATTGCTACCGCCTGGACCCAAAGCGGCGAATAAAGGTAAAAGAGCATGGGCGAGGTGGGATGGTGATAAGACTGCCGGTTACTCTTCTATGGCTGTGTTTTATGGATGGCTTCGTCGGTTCCGCCCATATTTTCTTACGTTTCGTGACAAGGGCGACCGTCGACAAAGGGCGCATGCTTGGTTGCTGGCGTACGAGCGAGAGCGAGCTGAGTAACTACTGCAATGATGGACGAGGAAACCAGAAAGAGACTGGCGGATACAGAGTACATCGAGAAAAACATACACAATCTCAGCGACAAAGAGCTGAGCTACTCGAAACTCATTCCCTGGAATCCAGATGGAGAGGTCGGCAGATTGTTGCAGTATAAGCTGGACAAAAGGCGGGGAAAAATGGGCTACGCGTCGTTTCTGGTGGCAGTTTGGGTTGACCGTTGCTGCTGGTGTTCTCGTATCCCTGTCAATCGCCTGCAAGCTTTGGTTTGGCAATTCATGATTGGTACAGTTGCTTTAGGCTGACCTGCATATTCTGATCGACAGGTTAACAGTCGAACCGGTATAAGGGGGGAGCTCGACAAACTAACCACTTGCATCGCTTGCCGTTTTCGTTTCCTATCTACCCACACCTGTGTACCCAGGCAACACCAAGCGGCGCTCCAGGCATGGTCAGGGATATGGCTAAGGAATGCGTAAAGGGACAAGCGGCCGCGATGGCAGTTGGTACTCACGAGCATATCAACGGTAGCGGAAGAGGCGAGCATGAAGACAAAATTTTCTGTGTTCAAAGCGTTGGTTCTTGCTACAGCGCTTTCGCTTGCAGCTGTGGCGGCGGCACAAAGCGATATCGCTAAACGCGAAGAGGGAGCAAAACGAATAGCGAACGCTTTCCTAAAAGAGTTAGGCGGCGCACTGAAACGCGAGATGGCAAAAGCTGGTCCATCTGGGGCGATCGGGGTGTGTACGGATCTCGCGCCGGAGATAGCCAACCGCTTATCGCGCGAGAACGGCTGGCGTGTCACGCGTGTCGGTACCCGCGTTCGCAATCCCATGATTGGCATGCCTGACGCCTGGGAACAACAGGTGTTGGCTAAGTTTGGAGAGCGGCAAAGAAAGGGGGAGAGCTTAAAGGACATGAGCTACGCCGAGATCGTCTCCGAACCAGGCGCCAAGTATTTCCGGTATATGAAAGCGATTGGTGTCAGAGACCTATGCTTGACGTGCCATGGCGCGAAGGAGCAGCTACCCGATCTGGTGCAAGCTGCGTTCAAAGAGCACTACCCCTTCGACCAGGCCACTGGCTATAAGCGGGGCGATCTACGGGGGGCGATCAGTATTAAGCAACCACTCGACTTGGGGCCAAGCGACAACTGAAGCGTCCAGAGTCGAGCCGTTATTCTGAAGTGTTTCGATTCTCAACTTTGTTGAGGGACCGTAACGCTTTGTGTCGTTATCGACAGATAACTTACAGATTATTCCGGGCACATAGTTTACACATTATGCATTTGGGGAGCCCCTCGAATGTCTTGGAAAGAGTGTAAAACTATGGACGAACGCCTCAGATTTGTTGCCCGCCTGCTCGAAGGCGAGAAGATGGCGATGCTGTGTCGTGAGTTCGCCATTTCCGGGGTCACCGGCTACAAGATCTTCAAGCGCTACAGGGAATGCGGTCTGGATGGCCTCAACGACCGGAGCCGACGGCCGCACCGGCAGGCCAACCAGCTGCCCTACCAGGTCGAGCGCAGCATCCTCGGTATCAAGCGCGAACACCCGTCCTGGGGCGCCCCCAAGATCCGCGACAAGCTGATCCGGGCATACCCCATGATCAAGCCACCGGCGATCAGCACCGTCCATGCCGTGCTCGACCGCAACGGCCTCGTCAAGCGCCGCAAGCGGCGCCGTCACAAGGCCAAAGGCACGGCACTGGC
>JAOTYM010000168.1 GCA_029861845.1 Gammaproteobacteria bacterium | reverse complement strand
TACGCGCATACTGTGCGATTTGAATTGCCATGCGGGCATGAGGCAGGCCCCCGCCAGAAAAGATCGGCAGCTTCTGTCCACGCACGAGACTATTCATAAGGTCGATGGTCGTAATGCCGGTCTCGATGAAGTCCGCCGGCACATCCCGGGCGGCGGGACTGATCGCAAGTCCGTCGATGCGGAGCCGGCGTTCCGCCGCGACCGGCGGACCGTCGTCAATCACTTCGCCGACACCGTTGAAAATCCGGCCCAGGATATCCCGGCCCACGGCGAAATGAAGCGGTTCACCGAGAAAGCGCACGCGCGTGGTCGTCGGCGACAAGCCTTCAGTGGACTCAAGCACCTCAATCACCATAACCGCTTCATCGAGGGCGGATATCCGTCCCAGGCGGGCGTGACCATCAGCACCGAGCACCTCCACCGCTTCGTCGAGCCCCACGTTCAGGGTCCGGCGCAGGAACATCAGCGACCCTTCAATACGCGTAGCGGCGCCACTGACGGAAAGCTCACCCTGCATCGACGGCTGCCTCCTGAGGCGTGGCAAAACTCGCTTCCAGCCGCCGCCATATGTCTTCGAACACGTCGAGACGATCTTCGGGGACATCTTCACCCATTCGCTGCAGCTGTCGTAATACGCCCAGTTGACTGAGACGATCGACACTTGCGCCTTCTGCTACCGCGTTTTCGGCCAGCGCGACAAAACGAGATAGCAGGCGCATCATGGCGATCTGGCGCTCGGGCGAGGCATAGCGGTCAATGGCAGAGTATGCCGATTGACGCAGGAAGCCCTCGTTGATTAACTGCGCGCATAGCAACACGAGTTGCTGACGTGGCGGTAACGCCTCCTTGCCGACGATGCGGGCCATCCGCTCCAAGCGCGCTTGTTCCTCAAGAAGCGTTAGAAAACGCCGCCGCTGTGCCGCCCATCGGGGATGCCCCTTGGTTTCCCACCAGCGGCCAAGCTGGTCTACGTCTTCAGAATAAGACTGTAGCGGGTGGATGGCAGGGAAAAAGCGCGCATGCGCGCGCGTGCGGTCTAACGCCCAGAAACAGCGGACATAGCGCCGCGTGTGGGTGGTTACCGGCTCGGAAAAGTCTCCGCCCGGCGGGCTTATGGCGCCAATTAGGGTCAGTGAGCCCTCGTCCCCATTTGCGGTACGCACCCGTGCCGCGCGCTCATAGAACTCGGCCAGCCGGCTGCTGAGATAGGCGGGGTAACCACCCTCGGCCGGCAGCTCGCCCAGTCGCCCTGATATCTCGCGCAAAGCCTCCGCCCAGCGGCTCGTAGAGTCAGCCATCAGCGCGACATGCAGACCCTGGTCACGGAAATACTCGGCTACGGTTACGCCGGTGTAAATGCTGGCCTCACGTGCCACCACCGGCATGTTGGACGTGTTGGCAATGATCACGGTGCGTTCCATAAGCGGACGACCCGTGCGTGGATCTTCAAGCTGCGGGAACTCATGCAGTACACCAGCGATTTCGTTGCCGCGCTCGCCACAACCGACGTAGACAATGATGTCGGCATCACACCATTTGGCCAACGTTTCCAGCAATACGGTCTTGCCGGTGCCAAAGCCGCCGGGCAGCGCCGCTTTACCACCGCGCGCGACCGGGAACAGGCCATCTAAGATGCGCTGACCGGTGAGCATAGGTTGATCAACCGACAGGCGTGCCGCCACCGGTCGCGGGCGGCGTACGGGCCACAGATGGCTCATGGCGAATTCATGCGTGGCACCGTCGCCCGCGCGCAGCCGGCAGAGTGGCTGGTCTTCGGCGTAATCACCAGCGGGCGCGATATCGATTAGCTCGCCCTGAAGACCCGGTGGCACCAGACAGCGCTGCGCCTTGGGCCCCACGGCGCGCACCGCACCAAACACCGTCCCGCCCTGCACGCGCTCGCCAGCACCTATTATAGGTTTGAACGGCAGTGCCTGGGGCCTGGTCTCATAAATCCCCGGCTCAACGTATTTGGACGCAGTGTCAGACAGCGGCCGCAGCAGCCCGTCGAATATGTTGCCAAGTAATCCCGGGCCAAGCCGGACTGCCAGCGGCAGTCCGCTGCCTTCCACCACCATACCAGGACGAAGGCCGCTCGTGCCTTCGTAGACCTGCGCCACGATTTCCTGCTCCTCGATACGAATGACTTCACCCGGCAGCTTGTTATCGCCTACGCGGACGGCTTCATTCATGTTGAAGGTACCGCTGGCCTTCGCCCGTAGCACTGGGCCGCTTATCCACGTAATAATTGCTTGGCTCATTGTTTGCACCGCGCCGCCGTTGTTGATTTCAGGGCCCCATATGGATTCGTCTGCGGATCCACAGCGCTTACTTCAGAGATGCTAGCGCGACCGATTTCGGCTAGCAGTTGTCCTTCTATAGCTTTGCGGTTAGCCAGTAGACCTGCCAATGTGCCGTCTAGGCAGGTTTCATCGGCACGGATACGCAAGCCGGCGACGATGTCTTGCACTTCGACGAAGCTCGGCGACTGACCGCCGATATGGGCGGCCAGCCTCTCACTAGCGTGAAGCCGTTCGTCTGCGGGCCAGTCCGGCGGATGTTCGATCCGCCACGTCTTACCTGGGAGCCGCGTCAGCGCCTGATCTATTAGCGCGTCGACCCATAGGCGCCGCTGATTCGGTTTTTGCCAGCGCTGTACCAGTATCTCATAGAGCTTTTCCCACCCCTGCTGTAACAGCAGCATGTTCACCCGCTGACGGCGTTGGCACTGGCGGGTCCAAAGGTGTGCACGCGTCCACTGGATCTTCTCGTCCCATCGTGCGCGCTCGTGCTGTATGGCCTCGTGCATGCGATCGCGCGCCTCACGGTGTGCCTGTTCGGTGAGCGCCGCTGCCTGCGCCTTGGCCTGCGCCATTGTTTGCCGGCAGCGGTCCTCAAAGTGCTGCGCTACTAGCCGCAACAGCGCCTCGAGCTGCGCATCGACGATGCTTTTTGGCTCACTCATGTTGCAACCCCAAGTTGACCACGGAGCTGCGCGGCGAGATCGGGTATGGCTACGTGACCCCGTACATCAGGCACTACGAGCAGCAGCGGATCGAGCGCGGCCTGCGCCTGGGTCAGCTGCTGCGGAGGCAGCAGCGCTGCATACTCGGCGGTAATCAGGACGAGATCGGTTTCCTCGCACGCCCACTGCAGGATCGAATCGATTTCGGCTGGCGCTGGCACACAAGCTCGGGCACCGGCTAGCCGGTAGGCGGCAGCGCTAACTTCATCGCCGATGAAAATTGGCGCCGGCATAAGCAAGCCTTCTTACGCAGTTCTTTGGCATCTCAATTAGCTGAGCCGATTCAAAATGAGAATAGAAACGATAAGCCCGTATATGGCGATACCTTCCGCCAGGCCCACCAGAATAAGCACGCGGCCAAGGAGTTCTGGCTTCTCCGCCAACGCACCGACGGCGGCGCTGCCCACCGTCGCCACCGCATAGGCAGCCCCAAGAGAGGAGAGGCCGGTGGCGGCTGCAGCAGCAACCATGCCCCACTGCCACACACCGGGCGCTAAGGCAACAGTGTGACTGGGCGCCACCGCCAACGCAGCCGGCAGCCACAGCAAACCGGTGGCGGCGACACTCACTAACACCGCGGCAACAATCACGAATGCAGTAATCTTGATCGGTCGATTCATAGTCTCTCCTTATCTGGTCCTACGTATGGCCTGACGAAGGCGGCATAGAGAGCGGGTGGAACACGCGGCCTTCGCCCTTCAGGAACCGGACGAAGAACTCGAACAAGACCAAGCGCGTCGTTTGTACCGACACCACCAGCCCCTCCAGGATTATGATCACCATGTTGCCGAGCAACATGATGAGGAACGTTGGTACGGGATGACCACTGGCGTCCGCGACGGCCACGATGGCTAAAGACAGTCCGGCATGAGCAAGGGCAAAGGCACCGACACGCGCGAAGGAAATCGTGTTAATCACGAGCTGCATCATGCTCTCGAGCAGCCGGGTGATCGCGCTCGTGAATGATGCCCCGCCGGTACGGGCTTGCCACAGACTGCCGTTGAGGTACCAAAGAAGTCCTGCCATGGCCACGGTCACGCCTAGCGTGAAATGCAGAATGCTTGTCGCTGTCCCAAGGTAGAGCGTTAACACCGCCGCGTCCACGTGTATCCAGGTGCGCATATCACGGCGCCAGTACGCCTCGAGTGCATTCAGCAGCAGACCCAGTAGCAGGATGCCGATGCCGCCGAACAAAGGAACGGTGAGCACCGGCAACGGATGCTCCAAAGGATGTACCCACAGCGGTGCGATAATGTCTTCGCGACTGAAAACGCTGCCGAAAACAACCCCGAAGACCATGGACGAGAAACCGGCGCTGATCAGAAGACGCAACAATGGCCAGCGCCGTTGCAATGTGACCCCGGCAACGAGCAGAACCAGACCCTGGCCGACATCACCGAACATGTAGCCGAAAAGCAATGGCACGATGATGGCCAATAACCGGCTGGGGTCCGCCTCTTCACGCGCCGGCGTGCCCAGGAGCTGGGCGAATAGTTCGAATGGCCGCGCCCACCAAGGATTGTGCATCACCATGGGGGGGGTTTTGTCTTTAGGCGGTGGCGGGAATCGCAGCAACGCCCGCACGTCGGCACGCTTCAAGGCGCTATCCAACGTCCTGCCGGTGAGATCGCTGCTCCAACCGCTCACCCACGCCAGGTTCTCGGTAACGGGAAGATTGACGACGTGCGTAAGCACCCAGTCGAGTTGCGAGATATTCCCGAGCGCTTCGCGCAGCTGGTGTTTTTCTGCCAGGGTGTCGATGTCACGCTGCAGCTGCCGTGTCTGTCTGTCAATCTCTGCCAGGCGCTGGCTGACCTGGTCGCGATTTTCCGCAAGGTTACCGCGTAACCAGGTTGGAAAGTCTAGCTGCCGGCCCTTCAGCGCGGCCAGCTCTTGGTCGAGGTCGTTGATTTCTTTCGGTGGACCAAGTACCAGTAGGAACTCATGCAAGCGGGTCGTGATGGCTTGGGTGATCACACCCGCGGGCACCTGGCTGGCGTGTGTGCGCGGTGCTAGTACATACAAGCGAGCAGCCAGTGCGGGTCCCGCTTTTGCCATCAGCACCAGGTTTAGTGCAGCGTCACCGTAGTGCGAAAGCATCTCGTTGACGAGCCTGAGTTCGGTGCGCTCGGCCCGAAGTGTCTCCAGGCGCTGGATCTGCGAGTCTGCCTGGTCGCACCACGCGTGTAGCTGCTTTAGGGCGTCGTCCATGGCATGGGTGGGACGTCCCGGTAGGGCAGACGGGCGTATATCGTCCATCGGCCAATATTGCTGATAACGCTGCGCCAGGCGACTGTAGTCTTCCATCCGGCCATGTAGGTCCGGAATGGTCATGCGCGTGGCGGTCTCACTGTAGATCTCAAGCTCCACTGCCCTCGTCTTCGCCAGGGTTTCCAGCGCTACCGTGAGATCATCGCGCGCTGTCAATAGCTCGAACCAACGCGCCGGGGCCGGGCGCAGGGTCATGGACTACCTCCTGCTTGCATCGGAAATAGCATGCGGTCGACCAAGGCAGCACGCAGTTGCTCGAGGTCCAAGGCAACAAACGCGAGGTGGACAAAGGCAGCGGCTGGTTGATGCGTGTAGCGGCGGAAGTCGCGCGCCAGCTCCCGCGCCAGCGCCTCACGCGCGCGATGACTGCCGACGGAAACCGGCTGACCGCCGAGCGTGCGCAAATGGTCCTGCACTTGTGCAACCAACCGTTCTAGCGGCTCGGTCAGCGCTGACGATGTCGTGGGCCACAGGGTTTGCCAAAATTGCAGCCAGCCATCTAACAGTGGATGACCCTCTTTCCACGCGTGCACGAGCGGTGCGCACGCAGAATTTTCCAGAGCTTCGCTACGAGCGGAAAGGCCTTCGACGGCAAACGGCGCCAGCACCGGGTCTTCGAACAACCAACGGGGCGGCGCCTCACCCAGCAGCAGGTGCTGTAACGCGGGTAAGTCTACCAAGTGTCGCGCCCACGCCACCGTATTACGCCATGGTTCGGGTTGCCAACTCGCGACCTGCGCTATGTAGTGGCGAAATTGCTGACGCAAGGACAGCTCCATTGCGTGAACGCCGGTCTGCGCACTGAAGTGGAGCACCCACGGGCGCAACCGTGTGGTACGCGCTGTCTGTAGGAAATGAAGCAGATCCCTGATTCCAGCCAGGCGGCGCCACGTGTGCGCATCGGGACGCATGCCGTGCCGCGCCTGTAGACGCGCTTGCGCGTAAGCAAAGTCAGAGAGTCGAGTCATCACTAGTAAAACAAGCTATTAGTTATTTCTCAGTCTCGCCCGT
>JAOTYM010000167.1 GCA_029861845.1 Gammaproteobacteria bacterium | reverse complement strand
TTGGTGATGGCCGACGGTTATTGACTATTAACTGGTCATGATGAGTGACCTTAGGTTACCATTCGTGCGGCTGATAGAGCTAAATCGAAACTATGATTGGATTTGTTAAGGGCCTTGTTATTGGTGCAATTGTTGCCTTCCCGCTAGGGATGAATTTCGGCAAAGACGAACCGCTATTCAGCAACCCGTTTACGGTCAAGGCAGACATATCAGAACGAATTGTGGAACAAAGCGGTCGTTTGTTAAGAGAGACCAAGAGCGCGATTCACGAGGCAACGAAGCCACCAAAGCGGTAGTTTCTTGGTGCGGTACCCGTCAGGAGGGAGTTGCGCCGGTGGGCGTAGCCTTAGGCGTCGGCGTCGTCAGCTACACAGACGCGATTTCGACCTCGCTTTTTGGCGACATATAAGCGGCGATCTGCAATCCCCAGTAAAGCAGTAATACTGTCGGCATCATCGTTACCGGACGTAGCGACGCCAATACTGATGGTTAGAGAAATTGGCCGACCGCAGGCATGGAACGGCATATCAGCGGCCGCGGCCCGGATACGTTCCGCCAGTACGGCGGCACCGCCGCGGTCCGTCTCAGGCAGAATAATCGCAAATTCTTCCCCGCCTATGCGTGCCACCGTATCTACCGAACGACTCATGCGAGTTAGTAGCCGGGCGATCCTGGTTAATACTCTATCGCCGGCCTGATGGCCATACCTATCGTTCACACGTTTGAAGTGGTCTATATCTAGTTCCATTACCGACAGTGAATGGCGGGAGCGCTGACTTAGCGCGAACCCCTGGCGACCTTCTTGAAAAAAGGCACGGCGATTTTGCAATCGTGTCAGTGGGTCAGTGGTCGCCTGCTCGGCCAGGGCGCGTCGGCTCATTTCGAGTTCGCGAATCGTACGAGCAAGCTTATGGTGTACGCGCACGCGTGCCTGTAGTTCCGCGGAATCGATGGGTTTGTTTACGAAATCATTAGCACCATTCTTGAACGCAAGATTCCTGTCATGCTTCTCCGCCGCGGCCGCAATCACGATGACCGGCAAGTTGCTGATCAGGGGGTTATCGTTTTGACGAATCTTGACGAGTAACTCTTGTCCCGACATGTGTGGCATCTCGAGGTCAGTAATGACGAGTTCGATCTCGGGATGCGCTTGCAGTAACTTCCAGGCATCGACGCCATCGTGCGCTGCCAATGGCGAGTAGTCTTCTGACAACGGCTTAGATAACAAGCTAAGGGTCGTCGGCGAATCTTCGACCAAAAGGATGCACGGCCGCGGCTTAGCTTCGGGTGGCTGGTCTTCTGCTTCTAGCGCAGTCGGGGCGTCGTCCGTGATGCTAGAGGCGCGAGAAAAATCGGTACTCGTACTCATGGTAACGATGCGGCCAGCGGACAATCCGCCGTTTCGTAGTCATTATTGGCGGCCCAATATAGCACGTCGGTGCCGCATTTTCTTGCTGTAAACGCGGCCAATCCTAGGATTCCACTTCACGTAGGCCTTTTTCGATCTGTTCCGGCTCTTCCATGGCCTTACGTTCGGTGAACCCCAGTTCCGTAAACTTGCGCGCCCCCGGTATTACCTTGGCCTGAAATGAGCCCACAGATTGGTTGTACTGGCTTACTGCGCTATCCAGACTGCGACCAAGACGGGACAAGTGCTCACTAAAGGTCGCCAGGCGATTATATAGATCCTCGCCAGTTTCTCGTATACGTTCGGCATTGGCCGCCAACGCCTGTTGGCGCCAACCGTAGCCTACCGCCCGTAACAGCGCGATCAGACTGGTTGGCGTGGTCAGGATGACCCGCTGGCGCATGGCGTGCTCCAGGAGATCTCGATCCACATCCAGCGCCGCCCCCAGAAACTGTTCACCGGGGATAAATAGCACCACAAAGTCAGGGGCGCGTCTGAATTGCGCCCAGTAGGTCTTGGCCGCGAGTTCACGAATACGGGCACGCACGTTACGCGCGTGTTGTAGCAGGTACTTATCACGTGTTTCATCGTCGGACGCTTCGATCGCGCTAAGATAGGCGTCCAGTGGCGTCTTGGCGTCGACGACCAGCTCGCGTTCGTCCGGCATGCGCACAATCATGTCGGGACGCGATTGCCCTTCGGCACCGGTTGCTTGCTGCTGTTCGTAGAAATCACAGTGATCGACCATTCCAGCCAACTCCACCAATCGCTTGAGTGTCATTTCTCCCCATTGGCCGCGCACTTCGGGGCGCCGTAAGGCCTGCACTAAATTGCGTGTTTCACCATGAAGCGTCTGCTGGGTTTGTGTTAGCGTTTCTAGATGTTTGTGTAGGGCACCGTAGGCTTGCTTGCGTTCGTTTTCCATCAGCCGGATCTGTTGTTCGGCCTTTTCTAATGTTTCACGTATTGGTTTCACCAGATGCTCCACCGCCCTTTCTTTCTGTTCGAGCTCGCCTTTCGCATGCACTTGGAAACGCTTGAGTGTTTCCTGGGCGAGTTGAAGAAATGTCTGGCTATTGCTCCGTAGAGCCTCGTTCGAGAGAACGGCAAAGGTCTTTTCCACTGCTGCCAGTTGCTCGGCCGCCGTTTGGCGTTCGATCTGCAGCGTGGTCTCGAGTTGTGCAATCTTTCGCTGGCTGTGGAGTCGAGCAATGAGCCAACCAAGGCCACCGGCAACGGCCGCAATCAGACAGATTATTAGGACTGGATCGGCGGTGATAAAGATGTCGGAGATCGAGTTCGTAACCTCACGCATATTGCTTTAACCAATCAAAAACCTCCATGGGTGCGCGAATCATCCCGTCGGCGCCCCAGGTTTTCGGATCTTCGCTATCCGTAATGTAACCGAATAGTGCCACCAGCGTCTTCATACCGGCCTGCTTTCCCGCGTGGATATCACGTTCGGCATCGCCCACGTATAGACATTCGTGCGGGTCACTACCGGCCTGCTTACAGGCAAGCAGCATAGGTTCTGGATGCGGCTTACGGTTAGTCGTGGTGTCGCCACTCACGATGCAGGCCGGCGGCGGTTGAATGGTGAGTTGCGCCACCAACGGTTCGGTCAAGTACCCGGGTTTGTTGGTAACCACGCCCCAGTTAAAACCGTTCTCGCTCAACATCGCCAGCAACTGCGATATGCCGGGAAAAAGACGGGTCTCGCGACAGAGGTTCTCGGCATAAATTTCGAGAAAACGCCGTCTCAGATTCTCGAGTTCGAGGTCACCTGTTTCTTCTCCGAATCCGAGGCGCACCAGTGCGAGTCCGCCATGGGATACCCAGGGTCGAATGGTATCGAACGGCAGGGGCTCATAGTCGTTTTCTTTTAGCAACAAGTTCAGCGCCTGCGCCATATCGGGTGCGGTATCCGCCAACGTCCCGTCTAGATCGAAGAGTACGGTGCGCAGGTTAGTCACTATCACGCCGACCGTAGGCCAGATAATTCACGTCCACCCCTGGCGCCAACCAATAGCGCCGGCTGAGCGGGTTGTAATGCATGCCGGTCATCTCACGCACTGCAAGTCTTGCTTGTCTAGACCAGTTTTCCAATTCTGAGGGCCTAATCAGCTTGCGATATTCATGCGTGCCCCGTGGCAGCAGATTAAGCACGTATTCGGCGCCGACAATAGCCAACAGCCAAGATTTGGGGTTGCGATTGATGGTCGCGAAAAACACCGCGCCACCCGGTTTCACTAAGCTGCTGCAGGCGCTAACCACGGCCGCCGGATCGGGCACATGTTCTAGCATTTCCATGCACGTGACCACGTCGAATGATGCGGGCCTGCTTTTCGCCAATGCCTCTGCCGTCGTGTGCAGGTACTCTACGTTGAGACCACTTTCCTTCAGATGCAGTTTCGCAACCGATAGCGGGGTCTTGCCCATATCGATGCCAGTCACCTTGGCACCAAGTGCGGCCATGCTTTCTGTCAATATGCCGCCACCACAACCGATGTCGAGCGCGGTGCTGCCTTTGAGTTGCGCGCGGTCATCGATCCACTTAAGACGCAGCGGATTAATATCATGCAGCGGTTTGAATTCGCTCCCGGGTTCCCACCAGCGTGACGCCAGTTGTTCGAACTTGGCAATCTCGGCCGGATCGACGTTTTGTGTAGTTTCAGTCATGTCTACATGAATCAAGAGATACGCGATAATGTTTGTCAGGCATAAGGCTTGATATCTCGGGTTAATCGCTTGCCAATCTTGGCTTTTTCACACTCGAGGTCATAACGCGCCTGTAGATTGAGCCAGAATTCGGCCGGTATGCCGAAGAAACGACCCAACCGTAATGCGGTGTCAGCCGTTATCGCACGTTTTTCCAGCACGATCTCGTTGATGCGGCGGGGTGGCACATTGATGCGCTTGGCCAGTCGGTACTGGCTCAAACCCATCGGTTTGATGAATTCGTCGTGCAGCACTACGCCGGGATGGACGGCTGCGAACTTGGTCATGGCCTTGCGTTACCGTTTCGCCGCATATGCAACCCGGCGTTCAAACTGTTGATTCATGACGCACAGCACCATATTAACGTGTGGCGTTAATACCAACAAGGGCTGAGATTGCGGCCATGGTAGATCTTAGGATTAGGCGCCACTGTTTGCAGCCTGAATGCGATCCCGCCAAGCGCCTGCTTTTTGCAAAATCATCTGTTCATCTAAGGTTGCAAGCTGGCGATTTTTAAGCAGCCGTCTGCCGGCTATCCAGACATCGGTCACCTGGGTACCCCCGGCGCTATAGACGATTTGGGATATTGGTTCATAGACGGGTTGGGTGGCGATACTAGATAGGTCGATGGCAGCGATATCCGCCGATTTACCTGGCACCAATGACCCGATTTGGTCATCAAGGCCAAGCGCCCGCGCACCATTCAAAGTCGCCATACGCAACGCACTGTGGGCCGGCACCGCCGTTGCGTCATTGGCAACCGCCTTGGCGAGCAATGCGGCTGTGCGCATTTCGTCGAACATGTCGAGATCATTGTTACTGGCGGCGCTATCGGTGCCGAGGGCGACATTTACACCGGCTTGCATCATCGCATTAACCGGACAAAAGCCGCTCGCGAGTTTCATATTAGACTGTGGACAGTGCACGACATTAGCGCCGGCATGCGCCAGGGGATCAATCTCGCCTGGCAACAGGGTGGTCATGTGTACCGCCACTAGATTGGGATTAACGAGGTCGAGGTCTGCAATTCTTTCCAGTGGCCGTTGGCCTGTTTTGCTCACTGCCTCGTCCACCTCATGCGCGGTTTCATGCAGATGAATATGAACCGGTAGATTGAGCTCGTTATTCATGGTGCGGATTTTTTCTAACGGTCCATCCGATACCGTGTAAGGCGCGTGCGGTGCGAAGGCAGTGGTGATGAGTTCGCTGTTTCGCAATTCGTCGTGCAACTTAAGACCCTTACGCAAGTACTCCTCTGCCGTCTGTGCCCACACAGTGGGAAAATCGATGACAATCAATCCAACCACCGCCCGCATACCCGCGTTGGCGCACACATGGGCGGTCTCTTCCGGAAAGAAGTACATATCACTAAAACAGGTAGTGCCACCCTTGAGCATTTCGGCGATGGCGAGCTCGGTGCCGTCGCGGACAAACTCGTCGTTCACCCATTTGCCTTCCGCCGGCCAGATGTGATTATTGAGCCAATCCATCAACGGCAGGTCATCGGCCAGCCCACGAAAGAGACTCATGGCGGCATGAGTGTGGGCATTGACGAGTCCCGGGGTAACGGCGTGATTCGGAAGCTCGATGGTTTCGGCGGGCTGATATTTCTTGGTTGCCGCCGGTAGCACCTCGACGATCTTGCCGCCCTGGATCGCCAGGCTGTGGTGCTCCAGCACCACACCGTCTGGTTCCACCGGAATGATCCAGCGCGCACTTATTAAGGTATCAATACTTTCCATAGCAGACCGTCATTTGCGGACGCAGTATACCGAATTTGCCCTAATGTGGCCGGGAAGGCGCGGCTAAAAGTCTCCACAAATACAACGACTATAGTTAACGACGGAAACGGGAGAAACGACGATGAAGGCCAGTGCCGGGCAGAATGTTCTTGCCGTTCTATTGCTGGTGGCCGTGTTTGCGGCGCTGGGGGCTCGGGTGTGGGCGACCCACCAGGCGGCGAATCTGGCGGGCCCCGATCATCTGGCCGCTTCCAGTAAAGTGCTATACGTGCACTTGAACGGTTCACTCTATCAGTTGGACAAGGATGGCGAGCTCAAGCACGCGATCCCATTGTCGTCACTGGGCATAGAAGGTCCACTGGCGGACATCGAGGTCTTGGCGAGCGGGGATCTCTTGCTCGGTGATCTCGAGCAGGGCGCCGTCAGACAGTGCACAATGGCAACACGCGTCTGTCGCGCGATTG
>JAOTYM010000166.1 GCA_029861845.1 Gammaproteobacteria bacterium | reverse complement strand
GTTAGGGTTTAACGCCGTGTCGACCCAAAGGTTGTTGGACTTAGGGTGAGTCTTTATGAATAGATTACCGCCGCCCTGCCCTTTCAGTGTGCGAACGACTTTCCACGCGTTTTGCTTATTCTTCTTGGGGTCAGTGCCGATCACCGCAACCGTTTCATCCCCGAGATGGCCAGTGGCCCATACCGGCCCGTACTTTGGATCTTTGAAATTGGCGCCGCGGCCCGGATGCGGGATCTTGCCGACTTCGATCATGGCGGACAACTTGTCTGTCTTTGAGTCGACGACGGCGATCTTGTTTGATTTGTTGGCGGCGGTGAGAAAGTAACGCTGCGTGGAATCCCAACCGCCATCATGCAGAAAGCGGGCGGCATCGATAGTGGTCACCTTTAGGTTGTCTACGTCCTCATAGTTGACCATTAGGATCTTGCCGGTTTCCTTCACATTGACTATAAATTCCGGATGTTGATGGGAAGCAACGATTGCCGCTACACGCGGCTCAGGGTGAAATTCCTGCGTATCTACCGTCATGCCGCGGGTCGATACGATCTTAAGCGGTTCCAGTGTGTCGCCTTTCATGATTACGTATTGTGGTGGCCAGTACGTACCGACGATGGCGTACTTGTCCTCCCAGCCCTTGTACTTAGACGTTTCCACCGACCGCGCCTCGAGGCCTGTCTTGAGCACGGCCACGTTATCCGGTTTCTTCAGCCACAGATCGATGAGGTTGAGCTGGGCGTCGCGGCCTATGACATATACATAACGACCGGATGACGATAGGCGCGAGATATGCACGGCGTAACCAGTGTTGACGATGTTGACAATCTTCTTAGTATCGCCATCGATCAGCGCCACCTGTCCGGCGTCACGCAGGGTGACCGAGAAGAGGTTATCGAGATTGATATTATTCATCTGCCTTTTCGGGCGTTGATCAACCGGCACCAACACCTTCCAGCTGGCCCGCATCTGCTCCATGCCGAATTCCGGCGGCACCGGCGGCTCGTGCTGGAGGAAACGCGCCATGATGTCTACATCGTCGTGGCTCAATTCGCCGGACGTGCCCCAATTAGGCATGCCAGCGGGGGAGCCATAGTTGATGAAGGTCTCCAGATACGCGCTCCCCCTTTTCAGGGTGATATCCGGCGTCAGCGGTTTGCCGGTCGCGCCCTTGCGCAGTACCCCGTGGCAACCGGCGCAACGCTCGAAATAGATCTGTTTGGCGCGCTCGTATTCCACCTTATTAAGGCCAGGCGGCTCCGGGAGAACGACCTCCTTCGTCTCGCCGGGCTGGATGGGAGTTGGGGCGCCCTTATAACGCATTTCAGTTTCGGGGGTGCCAGGATGACCGGATGGCTTTTCCGCCGACGACGCCATGCCCGTCACCATGGAGACTGCCACTGCCACTGCCACCGCCAGCGCCAGCGCCACTATAGGCCTCGCATGCGCAGATCTCATGACTCTCCTCCTTAAGGGTAAATGAAGATTCAAACCCTAAATCTAGGGGCGCGGCTGATGTGAGTCCTTGACCTGCGTCAAGTCGTGGTCAGAGCGCGATAGTAAGGGCTTGGGGCAACTAGCTATTCTTGCTGCCGCGACTCGGCTCAGGCGGCGCCACCTTGACGCTGCCTTGTTGGAAGCCTACAAACGCCTTTGCCAGTCCTGTGGCACCACGCTCCCGCCGTTTTAGTCGATTCACCATGGGCGGGCATCGATACACGTTCCAATACGTCACCTGACAGTCCAGGCAGTAGTGGCACTCGTTCTCGTTGATCTCGCCGGAGTGGCGTATTGCGCCACTCGGGCATTCATGATTACAGATTTGGCAGGGCCGGCCGCATTCCCGGTGTCTTCGCAGCCAGTCGAAGATCCGAAACCGTCCCGCGATGGCCAGCGCCGCGCCCAGTGCACATAAGTACTTGCAATAGAATTTGCTGTTAAACGCCGAAATCACGAGCAGGCCTGCCGCATAGACGACAAAGGTCCACTCGCGTTGAAAGTGTAGGGTGATGGCGGTCTTGAAGGGCTCGACCTCGACGTAACGCGCGGCTGTCCCCAGTGACTGCAACGAGATGCCGAAGAGCATCAAAAGAATAATATATTTGATGGCCCACAGCCGTTCGTGCACGACTTCGGGAAATTCCAACTGCGGCACGCGTAACCGTTGTGCGATTTGTTGCACGAATTCCTGGAGCGCGCCATAAGGACACAACCAGCCGCAAAAAATCCCGCGACCCCACAGCAGTAACGTGACCGCTACAAACCCCCACAGGATGAATATCATGGGATTGATCAGGAACGCCTCCCAGTTAAACTCGCGCAACAACACATGTATAAAGGTCAACACGTTGAATACCGACAACTGTGCAAGCGCATACCAACCGATGAACACGACGGTGAACAGCAGGTAGCCGTTGCGTACATACCATAATAAGGACGGGCGACAGCTGAGCCAGTCTTGGAACACGAGAACCAGCATGAGGACAATCAAGCCGATGCTAAGCATGACGATTTGAAACACGCGTTGACGCCATACCATCATCCAAAGCGGTTCTTCTGTTTGGGTCTGTACTACTGTGTTCTGGGTTGACTTTGACGGGGACGGCTCAAGCAACGATCCTTCCTGGGTGTTGGTGGCAGCAACCGGCGCGACCACTCTCCCAGCGACGCCGATGCCACGAGCCGCCGCTACGCGCTTCGCCGATTTCATCACGGTAGCGTTTTCGACCATGGCGGTGATGGAGGCGCCGGTAATGGCGTCGATGACAACGTCACCCTTACGCATACTGCCGCCCACGCTGATGCGGTCGTACGCCGACTTGCCCCGGTACTGGCCAACGAAATGTCGCAGATCGTCCTCAGTCACACCGATTACCAGGATCGGCTCCTCGTGCTCGACGATCCTGACCCCAACTATGCGACCGGTAAGGTCAAGGCCCACGAGGTTGTTGATGGGTTTGCCGGAGTAGGCGGGGATTGCGACGACAGGTTTGGTGAGGAAGGCGTAACCGATCGGCTCGTCACCTTTGTAGATGGGCGTAGCTGGTGGGTTTCCGGTAGGCGCGCCGTAGCGTGTGGCGCTGGGAAAGAGTTCACGTAGCTGGGGATGGAGATCGGCGACCTCCTTGGCCGATGCCGGCATGCATGTGCCCCAAGCTACGAAGATGATAATAAGGCAGACACGGTACGGCCGGACAAGCAGCGATCGCATCAGGCACCCTTTCCGAGATCAGGCAGTGATTTTGAACCGAGCAATGCCGCCACCTTGACTTCGATCAAGCGGTGTCTGCAGCCGCTACTTTGGAATTTGATGTCTGAGAGGTGATCGGTTGCGCTGAGTATGCACAGGCTGGCAGCAGGCCGATGGTAATTCCACTGACCGAACCGATGTCTGTGTTCCGTCAGCATGCATAACGCAGGCTGAGGTCAGCCCCGACCTCAATACCATCGCGGCCTAAAGCCGCTGTTCGCGATATCACGCACTAGAGGCATTGCACGCAGAACCACATGGACATCACGCAAACACCGAAGCCACGGTGTTTTTATTGACACGGATCAAGGAAACCTCGCATATTCCATGCTTCGGTCTAGCAGTGTAGCAGGTATGAGCAAGGCGTCGTAATTTCGGCGTATCTTATCTAGCGGCAGGCCGCGTAACCGCCTTGAACAATGCGTCTACTCGGAAGGTTTTATCTCACGCGCAAGCTCAGGCTCATCATCTTGTTGGCCAGCGGCATCCCACTGGTGGTGGCGGGCGCGCTGTACATTGCTTATGAGGCGAGGGGGCGTTATGCCGCCATCGCCGAAGAGCTATCAGACAAGGCCGAGCACATTGCAAAGCACACCAGCACGCCGGTGGTAGCGGGTGATCTCCATGCGGTGGAGCGGGAGCTGGTACTGTGGGCCGTGCATGAAGATGTCGTGGCAGTGGCAATGTATGACGCCGATGGTAACCTCGTGGCGCAATATGTTGATGACGGCGTCAGTGCCACATTGACGCCGTCGAGGGCGCCGCCCGACGTTCCCCCACAGAGTGGCTACTTGACTGAAGTCGTGCCGATTTTGCTGGGTGATCGACAGGTCGGGACCATATATCTCAGCGCAAGCCTGAAGCCCGTGTATGAGCACGTGCTCTGGACCACCTTCGTAGGTGGGCTGGTCATAGCGGCCGCGTTAGCCTGGGCATTCCTGCTGGCTCTTCGGTTCGAGCGGCGCATTGCGGGGCGTATACAAAAGCTCGCCGGCGTCGCGAGGGCGGTGTCGGTGGAAGACAACTATTCGCTGCGGGTCGAGAAACATGGGGACGAGCTGAGCGAGTTGATTGACCCCATCAATGCCATCCTCGAGGAGGCGGAGGCAAAAAATCGCGAGCTCATCAAGGCAAAGGAGGCAGCAGAAGCGGCGGCGCGGGCAAAGTCCGATTTTGTGAGCAACATGAGCCATGAGATCCGCACACCGATGAGTTCCGTGATCGGTATCACCGACCTGCTGCTGACGACCGAGCTCACCGCCAAGCAGCGGGCATACTTACAGAACATCCGCAGCAGCGGCGATATCCTAGTCAGTATCATCGACGACATCCTCGGTTTCTCCAAGATCGAGGCCGGTGAAATCGTCCTAGAGCAGGTGGATTTCGCGATCAGCGAGGTAGTCGACAGCGTACTGGATATGTTGGGCAACCGCGCCTACGCAAAGAATATCGAACTGACCTGTCTCGTTCACGGGGACGCCGCGGTCCGCGTGAAGGGGGATTCTTATCGCCTGCGCGAGATCCTGATCAACCTGGTCGGCAACGCCATCAAGTTCACCCAACAGGGCGAGGTAGTAATACGGGCCACGAGGCGTTCGGAATCCAACGATAGCGTCGTAATCCGCTTTTCGGTAGAGGACACCGGGATCGGGGTTTCGCCTGAAGAAAGAGTGCGGCTGTTCAAGCCGTTTAGCCAAATCGATGACTCAACTACCCGTCGCTTTGGCGGTACCGGCCTGGGCCTGGCGATCTGCCGGCGGCTGGTGGAAAATATGGGTGGCGACATCGGTTTCGAGAGCGAGGTTGGCAAGGGTTCGAGCTTCTGGTTTGAGGTGCCGCTGCAAAAACAGCAGGGCCTGGTCGTCGATTCCGCCGAAGACGAGTCCGATCTCCAGAGTCAGCGGGTGCTGGTGGTCGACGACAACGCCAAGATCCGTGAGTGTCTCTGTTATTATCTCGCTTCTTGGGGTATGCGCCCGGATGCGGCACCCGCGGCGGCAGGGGTCCAAAGCTCGCTCTGGCGAGCCACGGCCGAAGGCGATCCTTACCGGTTCGTCATCATTGACGCCGACCTGTCTGGTACCGATGGCGTGTCGCTGGCGTTCGAGATCAAAACCGACCCGGACGTCGGCGCGACCCGCGTAATCCTGCTTGTCACCATGACGCGTCCCATTGACGACGCCGTGCTCGCTCGGCTGGGCGACGAGGCGTGCATACAAAAGCCCGTAGTGCCGAGCCGGCTGCGTAGCTGCCTTCTTCGAGCGCCTGGGCGTGAAGTAGGCAGCACCGAGGAATCGGCAGCAACCGCCCCACCGGTCGTCACCAGGACATCGAGTACGGTAGGCGGTGACGGCGTACGCATCCTGGTGGCGGAAGATAATCCCTTGAACCAGGAGATTCTGCTGGACATGCTCCATACGCTGGGTTACCGGGCTGAGGCGGTAGACAACGGCCGAGCGGTGCTTTCAGCCTTGGCGGCTACGAACTACGATATGATCCTCTTGGATTGCCATATGCCCGGGGAGGACGGCTATCAAGTGGCGATGGACATCAGGCGCCGGGAGCGCGAGCGCGGGCACAAACGCATGGTCATCATCGCCATTACGGCTAGCGTGGCGACCGAGGATCGTGCCCGCTGTTTCGAGGCCGGGATGGACGACTATTTCAGCAAGCCGGTACGCCTGGAACAACTGGCGACCATGCTGAAAAGCTGGTTACCAGTCGTGGCCGGGGAGTCCTCTGAGACGGAGAGGCCAGCGGAAAACGAAGGCGATACCGACAACACACCGCTCGATCTGCAAGTGTGGGCATACCTACGTAATAGAGGAGGTACCGATCAGGCGGCCTTCATGGATAACTTCATTGATCTGTTTGTGAATGACTCGGAGTCCCGTCTGCGCGCCATGCGCGAGGCCCTGCACGACCAACAAGCTGATCTGCTGGCGCGCGAGGCCCACGCCTTGAAGGCCGGTTGTCTGCAAGCGGGGGCGACCGCTATGGTGAAGCTTTGTGAGGCGCTTCACACGGCCGGACGGACCGCATCGCTGGACGGAACGGATATTATCCTGAACCGTTTGGTAACAGAGTTTCACCGCGCCAAGGAGGCACTG
>JAOTYM010000069.1 GCA_029861845.1 Gammaproteobacteria bacterium | reverse complement strand
TCGGCCGTGGAGGCAATGAAGCTCGGGGCGGTTGACTACATTGCCAAGCCGTTTGATCATGATGAACTGTTAATGTTGATTGAGCGCACTATTTCTCGGCGCCGTCTCACACGACAAAACGAAGCGCTTAAGTCGGATGTGCAGCGTGAATACCCGGTATCCGGCATTATTGGATTCTGCCCCACCATGCGAGAAGTCTTTAGCCGCATCCAGAAGGTGGCGCCGACCGCGACCACTGTACTTGTCGTCGGTGAGTCGGGCACGGGTAAGGAGCTCGTTGCGCGGGCGCTGCACGCACAAAGCGAGCGCGACAATGGTCCCATGATCGCAGTCAATTGCGCCGCCATACCGGACAACCTTATCGAATCCGAGCTGTTTGGACATGAAAAGGGATCTTTCACCGGTGCCGTCGACACCCATCGAGGTTTGGTCGAAGCGGCCGATGGGGGCACGCTGTTTCTGGACGAAGTCGGCGAACTGCCGTTGGCGGCCCAGGCGCGTTTGTTACGAGTCTTGCAAGACGGTGAAATCCGGCGCATCGGGGCATCACAACCGTGGCGTGTCGATGTTCGTTTAATCGCCGCTACGCATAGGGATCTCAGACAGCTGGTTGAGGAAAAGCGGTTCCGCGACGATCTGTATTTCCGTCTACGCGTAATGGAGATTCGTCTGCCACCGTTGCGTGAGCGTGACGGCGACGTGGTTGAACTTGCCAATTACTTGCTAGACAGGGTGTGCAAGCGCCTGCACCGGTCGAGTATGACGTTTGCGCCTGAGGCAATTGCGGTGATCGAAGCATATTCATGGCCGGGCAACGTGCGTGAACTAGAGAACGCGATCGAGCGAGCGGTGATACTTTGTGATGGTAAATCCATTACAAGTGACCTGCTGGCGATCGAAACATATGACCACGGTGGTGGCCACTCCCTAACCCCGACTGGCGATACGAACGCCTCGCTCGATAACTACATTCGGAAGTTTGTGCTCGAGAACCAGAATACACTCACCGAAACTGAACTCGCGCGGCGTCTCGGCATCAGCCGCAAAACGCTCTGGGAAAAGCGACAACGCCTTGGTATACCGCGCGGAAGGAGAAAAAAACCGCTGCGCGAAGATACGGTTCTAGGGGGTCCCTGACGTAGCGCCGTCGTCGATCACTACGCTTGTGCCGTGCTGTTGGGTGCGATCAGCCTGGCCCCGAGGAGTTTCGTGATTGATCCCCTTCGAGGTGCGCCTTAATGGCTTCAAGCCACTCGTGCAGCTGTGCTCCGAGCTGCGCCTCGACCTGCGCCTCATGGGCGCGGGTTACCTGCCGCGGCCGCGCGTCGGTGTCTCCAAGGATGCTGGCGGCAAGGTCGGTCAACAAACCCACTAGCCCTTTGCGCTCAACTCGTGGAGGGCGTGGTGGGTTGGTGTCAAACCACTCTTCCTGTGTCAGGCGCGTCCCGCCGGGCGTTGGCTCGACACTAACGCGTACACTGAAGGGAGGATCGGTGTCCGAGACGGTTTCCGTAGCCCGCACTGCTTCGAAGGCGACACAGCGACTGCGGTAGTCGATCACCCGCCCGCCGTGCCGCAAGACAAAACGGAACGCCGTGCCCGCGCCCACCGGTCCGGGTGTCTCTTGTTCCACTCGAATGGCCTCGGCACCGGGGTTGAGACGAGCCTTGCGTGCCACGTCCGTCACCAGCGCGAACACCCTATCGGCATCGGCCCGGATTACGATTGAGCGGTGGAAGCGAACCATCCACGTGCCTGCCGGTTGTAACTGGACTGACCTAGCATGACGACACCCGGCGACCAGCGTTTACCTCGCATTGATCGGCGCACGGCCGGCCTCGCCGGCGCGGCTGCGGGTGACGCCGAGAGGCGCTGCGTACCTTATCAGTATGTTCTAATTCTCTGAAAGAGATATAGCACTCAAGGGAATTGACATACGCCATCTAGAGGCGGAGTATTTTACCGTTCACATTGACGGGTTTTCCAACGTCCTGTTGCTGCCGGCCAGAGAGCAATACACCGGCGGCGCTGCAGGAAACCGCTAACTCACCAAACCGTGGAGTACTCAGCATGACAAACGGCAAAGAAGAGATTCACCAGGAGTCATTACTCGGTGAGCCCGAACCGTGGGAGTCCTGGGAAACAAAGCTCGTGTTGTACAGTCTAGTCATCGGCGCTGTCGGGCTGGTGGTCCTGGGCGCCCTGGTCAACGCGTTTATCCTGCCGTAGTAGCGTAGGACTCGGCTACACGGCAGGCAGACCACAGGCGATGCGACCCGATGTGCAGGTCAGGCTGATGCACGACGGCACGCACTGGATTGCCGAGAACGAGATCCTCCACGCCAAGGGCGCTACGTTCGAGGAACTCGATGTGAGTCTCGCGCATCTGCTGCGCGAGCACGGTACTTTCCCAGCGGGATCGAAGGTAAGGGTGTTCATGGGCTTTGACTACGACACCATCCCCACCTGGATACGTCAGTACGCGGCGCACTATTTCAACCGCTACATCACGCTGAGCCTGTAGTCTGCTCTCGTAGACACACTACTCGGAAGGGGGAAAGTAACAATGGCTCAAGTAAATCGAAAATGGACCGACGGTATGCTCACCACCGAAGACTGGTGGGCCTGTTGGGTGGGCCTGCTGATGTTCGCGGCCGCTACGCTCACCATCTGGGGGGTCGAAATCGTCGGCTGGCAGGCGAAACCCGGTACCTGGGCATGGGGAGATTTCTCCTGGGCGAAGGCGATCAAGCCCGCGGGTAAGGCATGGAAAGGGCTTGGCCCGATCGGATCGCTCATCACCACCTACGTGGTGTGGACCATCGTGATGTGTATCGGCGCCTACTCTATGAAGCTGGATGTTAGAAAGTTCTTCATCGGCTGGACCATCATCTTTGTCATCACCTGGGCCGTGTGGATCATCGGCCGCGAGGCGCATCTGGCGGCGACCACCAATAAGTGGGACAAATACGGCATCACCTGGGGTTTGTCTCTAGGCGGCGGTGCCTCGTTCATCATGGCGCTGGCGGTAGGCTTGATCATCGGCAACGTCTTCAAAGGACTGGCCGCCTTTCTCCGGGATGCAGCCAAGCCCGAGTGGTACATCAAGACCGCCATCGTCTACCTCGGCATTAAGCTCGGTCTGATCTCGATGAAGTCCGCCGGATATGCCGTTGATCTGCTGATAGCTGGCATGGCAGCGACGTTTGTCGCCTACATGTTCTTCTGGCCGATCGTCTATGCCCTCGCTCGCAAGGCCTTCAGGCTGCGTCGCGACGTCAGCGCAATACTGGGCTCGGGCATCTCGATCTGCGGGGTGTCGGCGTCGATGGCGACGGCGGGGGCCATACGCGCGAGGCCGTTCATTCCGGTGGCGGTATCCATGCTGATCGTCATCTTCGCCATGATCGAGCTCATCGTTCTGCCGATCTTCTACGCCAACGTGGCCCCGAACCAGCCGATCGTCAACGGTGCGGCCATGGGCATGACGGTGAAGACGGACGGCGCGGATGCTGCCGCCGGCGCTATCCTGGAAGAGCTCATGCGCGCCGCCCACGAGTCGAGAACCGGGGAGAAATGGGGCGAGGGCATCCTCGTGGCCGCGATCGTGACCAAGATCTGGATCGACGTCTTCATCGGCGTGTGGGCCTTCGTACTGGCCTTGATCTGGGTCTATAAGGTCGAGAAAAGACCCGGCGAGGCGGCCGTGGGGGCGATGGAGATCTGGTTCCGCTTCCCCAAGTTTGTGATCGGTTACTTCATCGCCTGGTTCTTTTATCTAGGGCTTGCTTTTCTAGCTCCCGCGGCCATCAAGGCCGCCAGCGTCGGTGCCGGCATCGTGCAGAGTTCCAGCTCCATGCGCGGCATGATGTTCATGTTGACGTTTACGGCGATCGGCATTATCACCGACTTCAGTAAACTCAAGGGCATGGGCAAGCTGGCGCTGCTTTACGGCATTGCGCTGTTCGTCGTCATCGCACCCATTGCCTATGTCGTCGCCTGGATCTTCCACCGCGGCATGATGCCGCTGCCCGGCTAGGCACACACGGGCTTGCCAGGTATTCGCCGAGAGGCCACCCCCTGCGGGTGGCCTCCTTTTTATAGCGGGGCAGACTTGCTTGCCTGTGCGCCATCGACCCGTTACTTTTGCTTGGTTCGCTGAGACGATGACCTGCGGGGGACCGACCTTGACAGATACGCAGCTGGGGGTGTTGCTGATGCTCGCGGGTAGCTGCCTGTTCGTGATCAAGAACTGGATCGCCGGCAGGGGCACGGAGATCTACAGCCGTTTTGGCTTCGACGTCACCAAGGAGCAGTACGCCAAGCAGGTGCAGCTCGTAGCGATCGCACTCTTTGTGCTGGGGCTGATGGTCATGTGGTAAGCTCGTCGGGAATGCAGCAGCCAAGAGCGCGTTAACAATGGAACGTGCTGTGAGTGGCCTGGGTCACAACAGGATTCGACTCATCTGGCGTGTCGCCACCGGCATGCTGGCGGTGCTCGCGTTCGCACTCGCCGTGCTGCGGATCTACGTCCTCATGGTGCAGGGACCGCCGCCCGACAGCGGCGACCTGGGCCTTGCGTTCAGTGTCCTGTTCCCGCTCTCCGTGGCGTTGTTATTCGGTTACTTCGCGTTTGTCGGCAAGATACCCGGGAAGGAGAACAAGGATTCATGACCGGCCGCAACGGCATCTTGCTCGGCGAGAATACCCCTAACGCGACTGAACTCGCCCGGCGTCTCGGCATAAGCCGAAAAACGCTCTGGGAAAAACGACAACGCCTTGGTATACCGCGCAAATCCCGAAACAAAGGCGCATCAGAAAATTCCATCATTCAAGGCCCTTAGATTGAGGGCGGTTTGATGACGCGAGCGCAACCACCCGTGCAGATGGGAGACGCGAACACCATACCTCGTGAACGACCAGGCATCTCCCGTACCGCCGCCTTTAGCGAGGTTGTAAGGGACCACATGGATTGGCCGCCGCCGCTGATGCCTGTCGGTACCGCTTGCGGCGAAGTAGTGCAGGCTATGCGCGATCGGTGCGTTTCCAGCGTCTTGGTCACGACCGCAGATCGTCACCTCAGAGGAATTATTACCGAACAGGACGTCGCACGTCATGTCGCGTACCAGGCCCAGAGTTCGACCCGTGTCGAAGAGATCATGAGCAGCCCGGTACTCACGATTCGTGAGGGTGACTACTTGTTCCACGCCATTGCGACCATGCGACGCCGTGACCTACGGCATATGCCCGTGGTTGACGATCGCGGCCAGGTCGTCGGGATGCTGCACCTACATGTCGCGCTGGCTAAAGCCTCGACCACATTGATGGAGCAAATCGATCGTCTGACCCATGAAGAGACCGTGGACGGGCTACATCATGTCAAAAGTGCACAGGTCGAAGTGGCCGAAACCCTGTTCGCGGAAAACGTACCGGTCCCGGAAATTCAAGGGTTGCTCACCCGGATCAACAACGACATCTACCGGCGGATTATTGAGCTCTTTCTGAAAGGGATGGAGGAGGAAGGATGGGGTAAGCCGCCGGTGCGCTTTTCTGTGATTGTCATGGGTTCCGGTGGACGCGGCGAAAGCTTCTTGTTTCCGGATCAGGACAATGGATTCATCTTCGAAGAGTATTCGGATGCTCAGCATAGTGCCGTCGATACGTTTTTTATCGAGCTGGCCGAGCGCATGACGCGGACACTCAACCAGGTTGGTATCACGCTCTGTCGGGGACACGTCATGGCCACCAATCCATTATGGCGTAAAACGCTCCCGCAATGGGACGAACAGATCCGCGGTTGGTTACGCCACCCAAATACACTGACACTTCGTCTGACGGACATCTTTTTTGATTTTCAGTCTGTTTTTGGAGAGCGCGAGTTGGCGGAGAGCTTGCGCGATCATGTGACGCAGACCGTCAAAGGGCAGCACGCGTTTCTGCGGGAAATGCAGAGCGTGCAGGCCGATCACGGCGTGGCGCTCGGACTTTTCGGCAAGCTCATCACGGACCAGAGTTCAGGTCTGCATCAGGGCAAACTCAATTTGAAATATCACGGCTTGCTGCCGCTGGTCGAGTCGATACGCCTGCTGGCCTTAAGGGAAGGCATCCCGGATACGGGCACGCTTAGTCGGATTTCCGCCTTGCATGTGAAGGGCGTGCTCAATGCAAATGAACAGGATTATCTCTCAGGCGGATTCCACCATCTGACGCGGTTGGTGTTACGCCAGCAGATTGAAGATTTCAAGGCGGGTCGTAGTGTCAGCGCCTACGTTCCACCAAAGGCGCTGTCAAAACGAGAAAAGGACATGCTAAGGGATGCCTTGCGTGCTATAGACGCGTTGCGAAGCCGCGTCAAAACTGAATTGACCGCTAATATCTTTTAGTTGCGGTTAGTTGCGCGCACGTAAGCTCGCACAGTTAGGGCTCGCGGCTGACAATCAATGGTTACGGCTGGAAGCAGCGCGCGCAGCTATCGTTTGTAGAGCTGGCAAGAGGAAAAGAAACTTAGATCCCTGGCCCAGCGTGCTTTCAACCCAGATCTTCCCACCGTGGTGTTCGACGATGAGTTTTGTTATGGCCAGGCCCAGACCGGTTCCTCGGGGTTTGCTCATCTGTTGATCCGCCACCTGGTGAAACTTTTCGAAGATATGTTTCGCCTGGTCCGACGGAATCCCGGGGCCGTTATCGACCACCGCCACCCGTAGTTTGTCTTGATTGGCGACAAGGCTTACCTCAACCCGGCCTAGTTTTGGCTCACAGAATTTGGCAGCATTAGACAAGAGGTTGATGACCACCTGTATCATGCGGTCGCGGTCGGCGTTTACGATGGCGGCCACAGGCGGGAGCTGAGACTTTAGCGCGACCTTGCGCTCGTTAAACAGTTGGCTGACGGCGGCGACGGCATCCTCGATGATTTGGCGCAAGTCAACATCCTCCATATGCCATTCCACGTGTCTAGCCTCAATCTTGGCCAGATCCAGCACCTGATTGATGAGTCTCGTTAGCCGTTCAGTTTCTTTGACTACGATTTCGAGAAACTCCTGACGCTTATGCTTTGGCAAGTCTGGATCGCTGCGGAGGATCTCCGAGAAGGCGCGAATGGAGGTTAATGGCGTCCGCAGCTCATGGCTCACGGTTGACACGAACTCGTCCTTCATGCGATCCAACTCTTGCAGGCGCTTATTGGCGGCCCGCAGTTCGGCCGTCGCCGCTTCCAGCTCGCGGGATTTCTGCTCGAGTTGGCGGCTGTACTCCATCACCTGTGATGTTTCATCCAGGATCTGCATGACGCCCTCGATGCTGAGCGCTTCACCTTTGACCACGGACGAGACCATCACCCGGGCCGACGCGGCGCCAATGGCGCCGGCCAAGACACGTTCGGCGAAATTAACCAGGCCGGGATCGGCGCTCCCTTGCTCGTCGAGATCGACGCCGCGGCGACGGGCATACGTGGCAAACTCCGCGTTTGCCCTTGCCGCACCCATGAAGCGCCCGACCAGGCCTTTCAGGTCCGAGACGGTGGTGCTGCCGTGCCAGAAGCGTGCCTGGCCCTCTTGATTGGAAGTACGGAAGGCATCAACGAAGAATGCAGCCTGGATCTGCTCGATAGCCGATTGGCGGCTGAACAATGACACCCCAATCAACAATCCTACATTGACAAGCATGCTCCAGAACACGGCGTGGGCAATGGGATCGAGACCCGTAAGACCAAATAGCGCATACGGCTTGAGCAGCTCGATCCCGAACAGGCCTTGCTCGACGAAATCTACCGGCAGCCACCCAGATTTGGCGAACCCGGGCAGCAGCAGGGTGTAGGCCCAGACAACGAAACCGGTGCTTAGGCCCGCCATCGCGCCCCGGCGGCTCGCGCCTTTCCAGAAAATGCCGAGAAGGATCGCGGGCGCGAACTGGGCCGCGGCGGCAAACGAGACCAGACCGATAGTTACCAGCGCATAGGATTCACCAATCAGGCGAAAATAGAGATACCCGAGCAGCAGCACGACAATAATCGTCCCGCGCCGGATACCAAGCAGCAGGCTGCTCACGTCTTTGCGCTCCGTCAGAGCCAGCGCCTTTATCCGCAGCAATACGGGCATGACCAGGTCGTTACACACCATGGTCGACAACGCGATGGTGGCGACAATCACCATGCCGGTGGCGGCTGACAGGCCGCCCAAAAAAACAAACAAGGTCAAACCTTCTTGCCGCTCAGCCATGGGTACGGTGAGCACATAGGTATCGGGGTCAACACTAAAGGTGTGCGAGGGAAATAATAAGTGCCCGCCCAGTGCGATGGGCAGTACGAACAGGTTGATGATCAGCAGGTACAGCGGAAACAGCCAGGCCGCCTTTCTGATATGGTCTTCGTTCACGTTTTCCACCACCGCCACCTGGAACTGGCGTGGAAGAAACATGATCGCCATCATCGACAGGAAGGTCAGCGATAACCAACTCGCATAGCCACCGGACATACCCTCAAAACTCATCAACGATGCCAACTCGGGGACCGCGGCAGCTCGGGTAAAGAGATCGGCCGGTCCGCTAAACAGACCGAAGGTCACGAAGACACCGACGGCGAGAAACGCGAGTAGTTTGACCAGCGACTCGAAGGCGATCGCCGCCACCATCCCTTCGTGTCGCTCGGTGGCATCGATATGCCGTGTACCAAACAATATCGTGAAGGCCGCGAGTAATAACGCGACATACAAGGTGGTATCCTCCCACAACGCAGACGCGCTGGACTCGTAAGGCATGACCAGATCCGGATAATTCTGCAATACGATATAGCTGGTCGATATGGCCTTAAGTTGCAATGAAATGTAGGGCATGATGCCGACGACAGCGATAACGGCGACGAGGCCGCCAAGCATCGCGCTTTTGCCATAACGTGAACCGATAAAGTCGGCGATAGATGTAATACGCTGCGTTTTGGCGATGCGGATGATCTTACGCAGTAGAAACCACCATAGTGCGGCCATTAGGGTTGGTCCGAGATAGATAGGCAGAAATCCAACCCCCGAGTTGGCGGCGCGACCAACGCTGCCGTAAAACGTCCAGGCGGTGCAGTAGACGGCAATCGATAGGGTAAAGATATAGGGATTGCTGATGATACTGCGGTGGGCATCGGCGCGCTTGTCCCCGAAGTAAGCAATCCCGAACAACACGCCCAGGTAAGCGAATCCGACAAGCAGGATGACGCTATCCCTGAGCATCGCGCTCCGTGGTGTCTGTCAGCGTAGTGGGCAGCGCAGGCGCCTCCGCCTCATCGATGTCCTCGGCCTCGATCATCAATCCGGCAACTGCAATGAATCCGGCCCAGAAGAGAAACAGATAGAGGTAGAGCACGGGAATCCCGAACAACAAGGCGCCACTCGCGAAGATGGATAGCAATGGATAGTTCAGGGCCAACACGCCCACGAGGACCAGGCCCATAATCCGCTCATTACGTCGTTTTATTGCCCGCACCCGGATTATCTCTAAGTTATGAAGATATTCCTCTTACTCGTATCTTGTCATTTGTATGCTGTTACGGCTAGTCAAAACTGGGCCTGTTGCTTACGCACTTTGATCATTTTGTACGACGCTTCTATCGCCTCGCCTAACGTGGAGATCCCGGTTTCCCCTAGTAGATCCAGTAACCGCACAAAGATTTCGGCCGTCACCAGGGCGTCGCCGAGGGCGCTATGACGCCCGGTGACCTCTACCCCGAGGCGTTCGGCCATGGCGTCTAGCGAGTGGTCTTGCGCGTAGTCGTGCAGATACACAGAAAGCAGCAATACGTCTAAGACAGGATTATCGAATTTGACACCGATCTCAGTCTCCTTGAGCTGCAAGAACTTCATATCAAAGGCAGCGTTGTGAGCAACGAACACGGCATCGCCGACAAACTCCTTGAACTGCGGCAGGACCACCTGGATCGGAGGCTTGTCTTTCACTTGATCGTCGGTAATCCCATGAAATCGAATAGAGGCCTTCGGGATGCGTCGGCGCGGATTGACGAGCCGTTCAAACGTTTCGCCAGCGAGGATACGCTGGTTCACGATCCGAACTCCGGCGATGGCAACAATTTCATCGCCGAGTGACGGCCTCAGCCCTGTGGTCTCGGTGTCAAACACCACATAATCCAGCTCCGATAACGGGCGCTTCATCAGCGATGCCGATTGCAGTGGCAGTTCGGCCAATTCGAAATCATAGAACTCCGGGCGCGCCGGCAGTTTGTGGCGCCGCATCTGCCATTGCATGTGGGAGGCTGGCAACGGGATGCGCAGCAGGGCATAACCAGGGCGCCGGTGTCTTTGGCCCCAGATATCGCCGCCGTGTTTTTCTAGAACGTCGCGCACGGTTGGCGAGCCGACGGCCTCGTGCAGTGTCTCGTTCAACCAAGAGTCGAGCTCTGCCGCCGGGATCGGCGCCCCCTTCCAGACGAGATCGAGATACACTCGCCGGTCGCCCATCAACGGCTCGATATCGAACTCGGTAATGCCATTATGGTCCCGTATACGACGGACGAAGTAATCGAACAATATCGCCACCGCATGACTATCGGCGCGCAGCCACAGCGGCACACCGGTCATGGTTAAAGCAGGCCCGCCTTGCTGCTGCAGGCGGCGAATGATGCTGTTGACAAGGTCGGCGGAATGGATATCGGCCATTACCCATTCGCCGCCAATAAGATGACGGCTTTCGCGCGCTAATGCATTAAGCCGAGTACTTAGTACCTTGCTCTCTTCTGCGATCACGCAATCGAAGGAGCGACGCTCGTCGGCTTTCATATCGGGATAGGCCTCAAGGTTCTCTGCCGCCGCGCGCAGATTGGCCAATGGACGGCGCAAGTCTTGCAACGCACCTTGCAGCAAGTCGTCACGCTTGCTGACTGCTTCGATCTGGCTGGTGACGTCCTCGAAGGTCAACACAAACCCTGGGTCTGAACTCGATTCGGTCGTTGACGCCGCCGGCAGCAGGCTAATGCGGCACCGGAGTAGGGTACCTGCTTCTACCGTGCCGCAGATAAATTTCGCTACCGCTCGCTCGCTTTTGTCCTCTTGTGTCCGGTTGCGCAGAAGTTCGGTGGCATGTTTGATGGGGGCGCGGGCGAGCAGGTTGTAAATCGATCGGCCGAGCCCCAATGCCTCAGTTGTCCCTAGGATGCGCAATGTCGCTGGGTTATAAAGTAGGATCCTTGCGTGTCCGTCACAAACAAAGACACCTTCGTTGAGTTCTTTGAGGACGGTTTCCAGGCGAGCTTTTTGTTCTTGTTCGCGGGCCGCGCCCGTCTGCAGGGCGAGGCCGATCTCGCGTTTCGCTTTATCCAGCCCGGCGCCGATAGAATGAATAGCTTCAGGGAGTTTACCCAGAAGATGAAATGAGGGTACCTCAAGCGTGTGGGCGGCGTTGGTGCGTGCAATAATCTCCGCCCCGCGGCGAATTGCGCTAATGCCCCTTAATAACGCCACATCGATGAAGGTCCACACGAGCACGAGTGCGGCAGTGACGATAAATACGGCGCCACCCAGCAAGAGCACAGCGCGTCCACGAGCAGCCGGGTCTTCCGTCTCGCTGGCCACCACCCAGCTCGCCACCCCGAAGGCCAATAGCTCGAGCAAAACGATGACGCCGAGCAGCGCCCAGATCTTGACGCGTGTACTCATCTCATCAATGCTTGTTGTTTGATGGCCGTGCCGGCTTGGTTACGTGTCGTCGCCGAGCATGGCCCGCACCTTATCAACCACCTCCTGGGTGGCAAACGGTTTCGTGACGTAGTCATCAGCGCCGAGCGCCAGCCCCTTTTCATATTCCACGTCGCGCCCTTTAGCGGTGAGCATGATAATCCGAATATCGTTCCACTCTGGGTTGGCGCGAATGGTCTGGCACACGTTAAAGCCATCGCGCTTCGGTAGGCTTACGTCCAACAGTATCAGGTCGGGACGCTGTTGTTTTACGGCCTCGAGGGCGGCGTCACCGTCCGCGGCTATCTGAACACCGTAGCCGACCCGTTTCATTAGAAACTCCAACGACAGCACGATGTTGGGTTCATCGTCGACCAGTAGAATATTCTTTGCCATGTCAGAATCCCCCGCCACAATTGCATGTGCAAGACTAATGCTCGGCCGCTTGCGGTGGCAAGGCGCCGCCGGCTAGATAGGATACCCGGTGTGTTACCAGACACCACACCCGGTGTTACCAAACGTAACACGTGAGCAAATCGAGATCCCTGTTTTTTAGTTAACTGATTGATTTAGTTCAGATTTTCTGCTGGGCACGGATTTCGCAAGTCTGATTGACGGCGAACTCCGTTGGGAGTACACATGCGCCGTGTCCGCCGGCAGCGGTAGCGGCGGGTGTGTGGAGGATGGTACGGCTAGGGATAGCACAGGTTTAACAATAACCCAATCAAAAGGGGGCTTCTATGGAAGCAAAAATAGTATGGCTCTTTATATTTGTAATTCTGTACTGGGCGTATTGCATCTTCTGGGGTATCAAAGGTGCATTGTCGGCTCGCACCGCCAGTGATTACTTTATCGCCGGTCGCAAACTTTCGCTCTGGGTATTCGTACTTGCGGCGACCGCGACATCGTTCTCTGGTTGGACCTTCATGGGTCACCCGGGACTGCTTTACCGGGATGGCTTTCAGTACGCGTACGCTTCGTTTTACGCCATCACGATCCCGTTCACCGGCGTCATGTTCCTCAAGCGTCAGTGGATCCTGGGCAAACGCTACGGTTTCGTCACACCCGGCGAGATGCTGTCGACCTATTTTCAGGGTGACACCATTCGCTTGTTGACAGTGTTAGTGGCGTTATGCTTTTCGATCCCCTACCTGGGATTACAGCTGCGCGCATCCGGCTTTTTGTTCAACGTGTTGACGGATGGAGCGTTGGGCGTTGAGGTCGGTATGTGGTTGCTATCGGCGATCGTGTTCATCTACGTGGCGTCGGGTGGATTACGCGCGGTGGCCTACGTGGATACGCTGCAATGCGTGTTGCTGATGATCGGTATTACGGCCATCGGTATTATTGCGGTGACCTACGTCGGCGGTTGGGCCAAGCTGAACGAAGGTATTGCAGCCCTCGCGCAGTTGGATACCAAACGAACGCCGGATGGTTATAGCCATTACATCGCTATCCCGGGCGTCATTCAATGGGTGTCTACTGGACCCAAAGCGGTCGGCGGCGCCTGGACCGGCATTATGGTTCTGACGTACATGTTCGCGCTGATGGGTATTCATTCTTCACCGGCATTTTCTATGTGGGCATTCTCCAACAACAACCCCAAACCGTTTGCACCACAGCAGGTGTGGGCGTCATCGTTCGGTATCGGCTTGATCCTGTTCTTCTTCACAGCGATGCAGGGCATGGGTGGGCATCTGTTGGGTGCCGACCTGAAGATGCTGGAGGCGCATCCAGACCTGGTGAATAACGTGATGGGTGCAGGTCTCGCCGGTAAGGATTTGATGGAGTCCGCCGGCAAGCAAGGTATGCTTGTGCCGCAGTTGATTGGGCTGATGGCCGAGGCCGCACCGGCCTTAGTAGGTCTGCTCGCGGTTTGTGCGTTGGCCGCCATGCAATCGACCGGTGCTGCCTATATGTCGACCGCGGGCGGCATGCTCACGCGTGACCTACTCAAGCACTATATGATGCCGAATGCCAGTCATAGCCAGCAGAAGTTCTTTGGCCGGGTTGGCGTGTTGATCATCGTGCTTGCGGCCCTCGTCGTGGCCACCACCTCCAAGGACGCGCTGGTGTTGTTGGGCGGTCTGGCGGTGGCGTTTGGCTTCCAGATGTGGCCGTCGTTGTTGGCTGTCTGCTACTTTCCGTGGTTTACCCGTCAGGGGATCACCTTGGGTCTGGCCGCGGGCATGATTGCAGTGGCTATGACGGAAACCATCGGCCAGCAGCTTGGTATCACCGCCTGGGGACGCTGGCCGCTGACGATCCACTCGGCCGGTTGGGGCATTATCTTCAATCTGGGTATCGCGATTATCGTTTCGGCTATGACCCAGAATGATAACGACCTTAAACATCGAATGACCTACCACAACTTCCTGCGGGAGCATGCCGGGGTACCGGCGGCCAAGCGTGGCCTGGTGCCGGCGGCGTGGATAATCACGCTGGTGTGGTTCTTCTTCGGTATTGGCCCCGGGGCCGTGATCGGTAACACCATCTTCGGTAACCCCAATGATATGGCCACTTGGGTATTCGGCATGCCGTCGATTTGGGCCTGGCAGATCCTATGGTGGGCCTTAGGCGTGTTTATGATGTGGTTCCTGGCCTACAAGATGGAGTTTTCTACCGTACCTGATAGGGAAATCATCGCGCTTCAGGAAGACATCGGCGACATACGTCTGGATACGGACCAACCGTAATCTGGGGTGCGCTAATAGACCTGATGAGGGGAGGGCCTGGCCCTCCCCTTTTTTTGCTGCACAAGGTCGCTGGATTCGAGCGCCGCGCCTTCAATCGACCGTCAGGACGTGCAAAAATGGGGCACAAGATAGCGTAAATCTGCTGCGAGGATAGGGTACTGTATGGCGGTTGCTTCCCTATATTTCATGGCTTGGGTGCTGGTACTTGCACTGCTGCTATTTTTTCCCGTCAGCAAGTTGATCTGGGTGTTGAGCGTGCGTCGACTGGAGCGCAAGCGGCAGCGCAAGCTCTCGGAGCAAGAAATCCAGGGTCAGCTCCAGCGCGCCCGCGTGCTGGCAGTAGTGGTTGTGCTGATATTCTCGTTTCTGTTTAACGCCAAGCTCATTGGCGTACCCGGCAATGGATGATCGGCTCTATCAGTTTCTGAAGGTAACCGCGATAGCGATGACGCTTGTGTGGCTCGGCTGGGCCGTGTTTGACAATTTCTTTAGGGACCAGGAGCCGGGCGAACATGCGTATCATGCTGCCAATAAGCTGTTCAACGACGGCCACTATGAACGCGCGTTACAGGCTTACGACGAGGCCTTGCAGAATCAGCCTGATGATATCCATGCCTTGCGCGGTCGCGCCCGCAGCTTGATGCAGCTAGGGCGCAGCGAGGATGCGTTGTCGGCCTTCAACCAGGCCATACGATGGCAGCCGGAATTTGCCGGCACCTATGCCAACCGCGGCATCCTATACGATCGCATGGGTCGGTATCAAAAGGCGATTGCGGACTATGAGCGCGCAGTGCAACTTGATTCGGAAGTCGCCGAGGGACCGCACTGGTTGACACGCTTCCTGCGTTTGCAACCGGAGAAGCCGCCGACAGTGGCGGACCGCGCTCGTTATCTCCGCGCGGAGCTCGCTAAGCCAGAATCGGAACGTATATTGCAGCAGCCAGAGCTAGATTCGGCCCAGCGATCTTATAAACAATAGGATTTACCACACCTTGAGAATGTCCACGAATATCACGCGCACACAGAATAGCAACGCGATACAGCCAAACAAGAGATGGCCAAAGTCTGAATCGCCGTGTTCATCACGGTAGGTGAGCCCGTGGTAGGCGATGGCCCCGGTGATGATGACGAACGCGTAATCAAGCACCTTGACCTTCCTCCTCTCAATCTAGCTACTACATCATACCGGATAGAACAACGGTTTGTCGCTGCCGCGACTTGGTGGTTAGTCAATAACAAGGCGGGAACATACAGTAGGCGTATGTAAGTATCAGGTCGCGCGAAAGATAGGCCAGCATGAACAAGGCACCCAGGATCATCACCAACATAACGCTATAGCGTATGCCTTGCGATACCATTTTTGCATCTGCCGGCTGTCGTTGTACGCCAAACGCGTCCGGATCAAGCTCATCCTCGTCCCTAAGCCGCAACGCCATCCTCGTGAATTGACGTACCCACGGTGGCACCGCAGAGTTGAACATATACCTAACGAAGATCGGCTCGATCTCAGCCTCCGTCGATGCTTCCCCATGCCACCAGTCGTACGCTAGCCGAAATACCTCGAACTCCTTGATGTCTAGCGCCGCGGCAACGTCTAGAACCTCCTCGACATCAATCGGCAGGTCCTCGTCAAAGTGTTTGTGCGTCTGAAAACCGCGCATTTTGTCTCGAAGGTTATTCATTTGCTTGCGCGGTCAGATGGGCGTGGGTTTGCGCGGTGGCTCATATATCAATAGACAGCATCATACCGAAAAATTTCATGTCTCGAACGCTGAATTCATCGGCATACTAGCAGCCGCTGACCCGCGCCGAGTTTCGTTGGCGTTAGCGACAGCTATTCAAGTGTCCCTTGGCCTCATGTTACGATGTGTAACAAATGCGTCGAGGGGGATCCCAAGGACCACGTAATTCATTGATAATAAGGCCTTTTTGGGTGTTGGGTGAGGCCCGATTTTTGCATTATGCTAAAGTATGGCGCTGTAGTTATTCGCAACGAGGCAGGGTCTAAAGAGCGATAACAAAGGAGGAGAATCCATGTGTAGTGATAAGGTCTACGACGTTCCCAAAGAGGTCGCCGCCCGCGCGCATATTACCGATGACAAGTACAAAGAGATGTATGCCCGTTCGGTCTCTGATCCCGACGGGTTTTGGGGTGAGCAGGCTGAAAAATTTATTTCCTGGTTCAAGAAGTGGGATAAGGTCCAGGAGTGGGACTTTAAGGCCGGTGCCATCCGCTTCTTTGAAGGGGGGAAGCTAAACGCGAGCTACAATTGCATCGACCGTCACCTCGAGACCCGCGGCGATCAGGTCGCGATTCTATGGGAGAGTGATGACCCCTCGGTGCACAACGCCATTACCTTTCGCGAGCTACACGAACAGGTATCGAAGTTTGCCAACGGACTGAAGTCGCGCGGGGTTACGAAAGGTGATCGGGTGTGCATCTACATGCCCATGATCCCAGAAGTGGCCATAGCCATGCTCGCCTGCGCGCGCATCGGTGCCGTTCATTCCGTGGTGTTTGGCGGCTTTTCCCCCGAGTCCCTGAAAGACCGCATCCTCGACTCGGACTGTCGTGTTGTCATCACCGCCGACGAAGGGCCAAGAGGCGGCAAACCGGTTCCGCTCAAAGCCAATACGGATACAGCCCTTAAGGCCTGTCCCAACGTGAGCACGGTTGTAGCAGTGAAACATACCGGCGGCGACATCGCCTGGATCGACGGACGTGATGTTTGGTACCACGATCTAATGGCCGAGGCCTCGGCGGATTGCCCGCCGGAAGAGATGGATGCCGAGGACCCGCTATTTATTCTCTATACGTCGGGTTCAACCGGTAAGCCAAAAGGGGTGTTGCATACAACTGGCGGATATATGGTGTACACCGCCATTACCCACAAATATGTATTCGACTACCACGACGGCGACGTCTATTGGTGTACGGCCGATGTCGGTTGGGTGACAGGTCATTCGTATATTGTTTACGGTCCGCTCGCTAATGGCGCCACCACCGTGATGTTTGAGGGTATTCCCACTTATCCTTCGGCATCGCGGTTCTGGGAAGTCGTGGACAAGCACCAGATCAACATCTTCTATACTGCGCCGACGGCGCTGCGCGCGTTGATGGGTCAAGGCGACGAGCCGGTCAAAAGGACCAGCCGCAAGAGTATCCGACTCTTAGGCACCGTTGGTGAGCCCATAAACCCGGAAGCGTGGGAGTGGTACTACCATGTCGTCGGTGCCGAGCGTTGCCCGATTGTCGACACCTGGTGGCAAACCGAAACCGGTGGCATATTGATTACGCCACTACCGGGGGCAACCAAGTTGAAGCCTGGTTCGGCCACTACCCCGTTCTTCGGGATAGTTCCCGAGTTGGTTGATGCAGAGGGCAAGGTGTTAGAGGGCGCGGCCTCTGGAAATTTAGTAATCACACGACCGTGGCCGGGGATAATGCGCACCGTTTATGGTGACCATCAACGCTTTATCGATACTTACTTTAAGGCCTACCCGGGTAAATATTTCACCGGTGACGGTGCGCGCCGAGACGAGGACGGTTATTGGTGGATCACCGGGCGTGTCGACGATGTCATTAATGTTTCTGGACACCGTATGGGAACGGCTGAAGTCGAAAGCGCGCTAGTGCTGCACGAGGCGGTGGCGGAGGCGGCGGTGGTCGGGTATCCCCATGATATAAAGGGTCAAGGCATTTATGCCTATGTGACATTGATGAATGGTGTGAAACCGTCTGAGGAATTGCGCAAGGAATTAGTGCAGCAGGTGCGAAAGGAAATCGGACCCATCGCTGCCCCTGACGTAATTCAATGGGCGCCTGGCTTGCCCAAGACGCGTTCTGGCAAGATCATGCGCCGGATCTTACGTAAGATCGCCGCCGAGGAACTCGATAGCTTGGGTGACACGACAACCTTGGCCGATCCATCGGTTGTCGATCACCTGGTAGAAAACCGGCCCTCTGCTTAAGGGCATGACTGTAAGACCGGTCGCCTTTAGGCGACCGGTTTTTTGTTGACCTCCAATCCTCAATCCAATAGCAGTTACAGGACGATCGGTGTGAGCGAATCCGATTTAAGCGTGGTAGTCAGTTGTTATGCCGGCTACCGCTCGGAACAAACGCCAACCGAATTCTTACTTGGCGAGCGGAAGATTCGCGTCATAGAGGTTGTGGACCGTTGGTTGGCTACCGACCATAGGTATTTTAAAGTACGCGGCGATGACACTGGTGTCTATATCCTGCGTCACGATGTGACGGCGGAACGCTGGGAATTAACGATGTTTTCTAAATAGCAAGGCGTCGAAGGAGATGGACAGCATTGCATTTATCGTAGTCGCTGTGTGTATCCTTGGCTTCGGTCTCGTTTCGGGCCGACTACAGAACAGCGTTATTACCCCGCCTATAGTATTTGTGCTATTCGGACTGCTGGTAAGCCCACGCGCTCTCGGGTGGGTCGAATTCGAGGTCGATAGCGGTGTCATTCATACCCTAGCGGAACTCACTTTGATATTGGTGCTGTTTACCGATGCGGCGCGAATCGATCTACGCTTGTTGCGTCGTGAGCACGATTTGCCAGTACGCTTGTTAGTGATAGGGTTACCGCTGACCATCGTCGCCGGCGCCCTGGTTGCGGCCGTGATGCTGGACACGCTGACGTTTTGGGAGGCGGCGGTGCTAGCGGCGATTCTAGCCCCGACCGACGCGGCGCTTGGACAAGCGGTTGTCAGTAGTGAACGGGTGCCGATACGGATACGACAGGCGCTGAACGTGGAAAGTGGTCTTAATGACGGCATTGCACTACCTGTCATACTCATCCTATTGTCGATCGCAGGTGCGGCCGAGCACAGTCACAGTGCCGCCTATTGGGTTCAGTTTGCGGCGCTACAGGTCATTCTGGGCCCACTGGTTGGGATTGGGGTCGGTTATTTGGGCGGCAAGCTCATCGAACGTGCCGCCCGCATCGGCTGGATCAACCACGCGTTTCAAGACCTCTCGGCCCTCGGTCTTTCCCTGCTGGCGTTTGCCGGGGCTGAACTAATAGGTGGCAACGGCTTCATCGCTGCCTTTTGTGCCGGCCTCACCCTCGGGAATTGCTCACGCGCCATTTGTACCTGCCTGTATGAATTCGCCGAGGCAGAAGGGCAGCTACTGACGCTTCTAATCTTCATGGTGTTCGGTGCCCTGATGTTGCCGATGACCCTCGATCACTTTAGCTGGACAATACTCGCTTATGGCGTATTGAGTTTGACGCTGATCAGAATCGTACCGGTGGTGATCAGCCTTATGGGAGCGGGTTTGCGTTGGCAGACGGTATCGTTCTTGGGTTGGTTTGGACCACGTGGCATCGCTTCAATTCTGTTTGCACTACTAGTGGTCGAGGAATCACAGCTGCCAGGGCGTGAGCAAATTCTTATTGTCGTTATGGCTGCGGTGGTGTTGAGCGTGTTCGCGCACGGTGTAACGGCCTATCCCGGTGCCAAATGGTACGAACGGCAAGTTGCAAAAATAAAGCATGAAAAAGATGTGGCCGAACATCGACACGTGACCGAAATGCCAGTGCGTTTGCCGCACGCTGAAAAGTGATGTCGATCTTTTCGTTTGAAGAGTTTTATCTTGTTGTTTTAGAAGCATAAAAGTTCGCCGGATCGAACCACTCGGTCGGGAAAAGTAGAAGATGTTGATTTGCCTTTCTGGCGTCGGTTGATATCTAATAGGCGTCGGCCTAACCGCGGATTCAAGCAAACGGCTTGCGGCGCGGTGCATAAACCTAAATAAACCCAAAAACCACCAAAGGAGCGAGGTAGTATGAAAAAACGTGACTTCCTCAAAGGTGCCGTAGGCGGTGCTGTTGTAACGGCAACTGGGCTAGCTGTCACTAGTTGTAGTGAAGAAGCCGGCAAAGCCGAACTTGAACGCCAATTAGCAGACGCGCAAGAAAAGATCAAGGAGCTTGAAGGTGCGCCTGCTGTCAGTACGGATAAGAAGACCGCCATCAAGTGGCGGTTGCAAACCTACGCTGGCGGTCCCCTGGCCGAACATGTTATCAAACCATCTATCGATGCCTTTAACAAAGTTGCCAACGGGGAGATGGTCATCGAATTGTATACCGCCGATCAGTTGGTACCCACCGGCGAGCTGTTCAGAGCCATGCAAAAAGGCACCATCGATGCCGTACAGAGTGACGATGATTCCATTGCCGCGCCGGTCGATGTCTCAGTATTTGGCGGTTACTTCCCGTTTGCATCCCGCTATAGCCTGGACGTACCCGTTCTGTTTAACCAATATGGCCTGAAAGAAATCTGGGAAGAAGCCTATGGAGAAGTAGAAGGTGTCACCTGGCTCAGCGCCGGCGCCTGGGATCCCTGTCACTTCAATACGGTTAATCCTATTCGCAGCCTTAAAGATCTCAAAGGCCTGCGCGTGTTTACCTTCCCGACGGCGGGTAAGTTCCTGTCGCGCTTTGGCGTTGTCCCGGTAACCCTGCCGTGGGAGGATATCGAGGTCGCGGTGCAAACGGGAGAACTGGATGGTATTGCTTGGTCCGGCATCACCGAGGACTATACGGTCGGCTGGGCCGATGTGACCAACTACTTCCTGACCAACAACATCTCTGGCGCCTGGATCGGATCCTATTTTGCCAATACCAATTCGTGGAACGCCGTACCGCCGCATCTGCAGGAACTGTTCCGTCTTTCTATGGATAATTCGCACTATTACCGCCAGTATTGGTACTGGGGCGGTGAAGCGCACCTGCGTACAAAAGGCAAGAAACTGAAGCTCACATCTATCCCCGATAATGAATGGAAGCAAGTGGAAGATGAAGCTAAAAAGTTCTGGGATGAGATTGCCAAGACAAGTAAAAGGGCTGCCAAGGTAGTCGGTATATTCAAAGAATACGCGACAGTCATGGAAAAAGCCGGCCGTCCCTACCGATACGGATAACCGCGGACCGAGTATCTCGTAGACATAGAGGCCTTCCCCAGCTTTAGCGCAAAGTCGGGGAGGGTATCCTCTATTCTCCGATCTAAGTTGGCCTCTCACACGCCGACTCCACGTGTCTAGAGGAAAGGAGTCTTGTGCCTAAAGCAGTAAAGCTTTACGTGCGATATGTTGACGCAGTGAACCGTACGGTAGGGCGGTTCACCATGTATATGATCTTCGCCATGATGGGCGTGCTGCTGTATTCGTCCATATCCAGAACCTTCTTCGATGTTCCTCTCATATGGGTAGTGGAGGTGGCGCAGATGACGATGGCCGCCTATTACCTGCTTGGTGGCGGATACTCCATGCAGCTTGACTCGCATGTCAGGATGGATTTGCTGTACGGTCGGTGGTCGATAAAGCGACGGGCGTTCACGGATTCTATTACTGCTTTCGGTCTCGTCTTTTACCTCGTATTCCTCCTTGTCGGCGGCATTTCAAGTACGGAATACGCTATTGAATACAATCAAAAGAATTATTCTGTATGGGCACCACCGATGGCGCCCATCAAGGTGATTATGACAATCGGTATCGCAATGATGCTGTTGCAGGCTACATCTATGTTCTTCAAAGATTTGGCAAGGGCCAGAGGGAAGGAGATATAGCGTGGGTCCCGAGCTGATTGCGCTGCTGATGTTCGCCGCGATGATGTTGATGTTACTCACCGGGCAACGTGTCTTCGGTGCGATCGGTTTCGTCGCTACTGTTTCCGCGCTGCTGCTATGGGGGGAGGGCGGTTATGAAATGCCATTCAGCGCAGCGTTTAAACTCTTTAACTGGTATCCCCTCTTGACCCTGCCGCTATTCATTTATATGGGATACATGCTGTCCGAGTCCGGCATAGCGAGTGACCTCTACCGCGCGTTCCACGTTTGGTTCGGTCCACTCAAAGGCGGATTGGCGGTAGGCACGATTGGTTTGATGGTCGTCATATCAGCCATGAACGGGCTAAGTGTAGCGGGTATGGCGATAGGGGCGAGCATCGCCTTGCCCGAAATGCTGCGGCGCGGCTATGACAAGATCATGATAACCGGCGTGATCCAGGCCGGCAGCTCCCTCGGTATATTAGTCCCCCCCAGCGTGGTGCTTGTGCTTTATGGAATGATTGCCCGCCAACCAATTGGCCAGCTATGGCTGGCCGGTGTCTTTCCTGGTCTTTTGTTGGCCGGGCTGTTCATGCTTTACATCATCATCCGATGCAGAATTCAGCCGCAGCTGGGGCCGCCGTTACCGGCCGAAGAGCGGCAAATACCTATGAGGGAAAAACTAAAGCTGCTCAGAGCCGGCATTACACCTTTGTTGATTTTCTTTTCTATGACCGGGCTGTTCCTCATGGGGATCACCAGTCTGGTGGAAAGCTCAGCCGTGGGTGCAACTGGAGCCACGCTTGCCGCGCTGTTTAAGGGCCGGTTAAGCCGGCAAGTGATGGAAGACACGCTACGTAAGTCTGTAGGCGTTAGTTGCATGTTTATGTGGGTTATTCTGTCGGCACTTTGCTTTGGTGCCGTGTTTGATGGTCTCGGCGCGGTGAAGGCGATTGAGTCTCTATTTATCGAAAGGTGGGGACTCAGTCCGTGGGGCATACTGGTCATGATGCAGCTTTCTTATCTATTAATGGGTACGTTTCTCGACGATACCGCCATGCTCGTCATCGTGGCGCCGCTTTATGTTCCCTTGGTAATTAGTCTGGGGTTTGACCCGATTTGGTATGGGGTTCTCTATACCATCACCTGCCAGGTTGCATACATGACGCCACCGTTTGGCTATAACCTGTTTCTTATGCGGGCGATGGCGCCGCCAGAGATATCGCTATTGGATATCTATCGCTCTATCATACCCTTTGTGATGGTCATGATCGTTGGTCTGGCCCTTGTCACGTTGTTTCCGCAAATAGCCCTGTGGTTACCCAATCAATATTATGGAAAGTGAAGTCATTGGGCCTGATAGGCCATCGATTGGGAAGCGAGTAAACAGGCCTAGTGT
>JAOTYM010000165.1 GCA_029861845.1 Gammaproteobacteria bacterium | reverse complement strand
ACCGAAGAAGAACATTGGGAGGCCTCGCGCTCGTGAAGTTGCTGCTAGACACGCACGTTTGGCTGTGGAGCTTGCTAGAGCGAAAAATCTGAGTCAGCGTGTCGTGCGGGCACTTGAGAGCAAACACAACGAGCTTTGGCTCTCGCCAATTAGCACGTGGGAACTTCTTATGCTCGTTGAGAGAAATCGAGTTTCATTGAAAATGGACGTTAACGAGTGGGTGGCCAACGCAATGGACACCGTTCCATTGCGAGAAGCCCCGATCACTCATGAAGTGGCACTCGAAACCCAGCGCGTGGGTCTTATGCATCGCGATCCGACGGATAGGTTTCTCGCCGCGACCGCGAAAGTATTTGAGTTGACGTTGGTTACGGCCGACAAACGCATGATCGCTGTCAAGGGCTTGCCGACGCTCGCCAATCGCTAACACTGTAGAGAAGAGATCGGATTCGTCCCCATGTATTGTTGTTGGGATGCGCCGTCAATAGGCACCAGAGCGTAGGTTCTGATGCTAACTCAAGTACTATTTATGCCCCTCCGCACCCGTGGCAGGCTGAGGCTGCTCGACAATCTCTTTCTCGATACGCTTACATATGTGTGTGTTGGCCCGGAAGATGCTAAAGAATCCCTCAAAAAGCAGCGTTACTCCGCCAGTGGCGAAGGCGAGGGCGACGTTCGCGCCGGATTTGACCAGCCCCACCGGGTCGGTCACAAGCTGGGGATTGGTCAGTGTGCCACGCAGCTGCAGCATCTTGGCCAGAGTGCCAGCACCAAACAGCCCCTTGCGCGCTTTGGGTGTTGCCCGAATGTCAATCTCCTCGGTCTTAAGATTTACCTTGCCGCTGCCGAGCCACGTGACCTTCGTTAGTTGCACCGCGAAACCGCGTCGTGTATGCGCAATACCGTCGGTGATCTCCAAATAGCTTGCACCACAATGCAAGGTTGTGAATTGTTCATCCTTCTCAAACGGATTAATGACGGACGTGACAATGCCGGCGCCAAACCTGTCAAGCGAATTGTTTGGCGTGCGCGCGTCACGAAAGGCGAACAGAGCCTGACCATTCAGGCTACCCATGATTTCGCGTATCGAACCGCCTTGGCCCTCAACATCAACTCTCAGTAGCAGCTCGCCCCCCTGCAGCACTGCATCGAGTTCGGAAATCGGTGGCAGCGGAACTTCATCGAGATTGATTTTGAGGGTCAGGGCGACAGGTTCAACACTAGCATCGAGCAACAAGCTGGCATCGACCGGCCGGTCACCTACGCGGGCCTCGCTTACTTCGGTTTGTAAGCGGCCGTTTTGTAGCGTAATCGCTGCAGAGACATCATCGAAGTTCGCGTGTTGGAGACGTAGCCGTTTGGTATCGAGTGCAACGTTCACCGTATAGCGCTGCAATAAGTCCAGCGGTAGTGGATCGTTCGGGAACAACCGTTCGCTCGGCTTGATCGTGGTCTTCTCCTCTTCTTCAACGGTAGTAGACTCAGGAATCTCTCCCGTCTCCGTCTTGTTCCCTGTCGTAAGCTCAATACCCAAAATCTCATTCAGATCGATGAACTTGCTGCTGAGGTGCCCCTGGATTGTGCTCTCGGAGTTAGAGTCGTCCGTCTTGGGAACGAACTTTAGACTGCCATCGACGTTGCTGTTGCCCACCACAATCTCTAATGCATCGACGGTTACCTGACCCGCACTGCTCATCAGCTTCGCATTGGCCTTCACCGGTCCCGCCTGCGACAGCTTGGCGCCGGCGAGCTTGCCAATGTCTTCAAGTTTTGATGCCTCGAGAGAGAGTGTTACATCGAGCCCATCCACGGCCTTCAAATTTGGTACCGATCCAACAATAGAACCATTTAAACTCTCACTCGTTGCACGAACGGAGAGTACCACCGGTTGTGCCAGCCCCGATTTTGCCTGCACACTCGCCTCTAATTGGAATGGCCCGGTATCCGGCAGTTGGGTGTTGACGAGGTCGGACAACCTTGCCAACGATGGGGTCTTGCCGGTCAGCGCTAAGTTGACTCCCTTTATCGCCAACAGGTCAGCAATCGTGCCTTTGAGATGAGCCTCAAGATTTTCATCAGCAATGTGTGCATCGATATCCGAAAGTTCGTACGCAGCCGCGGTGCGCTCGACATGTCCCGAAACTTCAACAGGCCCTAAATCCGGCAACGGCATTTTTACGAACTCTGAGAAATACGCCAACGAACCGATGCGACCATCCACCTCCATGTCGATTCCCTTTGCGGCCAACAAATCCGCAATCGACCCAGTCACCTGCGCGGTCAATTGCTCATCTTCAATGCTGGCCTTGATGTCCGCAAGTTCGTACGCAGCCGCTGTGCGCTCGACGTGTCCCGAAATCTCAACAGGCCCTAAATCTGGTAACGGCGTTTTTACGAACTCTGAGAAATACGCCAACGAACCGATGCGACCATCGACCTCCATGTCGATTCCCTTTGCGGCCATCAAATCGGTAATCGACCCGGTCATCTTCGCGGTCAATTCTTTATCTTCAATGCTCGCTTTGATGTCAGTGAGTGCGTAGGCATCGCCCGAACTGCGGATATGACCCGAAAGCATGGCCGGTCCTAAATCCGGCAACGACGTTCCGGCGAGATCCGCAACCGGCGCGAGACTTTTGACGTTCACCAATAAGTCTGCGTCGATTTCCTTTAGGCCACGCAAGTCCCCGACCTGGCCGTTGAAACGGGTCTCAATCCACTCTCCCTTTAGTACGGCATCCACCTTGGCGGCGCCTTTGGCGCCTTCCGCTGCAGCCACCCGTGCGTGGAGCTCGATCGGCTTGGTGTCCGGGAGCTCCCTGCCGGCGAGTCCCGAGAACTGCTTCAACGAACCGACATGCCCGTCGACCTCCATGTCGATCCCTTTGACCGCCAACAGATCGGCGATCGACCCGGTCACATGTGCGGTTAATTCTTTATCTTCAATGCTGGCCTTGACGTCAGTGAGTGCGTAAGCATCGCCCGAACTGCGAATATGCCCTGAGGCGTTGACCGGGCCTATATCCGGTAGCGGTTCGCCTAGCAGTGCACCGACCGGGCCAAGCGAATCGAGTGTAAGTGACACGTCGGTGTCGACATCCTTAAACCCGCGCAGCGCACCTATGTGGCCATCGGCATCGGCGTTAAGCCAATCTCCTTTGACACTGGCGATTACACGCCCCGGTCCCGCGGCGCCCTGATCAGCTGTGAACTGCGCTGAAACCTCGAGTGGTGTGGTCTCGGGGAGTTTTCTGTCGAGCAACTTCGAGAAATCGGCGAGCGAACGAATGCGACCCTTAAGGTCCATGTTAATGCCTGTGAGGGCAAATAGATTAGCAATCGAACCGTCAACCGTGGCATCCATCACTTCGCCCTCCAGTGACAGTTCCATACCACTCAGCTCATAGGTTGCATCGCTCGAGTTTAGCGTTGCCGATGCGTTAAGCGGCCCCGTTTTTGGAAGTTCGCGGCCAGCATATTTAGATAGCGCTGCAAGCGACGCAGCGGTTGCCTCTACGTGGGCACGAAGACCGTCCTGTGCAAAAACGTTGTCCATTTCACCAACTAGTATCGCCTCGGCATCTCTGTCGCGGACAGTGAGCTGTGCATCGGTTACCGCGAGGTTTGCCTTGTTGCCACTCAGCGCCGCGCGCCCCTCGATGGATTGCGGCACACCGATCGGTAAATTCAAACCTAGCGCTTTAACGATTTCGGGTAGCTCGTGAGTAGCCCCATCGACGCGTAGACCCATTCCGTCCATGGCCATAACGTCGCTAATGTCACCTTCAATCAAAAGCGAAGTGGACTCGCCGGAGAGCTGAGCGCGGACATCCTCTGCCGCATAGACCCCCGCGCTGCCTTTGAGTCTGCCGCTAACATCGATCGGGCCCAGTTCGGGCAGCGGATTGGGAACAAAGACCTGTAGCGACCGCAGGTGCGGTGCCTTCAACAACAGGGCAAGGTCGAGCTGCGGTCCAGCTCGATCATCAAGCTGGCCCACCGTGCCGAGCGCGGTCAATGACATGTCGCCAACCTGTCCATTGAGACGTGCATTGGCCGTACCGCTCTTAACCTGCTCGACGTTACCCACATCCACAGACAGATTGAGAACTTGATCCTCAATCTGGCCATCGAGTGTTGCCCGTAAACGATCATTACGTGTCCCCAGCCGGACTTTATCGAGCTCAGCCTTGTGCTCGATATGACTGTCGCCCCGTATGAATGACACACGCACATCGTTCATCTCAATCTCACGTGCGATGAGTTGAAGCGCGGTGCGCTCCCGTCGAGGTGTGTCGACGGACTCAGCGAGTTCAAACTCCCAGTTACCGCGTCCGGTTGCGTCTGTCTCGAGTACCAACTCTCCCGAATCGACACTTAGCACGAGATCCAGCACGCCATTGAGCAGCGGCCATAGCGTCACTTCGCTTTCGATGCGTTTGACCTCGAACATCGTAGGGCGACTCGCCCACTCGACATTCGCAAGCGACACGTCAGTGGCCTTAAGCCGTAAAGTAGTGCCCAGATCAAGGTTGAAATCACCGGCGATGATCAACTCTCTGCCGGTGGTGGAAGTCACCGCGTGTGCAATCCAGCGCTTATAGGCCTCATCGCTGATGAGATACAGCGCGATGACGGTTAAAATCGACAATCCCACCAGCGTAGCGATCGCATAGCCTATTAATTTCAATAACTTAGACACAATACTGCTTCCAGACGGCACACCTCGGTTGCGGAAGTGGATGGCGCGTGGCTTTGATCTCGTAGCGCATGGTACTCATTATATATATAGCGCTATATATATAATGAGTACCGCTTCCTGATAGAAATCGCAAGAATGAGGGTGTCAGGTCCTGAAATCGATGAAAGAATCGATGGGGAAAATGGAATCGATGGAATTGGAATCGATGGGGTCAGGTCCGATCAAGAAGAATCGATGGGGTCAGGTCCGATTGAAAAACGCGCTGCGTTCTTATTGGCGCTCAAAGTCGTGGCCAATATCCACGGCGACTTACGTAAATTGGCAAGTGACGCGCATTTGAATCGAGAGAGTATGTATCGGATGTTGGCAGAGAAGGGTAATTCACGGATCGATACCCTGAATGCGGTGTTACATGTACTAGGATTAAGGCTATCTATCGTTCCTGAAGAAAAAAACTCAGCTTCAGCTGCTTAAGCGACGAACACATCGCTCGGAATCCGAGCAGAATACTGGATCACAAATGCTCGTAAAGAATCCCGGCACGAAAGCGTGCTCACTAGGAACTGACATATAACAGTCGTTAATCCGAGCAAGCGGTTGCAGTCAATCTGACGCCTGGAGCACGGACTGGATCTGAGAACGCAAGTCTTCTAGCTTAGACTGAGATACATCCCATACGATCTCAAGATCTACGCCCATATAGTGATGGATCAATATGTCTCGCATTCCAGCCATGCCATCCCATGGGATATCGCTATGTTTGCGACGAATTTCTTCAGATAATGCTTTTGTTGCTTCGCCGATCACCTCGAGATTGCGAATAACCGCATCCTGCACCATCGTGTTCTTAAAGAACACGTCCTTGCCTTCCGCGGTATATTCGATGATCCGGTTGATGGCGTCGAGGACGTGCTGGAGATATACCTCGTCGCGCTTCACAACGTCCTGGCCTCCCGTAATACGTCCTCTTTCATGTAGGGTGACAGCGCACCCTCCGTGACGACGTCGACGTGTTTTCCTATTTCGTCTTCGAGATCGCGTTTCAGCGCTACCAGATCGAAGAGCCCGCGACCCGGCTCTAAGTCAATTAGCAAATCGATGTCGCTGTCGTCTTTCTGGGTGCCGTGAAGGTATGAACCAAAGATCCGTACTTTCGATACCCCATGTCGCCGGGCGATCTGCTTAATGAGTTCTGTATTGAGAGCCATGGTTAGATTATAGCGTGACCATATATTTGTGCTGGTTAGAAGGCTATAGCATCCACCAAAGGACTGTGAGGAAAATGCGACGTAAGTCGGTCTCAACGCTTCCAATTCTGGCACTTCTAGTCAAATTCGCATGGGATTGGCGCACGTAACTAGTTAAAAAATATGAACCCATTGTGACTAGGGTACTCTCATTGAGGTGACTCCTGCGACGCTTCAGCTGTCTCTTAGCAAACCCTCGAGGAGTCTTCGCAGAGTGGGCAACACGAGTCTATCTTTTTCGCGGCCGGTAGCTTCCTTTGATCGGATCACATCGGCCAGCGCGGCAACGACTACTCGAGTTTCTCGAATCGTGATCTCCGCTGCGTGACGATTCAGATCATCGTAGCCACCAGTTCCGGCCGGAGTGAACGTCAGATTAAGGTCACCGTAGCGAGTGGTGAGGTTGAGGATCGATGATCTCGATAGAGTCTCTGGGGAAAATCAAACGGTA
>JAOTYM010000164.1 GCA_029861845.1 Gammaproteobacteria bacterium | reverse complement strand
GCCCATGTGGGTTTTACGGATTGTCCGCTATCCTCGGCCCGGCGTCCCGGTAAAAGAGGCAGAGGCAATCGTGTGAGGCATTACACTGTGATGCCGATCCGTCAACATCACGTTGCGTTAAGCTACATCTACACAAGCGTCCTTGTTATTTGTACTCTATTGAAATCGCCAGAAAAGTCAAGAATCATGTTATCGACGTTGGCATCATGCTATGAAAAGCTATATATATCAAACAGTTATTGAAAAAAGCAGGTTTTCAATTTTATGAATAATTTTCTCTCACCCGGCCCCGGCAGGAACAGGCAGCTCCCCTCGTATGCTTAAGCCAGCTACCGACCCGCGTGCCAATGTGGCCATGCGCGCGGCCGCCGGCACCGGGAAAACTTGGCTGCTCACGAGCCGGTTAGTCAGCCTACTACTCAAGGGGGCCCCGCCAGGGTCAATACTGGCTATTACTTTCACCCGTAAGGCGGCGGCAGAGATATATCGTCGTTTGAGCGAGCGCCTGCTCGACATGGCGTCGGCCAAAGAATCGGAGCTGCAGCAGCAACTAGTAGATCTCGGTATCACCCCCACGAATGCGCTGCTCAACCAGGCGCGTGACCTATTCGAAAGGCTGTTATCGGCCGAACACGAGCTACGTACAACGACGTTCCACGCTTTCTGTCAGGAGATCCTGAGACGATTCCCGCTTGAGGCCGAGGTGTCGCCAGGCTTTGAACTACTCGAATCAACAACTGAACTCGAGCAAACCGCATGGCGAGCATTGGAACACGAGGCCACACGCGACCCAAGTGGTCCGCTTGCACGGGCGATAGATACGCTACTACAAGCCGGCGGTGGTGTATTTAGCGTGCGTCGGGCGCTACAAGCATTTCTTGAGCACCGCAATGACTGGTGGGCTTATACCGAAAGTGAAGCTGACCCACTGGTATTTGCGGAGCGACAGCTACGAACCCTGCTTGGGATCGATGATGAGAAAGACTCTCCCTTCGAGACAAGTGCTGATGCCGTAATTGTGCCATTGCTTCAACGCTACGTTGAATTGCTGTCCCGTCATCCAACCGCTACCAATCTCGATCGCGTCGCACAACTCGAGAGCGCATCAAATCAGCAAGCTCTAACGGCCGATAGTCAAGTAAAGATCGCGGGTGTATTCCTGACCGCTTCGGCACAGATTCGTAAGGTGTCACGCAGCCAGCGACTTGAAGCCAACCTTGGTAAAGAAGCTTGCAATGAGTTTCTCGCCCTGCACACCACGATCGGTAAGCATTTTAAACAGTTTCGCGAACAGCGCCTGCGACGACAAACATTTGCTATCAGTATGGCATGGTACCGCTGTGGTCAGCGTCTGCTCGATCATTATCAGCGCTTGAAGTCGCAACAAGGTTTCCTAGATTTCAACGACCTGGAATGGAAAACCTATCGCCTGCTTAACCGGAGTCAACATGCCGAATGGATACAATATAAGCTAGATCAACGCATTGATCACCTGCTCGTCGATGAATTTCAGGACACTAACCCCACGCAATGGCGACTATTGTTGCCGCTGCTTAAGGAGATGGCTGCGGGCAACACACAACGACGACGAAGCGTATTTATTGTTGGAGATGAAAAACAGTCCATCTATGGGTTTCGTAGAGCCGACCCGGGCCTTTTTAACACGGCGCAGGAATGGCTGACAAATTACGTGGGCGCGACTGTGCTGACTCAAGATAAATCCCGGCGATCGTCTAGTGCCATTGTACAGTTTGTTAATCTTGTCTTCGGTAATGAAAAAAGAGCAGAAACGAGTAGCGATTCAGACAACACTAGAAATAAATTTGAATTGCAAAACTTTCGCAATCATAGCACTCACCATGTGCAACGCTGGGGAAGGGTCGAATTACTGCCACTTATACGTTGGGCACAACCTTCATATGTCGAATTACCAACGCGACTTCGCAACCCCCTGCGTCAACCACGAAAAGTAGAGGAAGATGAACGCTATCGCGAAGAAGGCCGACTTGTTGCCAACAAAATATCAGCACTGATCGGACTAACAATAGATGATGATGGCGTGCGCCCATTGGACTATGACGACATCATGATCCTGCTACGAGATCGAACCCACGCAGTGGCCTATGAGTCAGCCCTTCGCCACGCCGGTATCCCTTATGTAGGTGCGGGGCGCGGAACATTCGTTGCATGCTTAGAGATTCAGGATCTTATGCACCTGCTCCGATGCCTGGTCGTACCCTATGACGACTTGGCCTTGGCTTCTGCCCTACGTTCACCGGTATTCGCTTGTAGCGACGAGCACTTAACCCTACTCGCAGGTGGCCACCACCCAAACCACTGGCGCGAGCGTCTCGTGACACTCGCAACAACCCTATCGGAGCATCATCCATTGGCACGCGCCCATCACCTGATTGAGCGCTGGAGCAGTGTAGCCGACACTATCCCGGTACATGATCTGTTGGACAGAATCTATAACGAGGGTAATGTCACTGCGCGTTATCTAAGTAGCTCACCGCCACATTTGCGAATTCGTGTCCAAGCCAACCTACGCCGATTCCTGCAGCTGGCGTTAGAAGTGGATCACGGTCGATATCCCAGTCTGTCTCGGTTCTTGAATCGTGTCCTCCTGCTTGCGGATGAGGATCGTTACGCACTCGCAGACCTAACAGGCAGCAGTCGTAGTCACGTCCGCATCATGACAATCCACGCTGCTAAAGGTCTGGAAAGGCCAGTGGTGTTTCTTGTCGACGCTATGCGTGACTATCGCGGCCGAAATGCCGGATTGCGAACACTGGTTGACTGGCCAGTCGAATCGGCGCAACCCAGACACCTTCATCTAATTGGCAAGAATGAAGATCTAGACAGCATAAGTCGACAGATATTGGATCGCACAAGTACGGCTGCTCACCGAGAAGAAACGAACTTACTTTATGTTGCGCTTACGCGCGCCAAGCACGCGCTTTTTGTCTCTGCGTGTGAATCCGGTCGCCGGACATCGCATGGTTGGTACCACTATATCGAAAAACGCATCAAGCTGCTGATGGCGGACAACAATCCAGAATTATCTGGGCTCGATATTAAACTAACTGCCGATCATGATGGGGGTGGTGTCGTCATTGAACAGGGGGTGGTGCCTGCGGCCCTCGCACGGCCTAATCTGCCGAGCCAACGGACGGACGAAATCGTTGATCCAGCACTTGCGAAACCCCTTAAGCACGATCGAGGCTCCGCTTTGATTAGTCCCAGTACTGTGGGCACGCTTCAAAATATCGATATTTCGGAGCCCGGGGGTGCCGTTGGCCCAGCACACGTACGCGGTATCGTTATCCATCGTATGCTTCGGTTGCTCACCAGCAATGTCGACCGAGCATCCGTCGAGGAACATCTACACTTCGAATTTCAAGACACGTTGCCGAAATCATCGTTTGGCGCCTACTGGCGGGAAGCATGCGTGGTTGTCGACCACCCAGAGTTCAAACCCTTTTTTGATCCTCATGAATATGAGGAGGCCAGAAACGAAATGCCTATACTCTTTCGACACAACGGTCGAAGCGTATACGGTGCCGTCGACCGGTTAGTCATTCGTAGCAACGAAATCTGTATTTTGGACTACAAAACACACGAAGATGTTCGATACGAAGAGGCAGTCGCTATTGCCGAAACCTTCTACCGCCAGATGCATCTGTACGCCACTGGCATACGAAAACTCTGGCCAACACATAAATTACGAGTATTGCTGCTATTTACCGCATTACCGACGATCGTCGACATAAGTACCGCGATCGAGAGCGAGAAAGGCTGCATGACAGCGCTGAACGATACGCCATCGTAGAGTTTCAATGTGTCTGGGCTGGAGCCTAGCGAGCGATTACGACCTTGTTTCGCCCGGTTTGTTTTGCGCGATAGAGCGCGGCATCCGCCTGTTCTAGCAGTGCGCCGGCAGGGTCGTCACCCACTTCACCGGATCGGCGGTCAAGTACTGTTAGCCCAGCAGAAAGCGTCACCGCAAGGCGATCCGTAGTACCAGTGTTGAAGGTCGCGCACTCGACGACATGACGTAGACGTTCGGCAATAGCACTACCCTGTTTTTCAGAAGTCTCGGGCAACAATAGTACAAATTCCTCACCACCATACCGCGCCAACACGTCGCTGGCACGAAGATCCTTGCCAAGCAAATCCGCCACTTGCCGCAACACCCGGTCCCCCACCTGGTGACCAAAGGTGTCATTGACTTGTTTGAAGTGATCGATGTCTACCAGCATACAGATCAGCGAGCCGCCCCGCCGGCTCCAACGCGTGAGCTCTTCGTGCAACCGTCTCTCGAAAAATCGCCGATTGGCAACGCCGGTCAGGGGATCGGTGAGTCCATCTGCCTTCAAACGTTCGCGATTAACCACATTATCGATACACATAGCGCTTACGGCCGCTAAATGTTCCAAGAAATCAGTAGCGGCATTTTGTTGGTAGTGCGTGGGATGACGGCTAGCCTGATTGAGTGAGCCAATGAGCTTGCCGCGTAAAACCAGTGGCATTAGCGCCATCGAGCCCAGTTGATCTTTGTAAGATGGGAACAACACCGACTGCAGATTGGCATTGCAGGGACCTAACTTTGGTCTCGGCAAATCCGAAAACAATGACTGCAGCGAATCGCGGCTTATGGTGACAAACTCGTCGCCGTCCAAACGTGGCTCAGTCTCTTGGGCAAGTAGCCGCGCCAATGCATAGTCGGGATCCACACAGGCAATACTGGCGCAGCTAACGTTCGGAAAGGTATCGCGGATACCGCCGATAAGTAGCTTGATCAGTTCACGCAGAGAATGCGCCCCAATGATATCGACTTCAACGTGCCTAAAGCCCAGCCAAATGCGCTCATTGTCGCGAATCTGGGCCCGTAGTTGGGCTATATCTTCGCTGTTGTCGGTAGGCCAAGAATCTCGTGTCGCCAATCGGCGGTCCTCGGGCTCACACCACGGCTTGAGCGGGCGCTTATCGTTGCTCCACGACGACGCCTGGGTGGCATTTTCCGGCGGCGTCTACCAGTTGTGCATACCAACATAACGCCCTGCCCGGCTGTGGTCAATCCAAGCCAGTGTCGCTAAGTGTTTGAGGAGAGGCTACTTTGTACCGACGTAACTTGACGACCGGCGTGCGCCGTCGGCCACGGATTCGAGTAACCACGCGCGGTGTCCCCGACGCAGACCGGCCGAAAGCCCGGCGCGACACAGCGCGTCATCATGCTAGATGGCCACCCCACCCTTTTGTCCTTTAGAATTATTCGTATAACTTTCAATATGTTATGAGCAAGACGACAGCAACCCACCAAGCCCGACCGATGGCGTGACGTGAGGCTGGTGTTGCGCCAGACCAGCTGCGCCCGCGCGGCGCACGGCTAGACTGAGCGCCTGGCGCGACCGCCGTACCGTCACCCTGAAGTGCCTTTGTTTCAATTACTTACAGCAACAAGCGAGATAGGCACAAGTTGTGCATAGGGAGCACGAGACGGCTCCGCAGGGGCACGAGACGGGGGACACTATGAAACGCATCCTTATCATCGCGGCATTACTTATCTGGATGCCCGCCACCCATGCAGACATCACCCTTGAGATCGCGGCCGGGGTCCACCGCACGGACGATGCAACCTTATTGCTTCTCGACCTGACACGACCAGCAAACCCTCTTTTTGGTCAGACGTCGTACTGGCAGTTCAATGCGGGGGGATGGACTGGTGACCATGAAGCCAGTGTGGTCGGCGTGGCTCGCGGCCTACAGTGGGATCGTGAAAATCTTTACGCGCGCCTTTCGGTCGGCGCTAGCCTCATCTCCGAAACCAGCGAAATGCTATCGACTGCATTTCAGTTCTATGAACAAGCCATGGTCCGGAGGCAGTTCGGCAACCATGGTATCGCGCTCTCTTACCGCCACTGGTCCAATGCCTATATAAAGCGTCCGAACCATGGAATGGATTTTCTTGGCGTTGAAATAGATCTAAATTGGTAGAATAAGATTAGGCTACTCGTGGTCGTCTACGTCCAATTGCCCGGTAATTCGGCGTCGGATGTGCGACCAGGACACCCCGGCCGCTAACACGCCGCCGATAATCAGAAGCACTATGTAGGAAACCGCACGCTGACTGTCGCTTGGGATAATTCCGCGGTCCGTGCCAAGCCACAACAACGTGCCGAAAAAAGCGATCGCCAACAAAGTACCGATCGCCCCAAGTGAGCGTAACGTCGCCCGGAGAAAGATAACCCAGCCAATCAACAAGACGACCCCGATGAACGCCTTCAGGACATCAAACCCAGGGAGCCCCGTCTCAGGTAGCTTTGCTATCGCCCAATGGTAGTATGAATAGCCTTCTGGGTTGTAGGTCGCGAACACCAAGACCAGGGCGACAAAGAGACGAAGCAAGAAATTCTGTCCGCTAA
>JAOTYM010000163.1 GCA_029861845.1 Gammaproteobacteria bacterium | reverse complement strand
TCCCCATAAACAGATTAAAGTCCGTCATCACGCTGCTGTTCAGGAGTCTAGGGCAGCAGATCATCGACTCGACTAACGAAAGGATCGTGGCTTTCCGCTTCGGCCAGCCGCGGACTCACGGTCTCTCGCGCAAGTATCTCATTACAAGCGTCACGGAACGTCAGAATCACTTCTTCGCTATGAGAGTCGCGCGCCAGCCTCGCCGTTTCGTCGATCGCCCGAATCAGACCCGCCCTGGTGTCGGGGGCCTGTTGCATTGCCCTCAGACCCTCGGTCACGACCATGCCTAGGGTCAGTACGGCCTGTTTTATCAACGCCGCCTTCAGCGGCGTAAGTGGCAAAGTCAGGTCCAAACCACTCACCGTAGGTCGGATGTACCCACCTTCTGCCAGAGATTTTAGAGTAGGTGTGATGTCTCCTAAACCCGCGCATTTTCGTTGTAGGTTAGCAACTGTCGACGTGCCATCAACGAGAATCAGAACAGTGCGAAGTCTTTGACGCAGGCCGAAACTTCTGGTTGCGAGTTCGTGCTCGCCCCTTCGGGTCTTTGCGAAAACGATCCTTCTATCCATCCCGTTGGTCCAAGATAGCTCCAGCCGAGACGCTGGTTACCATTAACCAGCGCCCGTGATGCGGTGTCCTAACATAACCGCAAACCCCTGCAAAATATACGGTTTGACCGCCTGCACCCGGGCGCCATCAAAGTGCCACATCTGACGCCATTCTGCCGTCCAGCGTCTACCGGCCACGCCTCCTCCGACGGCCTCTCGATAACACCAAATGACGCGAAGCCGCTGATTATTAGCTGTTTTTTGGTGCGTTGCAAGCGATATGGCATGAATCTTGTTTACTATTTGTCTTGGTTAGCCGACACACATTAAGTGTCATCAGTGTGGCCATTTCGGTAGCTGGCGCCAAGTGAGGTCAAGATGTGCAGATTAAGGAAAAGCGCGAACAAAACTGCTCGGAAAGGCAGGGCATCGGACAAGCCCCTGCTCGGGCTGTCATCTTTCGCGGGACTCGTTCTGACCGTGGCATATCTTCTTACCGCCGCCACCACCCACGCGAGCCTGGCTTTCACACACGACTTAACGGCGCCGGCACATGAGACAGCCTTAACTGCCAGGCAAATCAGCGTTGATAATCTGACCACAGATATTCGATCCACCGGCCTATCGGCACACCGCTTTAGGGAAGTCGAAGCGGCCTTAGAGCAAGAACAATACGACCAAGCGGCACTGCCGCTGCAGTTATTGGCCCGGCAAGGCCACCAGAATGCTCAGTTTCTGTTGGGCCTGGTCTACAGTAATGGCCTCGGGGTGGGATCCGATCCGACACAAGCGATCCACTGGTACGAATTGGCAGCGAAACAAGGTCACATCGATGCGCAATACAATTTGGGTGTTGCTTACTCGACCGGTAAAGGGGTCAACGCTGATAACTTAAAGGCCGCCGATTGGTGGCGCAAAGCCGCCATACAGGGTAACACCGATGCACAGTTCAATCTCGGCCTGTTGTACGCCCAGGGTCAGGGCGTAGTTAGGAACATGATGGAGGCAGCAAGATGGTGGTTTCAGGCCGCCTCGCATGGCGACGCCGCCGCCCAGTACGCCTTGGGCCTCATGTACGTCAGGGGCGAAGGGGTTTCCCAGGATCTTAACGAAGCAGTTAAGTGGTGGTATCTGGCCGCAAGCCAAGGCTTCGAACGCGCGCAAGACGCCTTGCAGATGTTGCAAACGCTGACTACCGAATAGACACACTGAGGGTCTCCTTTTCCATTCATACTTCCAGTACCGCTGCTTCCGGTAGTGGTAACCGTGTGTCTAAAGTAGCTACGACAATTCCGTAGTCAACAGCAAACTGCCTTGCAAGACTGCCCAGGCATACAAACCCGCCACCACATCATCCAACATAGTTCCTACACCGCCACGCACCCTATGCTCTAGAGTTCTGATCGGAAACGGCTTCCAGATATCGAATAATCGGAATAGAACAAACCCGACGATCACCCACACCCAGTGCACGGGAACCAGGAACATGGAGACTAGGTAACCGACAATCTCGTCCCAGACGACAGCAGGATGGTCGTAGATTGCTAACTGTTGCTCGGCTTGCCGACACATTGCCACCCCCAGGGCGAATAGCAATAGCACAACACCGGCATAAATCGCGGGCTGTAAGGGCGCGATGAATAGATAGATAGGAATTGCGACTAGTGTTCCCGCGGTCCCGGGTGCATACGGGATCAGTCCGGCCCCAAACCCGGTGACCACAAGCAAAACCGGATTCTTCCACACGCGGCGACCAAGCCTATCACGCGATAGGCCGAAGTTGCCTTCAGCTTTTTGCTCAGTCGGCGGCGAAATGCTCATAGCCGTCGGTCTTTGGTTTGTGATCCACGCCTAATCGATCCACTACGCGAACACCAGGTTCTGTTTCAATATCACCGATATAAGTTGCGCCGCACTGCCATTTTGCGCCGAGCTGCTCGAAATCAGTTTTCCTTCGCTCTGGGATAGTGAAACACAGCTCATAATCATCACCGGCGGTGATTGCAGTGTCCCATCTACCAAGCTGCTCAAAATACCTGCGATAGACGGTTGAGACCGGCAACCGCTCTACCATGATACGCGCCCCAACCGTGCTGGCGCTGGCAATATGCCGCAGGTCCGACAGCAGGCCATCAGAAATATCAATACAACTGGAGGCGAAATCTCGCAATGCTAGCCCCTCCGACAGTCGCGGAATGGGAGAATCGAGTCGTGACTTCACGGTGGCAAGGTCGGCCGCTGCAAGCGGTAGCGTTCCTCGCTGATGCAGCAGTGCCACACCTGCATCGCCGAGCGTACCGGTAACGTAGATACGATCACCGACCTTGGCGCCAGAGCGCAGCATCGCCTTACCGGTTGGCACCACACCACCGGCCTGGATGCCGATGGTTAGGGGTCCGCGTACTGTGTCGCCACCTATGAGCGAAATGTTCCACTGGTTGGCGAGCCCGAAAAGCCCGCGGCAGAATCCTTGTAGCCAGCTTGCATTCACCTCGGGCAAACTCAGATTCAAGGTAAACCACTTGGGCACGGCGCCCATGGCCGCAAGGTCACTCAAGTTGACGGCCAGCGACTTGTGGCCGATCCCGATAGGATCTGCTTCGGCAAGAAAGTGAGTACCGACAACCAATATATCGGTGGTTAACACTTGCTGCATACCGCACGGCACGCTAACAACGGCGGCATCGTCGCCAATAGAAACGGCAACGTCATCACGAACGTTACCCTGCGACGCGAAAAAAGTACGAATCAGATCGAATTCGTTCAAAGTGTGGAGGGAGAGGCAGCTCTGCTCGCTTGAACCTCGGTAGTCCGTAGTTTCAACGCGACCTTGTCCAGAACGGCATTCACGAATTTGTGGCCATGCTCGGCCCCGAAAGTCCTGGCAAGCTCTACTGCCTCGTCAAGCACGACTTTGTAAGGGACTTGTGGTTGGAACTCTAGCTCATATACGCCGAGACGAAGGATGGCCCGCTCAACCGGATCGACCTCACCAACCTCACGGTCAAGATGAGGTACAAGCTGATCATCAAGCTCGTGCATATGCAATGGAACCTCGTTCACTATATGATAAAAGTATTCGAAGTCAACACCATCGAGTTGGTGGTCGAAGATAAACTGTTCCTCATTAGGCAACTGCTCCGTCAGCTGCCACTGATACAACGCTTGCACGGCGGCTTCGCGCGCCTTGTGACGGCCCCCTCTCGATCCCATGACATGCCTTCCTACTGCTGCAGTTGTCTTATCAAATTAAGCATCTCAATCGCGGCAAGCGCAGCGTCGCTGCCCTTGTTACGAGCCTTGGTGCCGGCTCGCTCGACTGCTTGCTCTATTGTATTCACCGTGAGTACACCCAGCCCCACCGGGATGTCATATTGCATACTGACCTGCGATATACCTTTAATGCATTCACCCGCCACATACTCAAAATGGGGTGTCTCACCACGAATTACGACCCCGAGCGCAATCAACGCATCATAGCGCTTGCTCGCCGCCATCGTCTTGGCGGCCAGCGGTATTTCATAGGCTCCCGGTACTCGTGCTACTTCAATGTTTGCCAATTCTGCACCATGACGACCAAGCGTATCAACGGCGCCCTCGAACAAACGCTCACCAATAAAGTCGTTAAAGCGACTACTCACGATACCAAAACGCGCGCCACGGGCCGAAAGATCTCCTTCGATACCCTTTAACTTACTCATCCAGATATACTCGATCGGTCGGTAGCCTTGCCACCATTAGCGTTTTCAATGTATTCGACGATCTCGAGACCAAAACCAGACATTGCCGGCGCTTTCATTGTTCGCCCAAGAACTCGCATTTTGCCAACACCCAGCTCAGCCAAGATCTGACTCCCCAGTCCATAGGTGCGAAACTCCTCTTGCTGGCGCTTTCTGACGGGCACTTCCAGGTTCTCATCTTGCCGCTTAAAACTCTGAATTCGCCGCAGCAAATTCTCACCCGACTCGGCATGATCGAGGACAACAACAACCCCATTTCCTTCCTGCGCGACACGTCTTAATGCTGCATGAAGCGTCCAATGTCCGGCACGATGCGCATCGGTGAACAGATCGAGCAAGCTGCCTTGAACATGAACCCTCACTAAAGTAGGTATGTCGCGTACGATCTTTCCCTTTACCAGCGCCAAATGTATATGATCGTTAATCGAGTCATGATAGGCAGTCACGCGAAATTTTCCGAATTCAGTAGCTACGGTTGCCTTGGCCATGCGTTGAATAGTGGACTCGTTCTCCATACGATAACTGATAAGGTCTGCAATCGTGCCAATCTTCAAGTCATGCGCGGCCGCAAACTTTTCTAGCTCGGGTAAACGAGCCATCGATCCGTCCTCGTTCATGATCTCGCATAGTACACTTGCAGGCTCGAGACCGGCCAGGTGTGCGAGATCAACACCGGCCTCGGTGTGGCCAGCGCGTGCCAACACGCCGCCACGTTGTGCCATCAAGGGAAAGATGTGACCAGGCGTGACAATGTCAGACGGCTTAGCATTTTTCCTTGTGGCTGCATGTATAGTTGTGGCCCGGTCTGACGCTGAGATGCCGGTAGTCACACCCTCGGTAGCCTCGATCGAAAGCGTAAACCGCGTCTTGTTGCGGCTTTGATTACTGTTAACCATAAGCGGCAACTGCAGTTGCTCACAGCGCTCACTGGTCAGGGCAAGACAGATCAACCCGCGCCCGTAACGGGCCATAAAATTGATGTGTTCGGGACGCACATGTTTGGCGGCGATAAGGAGGTCGCCCTCGTTTTCACGCTCCTCGTCGTCCATAACGATGGCCATGCGCCCATCACGCAAGTCTTGGACAATTTCTGTAATCGGACTGATAGACATAACCCGCAACGACTAACTGTTCCTAGGGGGGCACATTATTACCCATTTCTGGGTAGATTTCTGCCTCTGTAAGGCTGCCCGGCCGCAGATGCGGTACCTCACGAATCGCGAATAAAGCCGTGCTCCGTCAGGAATTCAGCCGTGACTTTAGAATCTACCGCTTCTTCGTCACCCCGCAACAAACTTTCCAGATAGCGGGCGATGATATCTACCTCTAGATTGATCTCCCGGCCGATTGTAAACGAACCGGCGGTGGTGTGCTCCAACGTGTGGGGAATAACATTGATCTCAAACTCCGGACCTTGGACATCGTTCACGGTGAAGCTAATGCCATCGATGCAGACCGATCCTTTCTGTGCAATATACTTGGCGAGGTTAGCTGGGGTACGTACACGCATGCCGATCGATCGACCAGCCTGTCGCCAATCAACGATCTCACCGACACCATCCGCGTGACCGTTAACGAAATGACCGCCGAGCGCTGTTGTCGGCGTCAATGCTTTTTCAAGATTTACCGCATCACCGACTGCGAGGCGTGAAAACGTAGTACTGGCTAACGTCTCTACCGATACATCGGTCGAGAAATTAGTAGCGCCGACATTGAGTACCGTCAGACATACGCCGCTGACGCAAATACTGTCGCCACAGCGGACATCGGTAAGGTCGAGAGCATTTGCTTCGATATGAAAGCGCCGATCGTCGCCACGATCTTCCAGTGACCTTAGTTTGCCGACTGCCTGAACGATACCTGTAAACATATCTGCTATAAGTAGACCGGTCGACAAATGATTCGCCAGTCGCCTCCCACCGCTCGTACATCGTGGATCTCAAGTGTCGTACGGTCAGCCATATACTGCGGTCCTGACAGGTTAAACATGCTGCGCGCTTCACTACCCATTAGGCTTGGCGCCAAATACACAACGAGCTCGTCTATCAGTTTTGCCGCCAACATAGCGCCACATAACGTCGGTCCACTTTCCAATAACACCTCGTTTATCTCGCGTCCCGCCAGGTGCTGTAGCAGCGCTGCCAAATCTACGGTGCCATCCGGAGTGGGGAGCGACAACACCTCAGCTCCGACCTGACATAGCTGTTC
>JAOTYM010000068.1 GCA_029861845.1 Gammaproteobacteria bacterium | reverse complement strand
ATCTACCGCTGCCTGCCCGTGTTCCCGACTGACCTCCGAGAGGATCAGCTTGGCCGAGTTGCTATTGTAAAATCCACCAAAACCAGCTTGTACCCGCAGGAGCTCGCGCGCCTTGTCCAGCGTCATGCTTATCTCCGGCCCAGGCAATTCGGACAGGCGCTGTTGTATCCGGTTACCGGGTGCGTGTCCAGCCTCGATTTGATGGTTTGCGCTTAGATCTTGTATTGCTTCTTCAGTTTCTTCTTCACCGCTACATTTTTGAGCTTTACGTATTGTGGCAGTCCATCTTTGAAGGTTGGATAGTCCTCGCCTTTGATTAATGGTTTTAGATAGTTGCGACATTTGCGGGTGATACCAAAGCCATCCTTGCTGATGAAGTCCGCGGGCATCTTCTTCTCTACGTTGGCGACGTCAGAGAGTTTGGCGACGCCGATTTTCCATTTGTAGGGTTTATTGGATGTGCGCACGATGGTCGGCATAACCGCGTTCTCGCCCTTCAGGGCCAGTTGCACCGCCGATTTACCGAGCGCATAGGCCTGTTCGACGTCTGTCTTGGCGGCGATATGCCGAGCTGAGCGCTGTAGGTAATCTGCCACCGCCCAGTGGTGCTTATAACCAAGCTTGGCCTTGACCAATTCTGCGATAGCGGGAGCGACGCCGCCCAATTGGGTATGGCCGAAGGCGTCGCGGGTACCGGCCTCCGCTAGGAATTTGCCGTCCTTGTTCCTTACACCTTCGGACACGACGATGGCGCAATAGCCATATTTCTTTACGGTGCCATCGACCTTGGCGAGAAACTTTTCTTCATCGAAAGTAATCTCCGGGAACAGAATGATGTGGGGTGCATCACTCGGTGCCTCCGCCGCCAAGCCGCCAGCCGCCGCGATCCAGCCCGCATGGCGTCCCATTACCTCCAACACGAACACCTTTGTCGATGTCTTGGCCATGCTGGCGACGTCAAAGCCGGCCTCGCGGATGGAGGTGGCAATGTATTTCGCCACCGAGCCGAATCCTGGACAGTTGTCTGTCACCGGCAGATCATTGTCCACTGTTTTCGGGATACCGATGCACACAATCGGATATCCGAGTTTTTCCCCGATCTGCGAAACTTTGTGGGATGTGTCTTGTGAGTCGCCGCCGCCATTGTAGAAGAAGTAGCCGATATCGTGCGCCTTGAAGACCTCGATCAAGCGCTCGTACGCGGCACGGTTTTCCTGTAGTCCTTTGAGCTTGTAGCGGGCGGAACCGAAGGCGCCGCCGGGTGTGTATCGTAAGGCGCGAATAGATTTTGCCGATTCCTTGCTGGTATCGATCAGGTCTTCGGTGAGCGCGCCGATGATGCCATTGCGGCCGGCCAAGACCTTGGGGATTTTTTTCTTATGCTTACGCGCAGTTTCGATGACGCCGCAGGCGGTCGCGTTAATGACGGCGGTGACGCCACCGGATTGTGCATAAAATGCATTCTTGCCTCTTTTTTTTGCCATCGGTGATTTCTCTCAATTAGCGCAGTTGCGGGTTGGATTCATCGTATCTGGTCTCCGGTCAGGCCTGATCGTATCCCCAGCCTTTCTTTTTCATGGTCGGCTTGAACCCGCAGCAAAGTAGCCAAACATTCCGCAAGGTTATCGTACTGGTTGCGCCCAGTGCCGTATTGCTCCTGCCCATGGTAGAAAAACTGGCAGCCATATTCTTGATCGGCAACCTTGAAAACGACAAAGTTACAGTCTCGCGCCGACCAAAAGACCGTAGGACAGAGGGTAAGGGCCGGGTCTGATGGGTTTAGCTGTAGCTCACAATCGGCGAGTTCGTACTTACGGTCTGCCCCATATCGCTCTTTTAGGGTCTCCCGAATCACCCAAAGCTCGGTATCGTCGAAGTCGGCTATTGGCATCTTTAATTAGTTAGCAATTTCGGCGTCGATCTAAATTTTGGTGTCGTAGATTATCGCAATTCACGCGTTTGATCACGATTGCACTGGATTCGAGCCATAACAGCCAAATAACCATTGACGGTCGCCGGACAAGGAGGTAGTTTAGCCCGGCCCGGCTAGATTGGAATCTAAGCCGACAAAAACACCCAGAAAACCAGGAACAAAGATGAGAATCGTACTTTTGGGAGCGCCTGGTTCCGGCAAGGGAACGCAGGCTAAGTTACTGATCGACAAGTTTAAAATCCCACAGATTTCAACCGGCGACATACTTCGCGAAGCTGTCGCTAGTCGTACCGAACTTGGAAAACGTGCGAAACAGGCCATGGATGCCGGTGATTTGGTGTCAGATCACGTGGTTTTGGGGATTATGCAAGATCGTTTGAGTCGGCCTGATGCGCGCGGTGGGTTTATTCTAGACGGCTTCCCGCGCAACATCCCACAGGCCCAGGCGTTGGACGCGATGTTGGCACGGCTCGGCAAGCCGCTGCAGTTGGCGCTGTTGGTAGACGTGGATCAGGAGGTGTTGATGAAACGCCTGACTGGCCGTCGAATCGCGCCCTCGACGGGCACGATCTATAACATCTATTTCAAGCCGCCCAAGGTCCCTGGCCGTGACGACAAGACCGGTGAGGTGTTACACCACCGCGCTGACGATAATGAGGAAGCGGTGCGCAATCGTCTTAAGGTGTACCAAGAACAATCGGCGCCGCTCGTGTCTTACTATAAGGCGCAGGGCAAACTGCGCACCGTCCGCGGTATCGGTAGTATTGGCGATATATTCAGCAATATTTGCAGCGTTATCGAGGCTCAGATACGCCCATTGGCAGCGGCGATGGCCGCCACCCGGGCGGTAGTGGCGAAGGCCAGGGTCAAGCCGGTAGCAGCAGCGAGCGCAACCGAGCGCACGGCCAAGGCCGCCAAGAAGGCCGCCAAGAAGAAGGTCAAGAAGAAGGTCAAGAAGAAGGTCAAGAAGAAGGTCGCCAAGAAGGTCAAGAAGAAGGTGAAGAAGGTAAAGGCCAAGAAGAAGGTCGCCAAAAAGAAGAAAGCCAAGAAAAAGGCCAAGGCCCGAAGGGCGAAAAAGACCAAGTAGTGACCCGCGGCAGCGTTGCCACGGCCCGCGTGAAAAAGTCTCTCACCATTGCCGCTCAGGCATGTGGTCAGGCGCTGCGCCTACATGTAGCTTGCATTCAGCCCCGCGGCGTGATTTCTTTACGTTAAGACAGCGCTATGCCCAAAGACGGATTCCCGAAAACAGACAATTCCACGGTGGCTGGCGGTCAGTTTCCGCTGCTGCGGATGCGCCGTATGCGTCGCGATCAATTTAGCCGCCGGTTAATGCGTGAGTCACGCCTGACGATCGATGATCTGATCCAACCGGTATTCGTCATAGATGGTGATAATCGTAGTGAACCGGTGGCGTCGATGCCGGGTGTCGAACGCCTCACTATTGACCGATTGGCGAAATATGCCGAGGAGCTAGCGCGGCTTGGCGTGCCCGCTCTGGCGCTGTTTCCGGTAACGCCGGCCGATAAAAAGTCGCAGACGGCAGAAGAGGCCTACAATCCCGAGGGGCTTGTGCAGCGTGCCGTGCGGGCCGTGAAGTCGGCCATTCCGGAACTGGGAATTATCACCGACGTGGCATTAGACCCGTACACCTCACATGGCCAGGATGGCCTCGTCGGCGCCGACGGCTATGTGCTGAATGACGAGACCATAGAGGTTCTGGTGCGCCAAGCACTCGTGCTTGCCGAAGCTGGTAGTGACGTGGTGGCGCCCTCTGACATGATGGATGGGCGAATCGGTGCAATTCGTGAGGCGCTGGAACAAGCCGGGTTCATCCACACACGCATCCTCGCTTATTCCGCCAAGTACGCGTCTGGCTTCTATGGCCCATTTCGCGATGCGGTGGGGTCTGCCGGCAATCTCGGTAAGGCCAGTAAATCGACCTACCAAATGGATCCAGCCAACAGCGATGAAGCCTTACGTGAGGTTGCCTTGGACATAGAAGAAGGGGCGGACATGGTCATGGTCAAACCTGGCCTGCCGTACCTAGACATCGTCCGACGTGTTAAAGAACGTTTTGGCATGCCTACCTTTGTCTATCAGGTAAGCGGTGAATACGCCATGCTGATGGCGGCGGCACAGAACGGCTGGTTGGACGAGCGTGCGGTTGTGCTGGAATCGCTACTCTCCATAAAGCGCGCCGGGGCCGATGCGATCTTGAGCTATTTCTCGGGTCGTGTGGCGGCGTGGTTACGAGAAGAAGACATCGGTCGCTGAACCAGCCTGCTGTCTGGGCGACGGCGGGAACCGCGTAGTCTAAGCAATCCTTTTCTAGAAGAATAGGCTTGCGGACCCTGATCGCCGTGTTTATAGTCCGCGCCGAAATCAAGAGGCCAAGACGACGGGCAGTATTTTCTGACTAGAGGAAGTCGGATGACCACCGGGTATTTCAGCAAACTCTTTGGCAAGTCGCCAATCCGCCCCTTACAGGAACACATGCATCAGGTACACGCGTGTGTCGGCCTGTTGAGGCCATTGTTCGAGGCAGTGATGGCCGATGACACGAATGAAGTAGTGCGAGTCCAAGAGCAAATCACACGGTTGGAACATGATGCCGACGACAAAAAGAAAGCGCTACGGCACGATCTTCCAACTGGTCTGTTCATGCCCGTCGATCGGCGAGACCTGCTGGATGTGTTGATGATGCAAGACAACATGGCGAACCAAGCAAAGGATATCGCCGGACTCATTGTTGGCCGCCAAATGCGTCTACCCCAGACCGCGCATAAGCTATTCGCTGAGTACGTGGCCCGTGTAATAGATGCATCCGCGCAAGCCTTGAGCATCATCAACGAACTCGATGAGCTGGTGGAAACTGGGTTCCGCGGCATCGAAGTAGAACGCGTACAAGGCATGATTGCGGAACTCAATAAGATTGAGAGTGAGACCGACCGTATACAAGTGGAACTGCGGACGATCCTTTTTGGACTCGAGGATGATCTGCGCGCCACTGATGTGATGTTTACCTATCAACTCATCGAAGGGGTCGGGCAAGTCGCGGATTATGCCCAACGCGTTGGCAGCCGGTTGCAGCTGTTGCTGGCGAGATAACGCGTGGCGCTCGATCCAACTGTCGTTTACTTATCGCTAGCCGCCGCCTTCGGGCTGTTTATGGCCTGGGGCATAGGGGCCAATGACGTTGCCAATGCGATGGCAACATCGGTCGGCTCGCGTGCCCTGACCGCGACGCAAGCAGTGATGGTCGCAGCCGTCTTCGAGTTTGTAGGTGCCTATCTCGCGGGGGGTGAAGTCACGTCGACGATCCGCAAGGGCATTATAGACGCGTCGGTCTTCGTCGAAACGCCGGATCTGCTGATTTACGGCATGCTGGCAGCCCTGCTTGCCGCCGGGGTTTGGTTGTTCATAGCGTCGCAGCGCGGCTGGCCGGTGTCTACGACCCACACCATCGTTGGTGCCGTGGTCGGCTTCGCTGCTGTCGGCATCAGCGTCGAGGCCATTCAGTGGGGCAAGGTTGGCACCATCGTCATGAGCTGGGTGGTTTCACCGCTGCTGGCCGGCAGTATCTCCTACGCCGTGTTTAACAGCATCCAGACCCTGATCATCAATACCGATGACCCGTTCCACAATGCCAAGAAATACGGGCCGGCCTATGTCTTTGCGGTGAGCTTCGTCATCGTCATGTTGACGATGACTAAAGGATTGAAACATGTCGGTTTGAAACTTAGCGGCCTCGAGAGCCTTGGCCTCGCAACCTTGGTCGCCGTTATGGCCTCAGCCCTGGGATTTTGGCTGGTAAGGCGGATAAGAATCGACCCGGCGGCGGATCGAGAATTTCATTTCGCCAATGTCGAAAAGGTATTTGGTGTGCTAATGATTTTTACTGCTGCCGCCATGGCCTTTGCCCACGGCTCCAACGATGTCGCCAATGCGGTGGGCCCGATGGCGGCAGTTATTAGTACGGCGACTACCGGTGAGGTCATGCAGAAGTCGGCACTACCGCCGTGGGTGCTAATGGTGGGTGGTGCCGGCATCGTCATTGGTCTTGCTACGTTCGGTTATCGAGTTATGCGCACCGTGGGCAAGCGAATTACCGAACTAACCCCCAGCCGGGGTTTCGCCGCCAATCTGTCAGCCGCCAGCACTGTAGTGCTGGCGTCTTATACCGGCCTACCGATTTCCACTACCCATACCCTGGTGGGGGCGGTACTCGGGGTGGGATTCGCCCGTGGAATCGCCGCGCTTAATCTGCGTGTGGTCGGCAATATCTTCATGTCTTGGGTGATAACCCTGCCGGCAGGCGCCCTGCTCGCCATCATGTTTTTCTTCATGTTCAAAGGGATGTTCTTGGACAAGTCGTTTTTCCAGTAGCAGCCCTCTATCCTGAGAATCTGGCGCTAAGCGATTGTTTTACCGTGAAAACGGTATAATCAGGGAGTCGCCGGCTAGTGAGCATAGGCGACGGGGGTTGCGATATCGCTATGGAAAAGTCAAAGGTCAGACCGACGGACATCAAGCTGCACCAGAAGTCGCGCGTGCTTGAGGTGGCGTTTGATGACGACACCAGCTTTAAGTTGTCATGTGAATATCTGCGCGTCTACTCACCATCGGCAGAAGTTCAGGGCCATAGCCCCGGTCAAGAAGTCTTGCAGATTGGCAAGGAGAAAGTGAATATCATTAACATCGAACCTGTCGGCACCTATGCGGTCTGCCTGCACTTCGATGATGGGCACAACACCGGCCTTTACTCGTGGGAATGGCTGCATCGTTTGGGGGTCAATAAGGAGAAGCTTTGGCGACAATACCTCGATCGTTTGCAACAGGCAGGATACAAACGCGAATCTGGATCGGCAGAGTAAGAGATAATGGTTCGAGCCAGCGACAACGATAAGACGACTCATTTCGGTTACCGCCAAGTTCCCGAGTCCGAGAAGCCGAAACTAGTGGCGGACGTGTTTCATTCGGTGGTTACCAAATATGATTTGATGAACGATCTAATGTCGCTCGGGGCGCACCGCCTTTGGAAGCGTTTTACAATAAAGAAAAGCAATGTCCGTGAAGGCCATCTTGTGCTCGATGTCGCTGGCGGGACTGGCGATTTGGCGCGATTGTTTGCCCCACGGGTGGGCAACGAGGGTCGGGTGATTGTCGCCGATATCAATGCCTCCATGTTAGCGGTTGGTCGCGCGCGCCTGGCGGATAGCGGCATCGTTGGCAACGTCGAATTCGTACAGGCGGATGCGGAAAATCTCCCATTCGCCGACGACTACTTCGACTGCATTAGTATCGCGTTCGGTCTGCGCAATGTTACCCACATGGAGCGTGCTTTAAGTTCTATGTATCGGACGCTCAAAGTCGGCGGGCGCATGTTGGTGCTGGAATTTTCGCATCCGACTCAACCCGGACTTAGCAAGATCTACGATACCTATTCGTTTAGTGTCTTACCGTTGTTGGGGCGACTGGTTGCCAAAGACGAAGCCAGTTATCGTTACTTGGCCGAATCTATTCGCCGTCATCCGAAGCAAGATGAACTAAAGGCGATGATGACGGCAACCGGATTCTCGAATGTAGATTACTTCAATCTCAGTGGCGGGATTGTCGCTCTCCATAAGGCCTACAAGTTGTAGGACAGACCACACGATGTCAGGTAGCGATACCATTGGCAAACTGGAAGGAACCGAGTCGACGACATGGGTCGTTTGGCTGGAACAACTCACTAATCGTTTGTTGGGCCTGGATCCAGAAACACTTAGGCGTCTGCATGGCCTGAAGGGTAAAGTGATTTGCATATGTATCAGCGGTGAGGCGGGCTCGACTGCGCCGATGGTGATCTATGTACTGCCTGGCGAAACGGGATTACGTCTTTTGACCGAACATGATGCTGAACCAGATGTCAGCCTTAGCGGCAGCTTGCCGGCATTGCTACGACTCGTTAGTGGCGGGGCTACGCCCGATTTATTTTCGTCTGGCAATGTCGAGATCAGTGGCGACCTTGAGCTTGGAAAACGTTTCGAGCGCATCATGAGAAAGCTTGACATCGATTGGGAAGAGCAAGCATCACACGTTATCGGCGATATCGCTGCCCACAAACTTGGTAATCTGGTGCGGGACGTACATGCCTGGCGCGTACAGGCGGTCGAAACGGTTTGCAAAGATCTTGGCGAGTATCTCCAACACGAAAGTCGGATTCTAGCTATCCCGAAAGCGGTAGATAACTTCATGAATGCGGTCGATGTCGTGCGTGCGGATGCAGACCGTCTTGAAGCACGTCTGCGACGTTTACAGGGGTCGATGTAATGACTCCACTATCCCAGCTCGGTCGCCTGCTCCGTATCACACGGATTTTCGTCAAGCATGATCTCGACGAGTTTGTTAGCGCGATGCATCTATTTCGATCTTATCGCCTGCTGTTGCGTGCACTCCCTTGGCGTTGGGGTAGGCGCACGCGCGCCGAGCGCGGTGTGCGATTACGTGAAGCGTTAGAAGAACTAGGACCCATCTTCGTGAAGTTCGGCCAAATCTTGTCTACGCGGCCGGATCTGCTCCCACAAGATATTGCACAAGAGCTCGCAAAACTACAGGATCGCGTGCCACCCTTTCCCGGCGATCAGGCGGTAGACATTATCGAGCAGGCCTACGGTGGAAAGCTCAACGATTATTTTCACGAGTTCGATCGTGATCCGATTGCCTCGGCATCTGTGGCACAGGTGCATTTTGCGCGTTTACCGGATGAGACCGAGGTCGCCGTCAAGGTGCTGCGCCCCGGGGTTGAACGTGTTGTAGGACGTGACGTTGTGGTTCTCTATACGTTAGCGCGGCTCGCCAGCCGGTATTCGGCTGACGCCAGACGTCTACGACCCATAGAGGTCGTGCACGAATTCAACAAACATTTGCAAGAAGAACTAGATCTTAGGCGCGAGGCCGCCAACGCTAGCCAACTACGCGCTAATTCTGCCGATAGCAATATGATGTATGTGCCTGAAGTCTACTGGGACTTGACGCGGCGCGAGGTCATGGTAATGGAGCGCATTACCGGGATTCCCATTAGCGACATCACGGCACTGAAAGAAGCCGGCATTGATATGCGGCGCCTTGCCCATAATGGTGTGAAGATCTTTTTTACGCAGGCCTTTCGTGATGGTTTTTTTCATGCTGACATGCACCCGGGCAATATCTTTGTGACTCCGTCGGGGCAGTATCGAGCGGTTGATTTCGGCATCATGGGTTCGCTCGGCGAACAAGACAAGCGCTATTTGGCAGAAAACTTTCTAGCATTCTTCAACCGGGACTATCGCGCTGTATCCGAGGCGCACTTGCGCGCCGGCTGGGTGTCAGCGGGGACAAGAGTAGATGAGTTTGAAGCGGCGATCCGCGCCGTTTGCGAGCCAATTTTCGCAAAACCTATCAAGGACATCTCTTTCGGTAGGCTGTTGTTGCATCTGTTTCAAACCGCCAGACGATTCAACATGGAGGTACAGCCGCAGCTCGTATTGCTCCAAAAGACGCTGTTCAATATAGAAGGGCTGGGTCGTCGCCTATACCCAGAACTCGATCTGTGGGAGACAGCCAAGCCGTTTCTTGAAGACTGGACCCGCGATCATTTGGGGCCACGTGCCTTCGTCCGTGGCCTGCGCAAAGAACTCCCTCGATGGTGGGAGGTGGCGCCACAAGTGCCCAGCATCGCTCATGAGGTGTTGCAACGTATGCGCAACGGAGATCTGGAGATGAGCTGGAAGTCTCAGGAATTGCAGCACTTGCGCACTCAGATCGGTAGCAATCATAGGCGGCTATTCTTCGCCATCATCGGCAGCGGCTTGATTTTTTCAAGTGCGGTAACCCTGGGCGTTAATGCCGATGCGTTCCCTGGGTTGGCGGTGATCCCGATGCTGGGTTGGCTGCTTGCAGGGATAGGCATTGTTTTCGTATATCGCGCCTGGCCGCGGCGAAATTCCTAGCAATCCCAGAACATTGCATTGGATCAACGGTAGCGATTTGGGGTTTGAAAGGGCGACCGAGAGGGTTAATATAGCCACAGGAATGGAATCCTCATTGCAGTGCGGTATGAAAGTGAAATCAAGAGCGCTTCATTATTTGGTGTTATTGGGTGGGATGCTGCCGGCCGTGGTTTTTGCGGACGAAGTGCTCCAATCCGATTGGGCTAGTGCAACCAGCCCCGCCGCCGCTGTCTACGAAACCCTGATCCCGACCGAGCAGTTTCCGCTGTTCAACACGTCCGGCCAGCAAAAACAACTGCTTGCCCTCAAGTGGCAACACCAACCCTTCGATGGCCATAGTCTGAGATTCGCGGCTGGCTACGGTGACGACGTCTATCTGGAAGAGATGTCCTATGACAGCGTAAGCACCATGGCGGAGCTTGCCTGGACCAGTCAGGGAGTCGGCCGGTTGCGGCCCAGGCTAAGTGGAAGTCTGTTCGTGGGCGAGGCCGACACCCGTGGTGAGGCCTACCGACATCTGGATCGTAAATATATGGGTTTCACCGTCGGTGGGCGTGTCACACTATCTGAGAAGCACAGCCCTTACATCTCCTTCAGGATGTTAAGGGCTTCATACGATGAGGATCCACTCGAAGATCCGCTTTCAGCCTCGGCAGAGATTTCACGCTTAACTGCCGGTTGGGATTGGCAAGTGCGGCCGAATTGGCGCCTGCGGGCGGAGGCCGACTTTACGTTGGAGGACGAATTCAGCCTCAATCTCGATCGCTACGACCCCAGCCGCGTCGTCTTTAGCACCCGCTTCGACTTTCGATAACCATGCCTTAAGCCGGCGTCGCCCAGGTAGGCGAGGTACTTTGCCTGTTGCGACAAAAAAGTGGGCAAAGAAACGCTCCCCTGACGCTGCGCCCCAATAACAGGAGTTTCCTCACTTAGGTGTTTGTCTCAGCCGGTACTCCGAGCTCTCCGACGGCAACGCGGACAAATCTGTACGACTGACCTGAGATGCGAAGTACAAGCCCCGGTCCTTTCAACTGCAGAAACCGACCCACAACAAATACCACAAAGCGCTCATGCTATTTGTTTCCCTTAGCCCGCTAACGATAATTTGGACGTCTCAATTGCAGTATGTCTTCGCTGCAACGTCTTTCGAAAGAAACGCCCGTCAATCTAGGGGTTACTCAGGATCAAGGATTAAAGTAGCGAGTCGAATTCACTATTGAATTGTGGCCTGGGACTGAAGCTCGAGTAGCTTGCTTAACGATACAAGTTCGATACCGTTGTTAGCGAGGTCTGGCAAGCGGCGTTCCAGGACTTCTAGGGTTTCCGGATAAGGATGACCGATGGCGAGCACGCGATTGCGCTCACGCGCAATCGCCACAAGCTTATCGAATTGGCGATCTATGGCTTCGACTTCGCGCACGTTATCCAGAAATATATTGCGCACAAGGTGAGGCACACCTAATTGCCGCGCGGCGTGGCCGGCGACGCTGTCGGCGGTGGTCAGTGAGTCGACAAAGAATAGGTCGCCACGATTCGCTATCGCCTTCATTAGTAATTGCATGGGTTCGCGCTGCTGTGTGAGTAGACTGCCCATGTGATTACTGATACCAACCGCATGCGGCACTGTCTGCAGGTCATAAGCCAAGGTCATCGCCACCTCGAGTGCGGGCATATTTGAGTCGAGATTCCCCGGCCCGGGTTCTTCGCCGTCGGTGGACGCCATCGGCAAATGTAGAATCACTTCTTTGTTATGGGCGCGCGCCATCTCAGCGAGTCGTACGGAAAAGTAAGTATGTGGCAGGATGGCGCACGCCACGGCCCCTGGTAAGTTGATGGCGCGCCGTCCGTAACGCAGGCTGTTACCTAGGTCGTCGATAATGATACCTACCGACGCAATGGGGTGGGCGCTGGAACTCGCGACCGACTGCAGGCCGGAGGCTGAGGCTAGCAGTGGCAAGGCGGCCAGCCACAAGGCCGCCTTCAACATTAGCCACCTTTCTTGGTGTAGATATTTATACCTTTCAGTAGGGTTAGCGCCTCGCTGAGCTGGAAGTCATCATCCGTCGATTTCTTCTCGGTGGCCTTTGCCTTATCTTTTTTGTCGGTTGTTTTCTCCTTGTCGCTGCCTTCGAGGTGACCGCTGAGATCAGCCTCTTTCAGGCGCTCTTCAGTTTGTCCGTTCTTGGTTACCTTCGCATCTTCGGTGATGATGTCTGGTTCAATGCCGGTGGCTTGGATAGATTTCCCACTCGGGGTGTAGTAGCGCGCCGTCGTCAACTTGAGGGCGGCGCCGTTGCTCATCGGCATAATGGTCTGCACCGAACCCTTGCCAAAGGTTTTGGTGCCCATGATGATGGCCCGACCGTGATCTTGTAACGCACCGGCGACGATTTCCGATGCCGACGCTGAACCACCGTTTACCAACACTACTAGCGGCGCCCCTTTGATCGCTTCACTGCTAGTGGCGGAGAACTTCAGCTTCGAGTCGCTGACACGTCCCTCCGTGTAGACGATCAATCCGTCGCGGAGAAACACATCACTCACCGCAACCGCGGAATTGAGTACGCCACCCGGGTTATTACGCAAATCTAATACCATGCCCTTGAGCTTGTCTTTGTTTTCCGTCTGCAGTTTTCGCAACGCCGTCTTTAGATTCTGCGCAGTGTTCGCCTGAAACTGTGTAATCCGTAGATAGCCGTAGCCCGGCTCCAGTATTCGGCTCTTAACACTCTGGATCTTGATAATCGCACGCGTGATGTCCACCTTTAGCGGCTTGGCTTCACCCTCGCGAACAACGGTCAGAGTAATAATGGAGCCGGGTTTGCCGCGCATGAGCTTCACCGCTTCACTCAGCGTGAGCCCTTTCACCGCCGTTTCGTCTAAGCGCACGATTAGGTCTCCGGGTTCGAGTCCGGCGCGGGCAGCGGGCGTATCCTCAATTGGTGAGACGACTTTGACGAAGCCGTTCTCCATGGTGACTTCGATGCCGAGCCCGCCGAACTGGCCCTCGGTGCCGATGCGCACCTCTTTGAAGCCCTGCGGGTCTAGGTAGCTCGAGTGTGGGTCAAGCCCGGCCAGCATGCCGGTAATGGCGTCTTCGAGTAGCTTCTTGTCATCGACATCCTCGACATAGTCGGACTTGATCTTGCTGTACACTTCCGTGAACGTCCGCAATTCTTCGAGTGGCAGTGCGCCCGAACTAGAATTATCTCGTTCAGCAAGAACGGCCCTCTCCAGGGTGATTCCCGCACCAATGAATACCCCCAGTAGCAGGATCAGGGTATAGCGCGTTATGTATGTCATTACTGTTTCTCCATTATGCTCTGCTGAACCTAGGCCTAGATGTCTCGCTAGCCAGTTTACACCTACTGCACACGACACCACTTCAGCGGGTCTCGTGGCTGCCCTCTTTGCCGGATCTCGAAGTATACGCCAGCCTGGGGCGCATCGCCGGTATTTCCCATGCTGGCGACTACCTGGCCGGGCTGCACCCAGTCTCCAACCTGGGCATACAGGCTCTGATTGTGCCCATATAGGGTCATGTATCCGTCACCATGCTCCAAGATCAAGAGTAGTCCAAATCCACGCAACCAGTCGGCAAAAGCCACCCGGCCGTGGGCCACCGATATGACATCTTGGCCTATATGCCCTGCCAAAAACACCCCCTTCCAGCGCAATTTGCCGAATGATTTGAGGGCGCCGTAGCGGGCCAGGATCTTACCCCTGGCCGGTAATGGGAGCTTGCCCTTGTTTTCCCGGAAATGCGCCTTTAGCGCCGGTACGACTGGCGCGTCGGCCAAATACTCTTGCAGTTGCTCGAGCAGGCGTTCCAATCTACTTTCATCGCGACGCAGTCGCGCGATCTCTTCGGTTTGGTCGCGCACCTGCCGATTCAGGCTGGCTAGCACCTGTGTGCGTCGGGTGCGCGAGACCCTCAGCGCCTGTTTCTGTTCTACTTGGGTTGTGCGTAGCGCCTCAAGTTCCCGAGTTCGCCTAGTGATCTGGTCTTCCACCTGCCGCAACTTCACCAGCCCGGCCTTGATGTTGTCGATATGTCGGACACGGGCTTTATTCAAATAGCGGTAATAGACCAACATTCGGCTAACGCTAGCGGGATCGTCTTGATTGAGCAGGAGCTTGAAGTAACTATCCCTGCCCATGGCGTAGGCTGCTTGCACCTGGGCCTCGAGCCCTTTGGTTTGGTAGCCTAGATCGTTTTGTGCCGCCGCTCGCTGTGCTTGTAGGTCACGAAGCCGCTTCGCTTCGTTTTTTAGGCGGGCATCCAACTGCCTTAGGGTGCGGATGCGGCTGCCAATGCGGTTTTCCAGTTGTCTAACTTCTTCACGTTCGCTATCGCGCTTGTGGACCGTCTTATTCAGTTGGGTTTGCAGTGTCTGAATGCGACCGCGCAGACGCTTAAGCTTGGCCGCCTCCTCTTCGGCACTCACGATCGCGGCCGATCCGAGGACACATGCCGATACAATGATCGCTCCCACCGGCCGAAAGCGGTGTGTGGATAGATGCTTAAATGCTGGTGACAATAGGCCGGTTCCCTCAAAATGGTATATTATTGTATAATGGTATAATAATATAGGTTATAGATTGCCGGCCTACCCGTCGATTTAACCTTAACCTGAAGAGAACTAACTAGGTATGGGTGTCACGGCTGAGAACAGGCATGAAGCCCTGATCACAGATGAAGATGATATTTACCTAGCGTCACGCGCCATGAAGGCGATGGCGCATCCACTACGCCTGAAAATACTGTGTATCTTGGGCAGCAGTAGCGAGGCAAGTGTCCAAGACATCGTCGATCGGGTGGGTACATCGCAAAGCAATATCTCCCAGCATCTCTCGATACTACGCGACAAAGGTATACTTGCCTTTCGCAAAGACGCCAACCGGGTGTATTACCGACTCGGTGATACCCGTATCGTGCGGCTGATCAACGCGCTGCGCGAGGCGTTTTGCGCAAATCAACGCTAACTTACACACCGTGTTGTTGTAACACATGGCTTAGATAACGGCGATGGAATACACCGATTTTGTGATCAAGTATTGGTACCTGTTTGGCGCGCTTATCGTTGTGTTGGCGATGCTGGTGGCTGGCCCCATAACCCAGTTGCTGCATGGAATTAAGAACATCAATGTCTGGGAAGCAGTAAAGTTGATCAATCATGAGTCGGCAATTGTGGTCGATGTATCGGAGCCGCAGGAATTTAAGGCCGGACATATCCCGGACGCGATCAATATACCGCTTGGTGGATTAGCGGGACGGGTTAAGGAGCTGGAAAAGCATAAGAGTAAACCCGTCGTATTCACCTGTCGTACCGGAAGCCGTTCCAGCCGCGGCGCCGTAGTGCTGCGTAAACAGGGATTCGAACAGGTCTATGCGCTTGCCGGCGGGTTGGCGGCGTGGGAAAAAGATAATTTGCCACTGCAGAAGGCGTAAGCGCGAACCTACATACAGCAACGAGATAATACGGTGGCAGAACCAATCCCTGATCCTAATTTAATTTTTAAGTTCAAGAGGGTCTACCTGAAGGATACGTCCTACGAGAGCCCGAATGCTCATCGCCTGTTGGCAGAACCGAAGCCTCACCAGGTCAGTGCTCAGTTCAATGTTACGCACCAGGCGATCGACCATGAGCAACGATTCTATGAGGTTGTTTTGCATGTCAGAATCGCATCAATGCAGGATGACGAGGTTGCCTTTGTGGTAGAGCTTCAGCAGGCGGGCGTCTTTGAGATCGCCGGTGCCGCCCCGGAAGAACTACCCATTCTGCTTAAGGTCCGTTGCCCGGAAATTCTCATTGCCTTCGCGCGTCAGGCTGTCTGCGACCTGGTGGTCAAAGGCGGATTCCCCCAGCTCCTCATCAATCCGGTGAATTTCGAGGCGCTCTATTCGCAAAAGCGCGGCACCAATGAGCGACAGGCCAAGGGCTGAGGCGCAACCGCTCACTTCGAACTCCGCCCATTTCGCTGCCGCCAGGAATACATCGCGCGCCACCCCACGATGACCGGCGAAAACAAACCGCTTGTCGCTATTCTCGGGGCCGGTTCCTGGGGCACCGCGCTTGCTATTCTATTGGCCCGCAACGGCTATCCTGCCAGACTTTGGGGTCACGAACGTAGCAAGCTCGAGCGCGCAGAGCGCGAGCGAGAGAACAGCCAATACTTGCCCGGTATCGCTTTTCCAGAGGCGTTACATGTTGAACCTGATCTGGTGGACCTAGCGCGCGCCGCCAATAACATACTGATCGCGACCCCAAGCCACGCATTTCGGGCTGTGGTTGAACAGCTCAAACCCCACGTTGCGCCAAGCGCGATTGTTGCGTGGGCGACCAAAGGATTGGAACCGGGCTCAGGCAAGCTACTCGATCGCGTTGCCCGTGAGGTGCTTGGTGATGGCGTCAGCATCGGCGTCGTTTCTGGCCCCACCTTTGCGCGCGAAGTCGCGACGGGTCTGCCCACCGCGTTCACCGTCGCCGCCAGCGACGAGAATGTTGCAGAACATATTGCTGGCTGGCTGCGTAATGAGCGCACGCGCGTGTATACAAGCCGTGACATCGCCGGCGTCCAGCTCGGCGGAGCGATAAAGAACGTCATGGCAATCGCGGCTGGGATTAGCGATGGCCTCGGATTCGGTGCCAATGCGCGCGCTGGACTAATCACCCGTGGGCTGGCCGAACTCGCGCGCCTCGGGGTTGCTATGGGCGGTAAACGGGAAACCTTCATGGGCCTGGCCGGGGCCGGTGATTTGATCCTTAGCTGCACTGACAATCTTTCACGCAATCGCCGCGTTGGACTGGGACTAGGCGAAGGCCGCAGGCTACCCGATATCCTCACGGCGCTTGGCCAGGAGGCGGAAGGCGTCGCGACAGCGCGCGAACTCTATGTCCTGGCCAAACGCATGGACGTGGACATGCCCATTACCGAACAGGTGTACCTTGTGTTGTACGAGGGTCGTTCGCCCCAGCAAGCGGTGGAGGCCTTGTTGAGTCGCGAACCGCGCAAGGAATAACCCCCTACCTTTGCCCAACGAGTGGGGCGGGAGACTCGATTGGGTCGGCGCTGCCGACGGTATATGAGGCGGGGCTTCGGCCCGCACCACATCTCGCCCACCCGGGCGAGGCCGGGTTAGTAGCCTTTAGCCGAAGGCGATACGAATCAGTTCGGTCGCTGGGGGTCGATCAGCGTCACGTCACACAACCAATCAAACCGAAGCGGGATGCGACGCGTCATACACTCGCAGAGCGCAGGCGGGGCGAGGGTGGCCAGGCATTTGGCGTAGACCTTATCGGTTGCCGGCGCCACTAGATCGCGTAGCGGCTGGACTAACGATGGTGTGAGATGATCGGGCAACCCGGGAGTTGACTCAACGTCGTCGGCCAGCGCCGCTGGGCTGAGGCTTGCCAGCAGTAAGGTGGCCAATAGGTGTTTCGATGACATGGCCGCTATTTTGAGTTCTGGGCGGTATTGGGTCAAAAACAGGCCCGCTCCCGTCAACAATGACCCGGTTTAGCGGCTGCTGCACCCGAGAAAAACGGCTTTTTTTGGCCCCCCGAGCCTGTCCGGGCTGGCCCAGGGGGTTGGCGTGCTCTTTGCATGAAAAGTCAATTCGGGAAGTCTCTTCTAGGGCATGGAAATCTCTAGCGGATGGAAATCGCCAGGCGTAGCCTGGTGCCGGAACTAGATAGTAAATGGGAGCGTAGTAATGGGAAAGTCAGGTTCAGCCGTTACCAAGCGGCCAGAAAAGCGCCGCGAGACGCGGCGTAATACCGCCGATCGTCGTGACCAGGTACGCTGGGAAAAACCGTCATCCAAATCCAAACAGGGTGAACGGCGTACCGGTACTGGCCGCCGCCACCAAGACAAGGTGTGGGATAAGATTCGGTCTAAGACCTAAGCGCTCGGGATGCCAACATAGCTCGAAGTTCCGGCTTAAGCGGGCTTTGTTTTGCTCATGCACTCGCTGGAAACCCGAGCTGGCGCCAGGCTTCGTATACCACCACCGCTACTGCATTGGACAGATTCAAGCTGCGCACGTCGGCAAGCATTGCCACCCGTAGGCGCTGCTCGGCTGGGGTCTCGGCCAATAGCGCTGCCGGCAGACCACGCGTTTCGGGACCAAACAAAAACGCATCTCCCCGTTGATAGTCGACGGTGGTATAGAGGCGTTTGGCCTTGGTTGAGAAAGCGAACACCCGGTTTGGCTTGATGTGATTTTTGAACGCCCTGAGGTCGGTATGCGTATTCACATTGGCCCACTCGTGATAATCCAGCCCGGCACGTTTTAGCTGTTTGTCATCAAGTTCAAATCCCAGCGGCTCGATGAGATGTAATGTTGCCCCCGTATTGGCGCACAGCCGGATCACGTTGCCCGTATTGGGTGGGATCTCTGGCTGATACAGCACGACGTGGAACATGTTTTTTTGACCTCTTGGCTTGAATGGGGCACCGGCGGGCGGGTAGGACACCTAGCTTGGCCCGATCCTTGCTCAATTTACCCAGTAGTCGGACATCTTGTGCCGCTGATCTTGGACCGGCCGACTGGCCTCAAACGGGCCCGAACTGGCGTTTTTGCTGGATTTTTATACCCTTAAATGGACGTTTTCATATTTCGGACAAGTAGTTCCCAGTGCCCCGGAGGGTAATTGTGGCCACGCCTGCACCTCTTACGCAACATAACGCACCGCCGAAGCAAAAGAAGATTCGTATTGGCGATCTGTTGATCGCCCACAAGGTCATTTCGCAAGAACAGCTGTCGATGGCACTGGCGGATCAAAAGAAGAGCGGGCGTAAGCTTGGCCGCGTGCTGGTCGAGAATGGCTTCATTACCGAAGACCAGTTGCTCGAGTTTCTCGCGCAGCAGCTAAGTATTCCTTATATCGATCTCAGTCGCTATCACTACGTGCCCGAAGTGGTGCGACTAATTCCCGAGGCGCATGCGCGCAGATTCCGTGCCATTGCCTTAAAGCAAGGCCCGGACGGGGTGTTCATCGGCATGGCCGATCCCACCGACATCTTTGGCTACGATGAGCTCGCGCGTGTATTGCGCCAACCGCTGCGGCTGGCGGTGGTCAAAGAGGCCGAACTGCTTCGGACCATCGACCAGGTCTATCGCCGTACCGAAGAAATCAGTGGGCTGGCGGCCGAACTGGAACAAGAGCTGGCCGCCTACGATGTCGATATCGCCGCCCTCACCGTCGGCGAAGACCTCACCGATGCCCCGGTCGTTAAACTGCTGCAGAGTATGTTTGAGGACGCGGTACAGGTGAATGCCTCAGACATCCACATCGAACCGGACGAACGCGAATTGCGCATTCGCTTCCGCCTCGACGGTGTGCTGCGCGTGCAGACAACCGCCGATAGAAGCATCGCTGGCGCGCTGGTGTCGCGCTTAAAGCTGATGGCGGGTTTGGACATTTCGGAAAAACGTCTGCCGCAGGACGGTCGCTGCAATGCCAGAGTGCGCGAGCAAAATGTCGATGTCCGTATCTCGACCATGCCGGTGCAATACGGCGAATCCGTGGTGTTGCGTTTGCTTAATCAAGGAACCGGCTTGGTGCAATTGGACCAGCTCGGGATATCGGAAGATTACGCCCAACGTTTTAGGAGAATGGTGCACTCGCCGCACGGCATGGTGTTAGTCACCGGTCCCACCGGTAGCGGTAAGACGACCACCCTCTATGCGGCGCTGCGCGAGCTTAACCGACCGGAATCCAAGATCATCACCGTCGAAGACCCGGTGGAGTACCGGTTGCATGGCATCAACCAGATACAGGTCAATGCCAAGATCGATCTGACCTTCGCCCGTGTGCTGCGTTCCATCGTACGTCAGGATCCGGACATCATTCTGGTCGGTGAGATGCGTGATCAAGAGACGGCCGAAATCGGCCTGCGGGCAGCCATGACCGGTCACCTTGTATTGTCGACATTGCATACCAACGACGCTGTTTCTACTGCCCTGCGCTTGATCGATATGGGTACCGAGCCTTACATGGTTGCAGCCTCGCTGCGTGGTATCGTCTCACAGCGCCTGGTGCGGCGGATATGCGAGAGTTGTTCCGAACCCTTTGATTTACAGGCAAATGTTGAGGCCCTGCTGAACGAGGAATTGGGCGACAACGCGGCCGGTCTGAAATTCCAACGAGGCCGCGGTTGCAGTCATTGCAACGGCACTGGTTACCAAGGTCGTATCGCCGTGTTCGAAATGCTGGAAATGGATGAGCCCTTGGTCGCGGCCATGCATGACGGCAACGCGCTGGATTTTGCCGCTGCCGCCAAAAAACAACCTGGCTATCAATCACTACGGCACAGCGCCATTGCATTAGCGGCACAGGGCAAGACCACCATGGATCAGGTCATGCGCGCTACCTACGGCATCGAAGACACCTAACTAGCTAGTGTCGCTATTCCAATACAAGGGGCGTAATCAACGCGGTGAAGCGGTATCTGGCCAGATCGAGGCCGGGTCGGCCGACGCCGTGGCGACGCAACTTTTCAACAATGGCATTATCCCCGTCGATATCACGGTTACCAGCGCGAGCGCAGACGTCCTGGCCGGCATGCGCGGCATGTTCGGCGAACCCAAGGTCCAACTCACCGATCTGATTCTATTCAGCCGCCAGATGTATACGCTGCTCAAGGCCGGTGTACCCATCATGCAGGCACTTAGAGGCCTTGAGGGGTCAACCCATAATCCCACCCTTGTCCGCGTGATTGGCGAGATCCATGAAAGCCTGGATGCTGGTCTCGACCTAACCAGTGCGCTCAGGCGTCATACCGATGTGTTTTCCAGCCTCTACATCAGCATGGTGCAAGTTGGCGAGACCACCGGTGCACTACAGGAATCGTTTCTGCAGATGTCGAGTTACTTGGAGCTCGAGAAGGAAACCCGCGAACGCGTAAAGTCGGCCACTCGCTACCCGATGTTCGTGGTGATTTCTATTGCCGTTGCCATATTCGTCATCAATCTCTTTGTGATTCCCGCCTTCTCCAAGGTCTACGCCAGTTTTGGCGCGGAGCTGCCGTGGGCTACTAAGATGTTGATCGCAACGTCGAATTTCACGGTTGCCTATTGGTACGTCATCTTAATCGTATTGGGCTTGGCCATTCTCTGCCTCAGGGTGTACGTGAAGACGACCGAGGGGCGCTATCGCTGGCACAAGCTAAAACTCAGGCTGCCGGCCGTCGGCGGCATCATCTATCGCGCCAGCCTTGGGCGTTTTGCGCGCGCGTTGGCGTTGACGATTAAGGCCGGTGTGCCGTTGGTACAAGGTCTGACCGTGGTGAGCCGGGCGGTGGATAACGATTATGTGGGTGGCCAGGTCGCCCAAATGCGAGACGGGGTGGAGCGTGGTGAGACCATCACCCGTACCGCCGCCGCCACTGGTATGTTTCCCCCTTTGGTGCTGCAGATGCTCGCAGTCGGGGAGGAAACCGGTGCGGTGGATGAGTTGATGGGCGAAGTAGCGGGTTACTACGAGCGTGAGGTCGACTATGACCTCAAAAATCTCAGCGATGCCATCCAACCCATCCTGATCATCTTTATCGGCATCTTGGTCTTTATCCTGGCGTTAGGGGTATTCCTGCCGATGTGGGATCTGCCGCAGGCGGTGAAGGGCGGGTGATGAGTCCGACCAAGGCGTGGCCGACGTCGAGATGGCGCGAGCAGACTGCCACACGCGTCAGTTAGTTATCAAAGCGATCGAACTAGACAGGCCATGGTTTGTAACCTACTGTTTTTATTGGGTGTACCCAGGTCAGTGGGTGGCGCCAGTACACGGCCATGCAGGCCCTGGCCAAAAGGATTGCCGGCTTGAAACCGCATTTGCGAAGCACTGAGCGCGGGTTCAGCTTACTCGAACTCGTAGTCGTCGTTGTCATTATCGCGTTCCTAATGGTGATCGCCATTTCGCGATTGTTGGCGTTACAGGTAGATGCCGAACGGGTCGCTATGGAATCGGTGTTGGGGACGCTTAGGAGTGCCATTGGCATGAAAGTTGCCCACCATATCGTGCAGAACGATATCCGCGGGTTGCGATCGCTTGTGGGTAGTAACCCGATGGATCGGCTGGCGGAGACGCCACACAACTACCTTGGGGCGCTGAACGGGGTAGACCCGCTCAGCCTCGAGGATGGCAATTGGTATTACGACCAGAGTGGTCGGGCGCTGGTGTACCTAGTGCGTAACAAGACCTATTTTTCCGGCGGGCGGCCGCAGCCGCCGAGTGCCCGTTTCGCGCTTGAGCTGGTATTCGCGGACAGAAACGGCAATGGACGGTTCGATAGACGGGATGAAATCGAGGGCCTGCGTCTAAATGCCCTTGAACATTATGCCTGGACCAACTAAAGGTTATGACTAAAGGTCAGTAAGTTAAACCGCGTTTTAAGGCCAGCAGTAAAGCTTGCGGTAATGACCCAGATCGGCGTCGCCAATCTGTGGATCGATCGAGATTATTAAATGTAGGAGCGTGTTAGATGAACATTAAGCAAGCAGGGTTTACCCTGATCGAGTTAGTAGTGGTTATTGTAATTCTGGGTTTGCTGGCAGCTACGGCCTTGCCTCGTTTTGTCAACCTACAATCCGATGCGCGCGAAGCATCCGCCGGTGGAATGAGCGGTGGTGTGCGCGCTGCTGGCAACCTGGCCCATGCCGTCTGGCTCGCCAGAGGCGCCAGTGGTACCGCAGTGACTATGGAAGGTACCAGCGTTGCCGTAACTTTTGGCTATCCGGCAAACGGCGCCACCGGAATCCGGCGGGCCATGCAAGACATCAGCGGTTTTACCTACGCTGGCACGACGTTCAATTTTTCGCCAACCGCCGTGACTGGCTGCGCGGTGAGGTACCAGGCGCCAGGTGCGGCAAACAACCCGCCGGTGATTACGCTCACCACCAGCGGCTGCTAACGTTAAATCACCGTTCTACGGATAACGGGGTGCCATCGCACCCCGTTTTCTTTCTTGCGGGGCCGCCGTGTTCTCCTTTTTGGGATCTGCGTTGGCCGCAAGTAGCTTCGTCTTCAACTCAGCTAGCTTGTCTTGATTCGCCAGCGACAGTGCGCCGGCATCTATAAGTTGAATTTCTATGCGCGCCGCCGCTGGCCGATTGACAATGAACAGGAGCTCAGCCAATTGTAGGCGGACGGCGACATCGTCCGGCCTGAGGATAAGGCCCTCGTGAAACCGCTGAATCGCCTCAAACGGCTTATTCAGATAGAGTGATAGTTCCCCGAGTAGAAAATGGCTGGCCGCGTGGTGCTCCGCCGTCGGCCACCGATCGTTAGCGACGGCACGAGCAAACACCTGCGCCGCAATGGCCAGATCCTCCAAGTCGCGCCCCTCATTGCGCCGAAAGTAGGTGCCCATTCGGTACAGCTGGCCCGCCGTATAGACCGTGACCGGATGTTGCTCGAGTCGGGTGAAGATCTGCTGCAACAAGGTGGCATCTGGTGGTGTCTCAAGTTCATGCAAGTGCAAACTTAACGCGCCTACCAGGTGCCCGGCCTCTTCGGGCTCGAGCTCGCCGGCCTTGGCATAGAACTTGGCCGCATCTTCAAAAAGCCCGCGTTGTGCCTCGGCGTACGCCAATGACACCCACACCCGCGGCGATTCCGGATGGCTGACGAGCTCATAAACCAAGAAATCACTGATATTGGACCAGTAGGATGCGCGCAGCTGTAGTGGGCTGGCCAGGGCAAGCACGACGACTATCGGCAAGGCATAACGCACCTTAGGTCGCAGCCGACGAACGAGCCGTGATTGGGTCAATGCATAGCCCAGTGCGAACAAGGGGCCGTAACTAGGGAGGTAGTTGCGGTGTTCAAACACCATTTCTAGCGGCATCACCGTTGATTCAAGTAAGTGACCACCGAGAAACCAAAATACCGCGAATGCGAACGCCGGCAGGCGCCGTATCGCCACCGCATA
>JAOTYM010000067.1 GCA_029861845.1 Gammaproteobacteria bacterium | reverse complement strand
CTCCGGTTAGTGTGGAAACGATGTTGAAATGGTTGGGAATACTGTTCGGTACACTGCGATCTTCAGTTCGCCCGCGCCGTGAATTGGTGCTTGAGAATTTGGTACTACGCCAGCAGCTAACTCTTTAAGTAGTTTGGCCTGCTCATTCCATGACAGCGGGTAGGGTTCTCTAGCATCCGTTACCCGTAACATCCTAATCTTGGGAGCAGTCGACAGCCAAGTAAGATCATTCTCATCTCTCCACCAGCAAGACCGTAGGTTCAGCCGCCGCAGGTTAATTCCGTTATGCCGCGAAATGCCCGATATGGGATAATTGGAAATAAATAGAGCAGGTTTCCCTTGATGGCATCGGTTCGGATTACATTGTCGATACTTGCTTCAGCGGCCCTTTTCGGGTGTGCGTCTCTGATAAGCCATGAAACTTTACGATTCAAGGGCCTTGAAACGTCACCCAAGCATTTCAGCGGCATCTTAACCGTGCCAAAAGAGAGTCAGGAGTCAGTGCCTGTAGTGGTTCTTGTCCACGGGTCCGCCGGGGTTGATAGCAGGTACACATTTCATCGGCCTGCGCTGTTGGACGCGGGGATAGGGACATTCGAAGTGGATTTTAAAACCAATGTTTTTACCTCCCCCTCTGACCGCCCGCCCATTGCCACTTTCCAACCGTGGGCTTTTGGAGCGTTAAAGGCTTTGCGCTCTCATCCGCGCGTCGATGCAAAGCGTATCGCCATTATGGGATTTTCTCTCGGTGGTCATCTAAGCGTCTCTGTTGCCTCACGAAAACTGGTCACACGGTGGCTGACGCCGGACCAGCCAGGATTTACCGCCCATGTAGGGTTCTATCCTGCATGTAAATGGCTAAAACAACATTTTGACGTGACCGGACCAACTGGGGCCCCGATTCTCATCCTTAGCGGAGAGAAAGATTCCTGGGGCGATGGAGAGACTTGCAAGAGCTTTGGTGACTGGTTGAACGAGGCACAACCAGGTGTTGTTTCGCTAACGATGTATCCTAACGTCCATCATGGATTCGATCGCAAAGGATCATGGAAAGGATACGCACCGTTTGCACAAAATAAGACCGCCATCCTTCAATGGGATGCCGAAGCGGCACATGACAGCCGCAAGCGAGCCGTGGCATTTCTGCGTCAAGCATTCGATTTGTGAGCATAAATGTAACAGGGGCAAGAACTCCCCATCGTTGAAACATTATCGCTGTAGTAGTCCACCGATTCTTTTGACGCGAAAGTTTGAGCCAGATTTATCGATTTCCTTGAACCTATTTTGTTTTTCGCGGAACCGTTGCAGAAATTAAAGAAATACCGCGAGGACATGGTGGTAGCCAAGAATCCGCCTCGAATCCCACTTCCCAAGCCCTAGAGTCAGCACGTCCGGGGTGCACCCCATGCCTCATACGCCTGCTTAATTTGTAATATCGCCGGCTCTATCTGAAAAGGTAGTTTATTGGCGTGGCGATACGGTCTGCGGCTAGGACCCTCAAGACCATGAAGACCTGAGGGTTTGTATCGATGAAATAGCTTATAGCCAGTGGGTCGAGAAATCTCAAACTCTCGACACAAGGCTGACATCTTCTCTCCGTCTAACAATCGGGCAACAAACTTAAGTATTCTCATCCATCGGATTACACGTTCTCCACGGCATCTGAGAACCTCCCAAATGCTCAATTGTGTAAACGATGTCTCCGGTATACGTTGTAAGTTATGTCTCAGGAAGGACATAGGTATATTGGTTGCCCACCTTACCCATGCCCATTCACCTGCCCCGCGCGGGGTCACCCTAAGACAAACTGATACAAATCTGGTACACCGTCTCGCTCGGTGTCATCTATAGGCACGCCTCTCCGATGAGCGACCGCCCCATCTAAAATAAATAAAGCGGAAGTAGCTGGTTTATACGGCTGTTCCCACAGGGGATCAAGGCATGAAATAGAGCAGCACATTTAACGAACTCCCAAACTGAGGTCACCCAACGGGAGTAAGATATGTTCGCTAGTTGAAGCGGTAATGGGTTTTTTTCCGCCAAGGTAGGTTCCCAGCGCCAGTTGGAAGTCATACGCCTCATGGGGTACCGGAATATGCACAAGACCATCTATTGCTCTTGTGCTGCTCACCGCGGCCGATATCGACCAATGGGAAGCAAAGCACGGTAAGGTTCCTGCCGGGTCGCTAGTGATTCTCAACACCGGTTGGCACAAACGCTTCGCCAATCCCAAACGATACGTCAACATAGACGCTGGGAAGGTGATGCATTTCCCGGGATATGGTCCGGATAGCGCAAGGCTTCTCGTCAAGCGTGACGTTGTCGGTATCGGGGTCGACACGCTTAGCCTCGATTATGGCCCATCGAAGACATTTGCCACCCAAGTGGTCATGTTGAAGGCGAACAAGTATCAGGTCGAGAATCTAGCGAATCTCGATGCCCTTCCACCGACGGGCGTGTCTGTCATCGTCGGTGTGTTGCCGGTTAAGGCAGGGTCTTAAGCCCAGGCCCGGGTTATGGCCTTGCTCCCTTAAGCGAGAGAAGCGGCCGACACAAAAAGAAATCCCTCCCCCATACAGGGGGAAGGACAGATCACGACTAACGGTTCACCGATTACGGAACCAGCCGTACCACTGCCAGACGACTGGTCAGCGTTATCGTGTTGCCGTCCCAGCCACCACGGGCGCCGACGTAGTGCACCGGGTGAGTGTCGATTTGGGCGCTTAGACCTTCAACGAAGTTCGCAAACGTGGTGTAGAGCTCTACCGTACGACCGCGCACGATGGCAAAAAGCCCAGCGCCATCGCTGTGCGGCTGCACAGTTGGGTCACTGCCAAACAGGGTGAGGTCGGTGATCACGCCACGCTGAACAAGGTAATGTACGACGCTATCGGTTAAAACGATCACCATCGCTTGTTCCGTGAGATCACTGAAGGCATTGGAGGTCGGCGGTGACCAAGCGACCGAGAGCCAAGCGGGCACCTCCGAGAGATCGATCACGGTGTGAGCGTCGAAGTCGTGGGTATCCGCCTGACCGAAGGACACCACGAAACCTCGCACGCGAACAGGATCGTCAATGGCCAGCGTCCCCAGGCTCAAGTTACCGGTGGCGATACGATAGTTCGTCGGATCACTGTCGTGGCCGCCTACGCCGGTTCCCGTGAAGTCATAGATCGATGCGGGTCTGCCATTGATGGTCTGCAGGTTCACGGTTAATAGGCTTGGGTCGATCAGGACGGTGCTGCCGGCGATGCTGCTGAGTCGCATGCGCACAAGACCGTTGGTCGCATCTAGCGTCGGTTTGGTATGGATATCTCCGGTTAGCGTACCGAAGGCAGTGATACGCTGACCGACGGAAATGTCACCGATGTCGACGTCACCGCCAAGTTGTTTGGTGACTTTGGTGCTTGCATCGAGTAACACCGAAACGTCGTCATTAAAGATAACGGTGCCATCCATGCGCACCAATGTGGCGCCGCGAACGGTGAGGGTATCGCCGACGCGGGCGACGACACTGCCTCGTACCACATCATGGGCACCAAACGGCACGCTCGAACCGGCATAGACTTCATGCGCGAGAAATGTACGGTTGTGTAGATTCAATCGGCCAAGGGCCACCGTCGCGGTGCCGACCGGCATGGTCGCAAGTTGTGCAAGCCCATCGGCGCCTTGATACGAGATCTGGTCGATCTCAAATAGGGAGTCGTCATTGGTCTTTACCCTAAGGCGCCCGAAGTGACCGTGTCGCAAATAAAACGGGCGCAGGGCCACCACGTAGTGGCTTGCATCGAGATTGACGCTTACGAGCGGTCCACGCACGCGGTGCACTTTGGGAGGATCAATATCCACTTCCGCCAATAGCAGCGGTTCGACCATGACGGTATTAACAACGAGGTCGACGGTGTTCGTTGCCTCCAGATCGAAGTCCAGACTGAGGATGGCCGGAATACCGGGTCGCACCACTAGCGGGTATCGGCCGTCAAACTTCACGTTCATGGTCAGCGCCGTGATGGGGTTGCCGTGCTCATCAAGTGGCGTGAGCGATACGACGTCGTTGCCCGAGGCGGCGCGGATATCCGCGTTGGTGTAGTCGAGCGTCATGTCCACGTGCGTGTAAACGCCAAGCGGTACCGTCGCCACCGTTATAAACTCGGTTAGGTCCGTGTACTGTGCGAAGTCAACGCGGGTACTGATGGGTAAGGCATCGATAACGGCGCCATCAGCCCGGGTCAGGGTCAGGGACAAGACATCGACGGTATAGGTGGCGAAGTCGCCGTCGGCATCGGTGAGGCCAACGAACACCTCGCCGGCGCCGCCGGCCACGCCGTCGTCAGAGCCGCCTCCTCCGCCGCATCCCGCCAGACTCATGCCAAACAGTAATAACATGCTTAAGAACCAGATTCGCCAGCGACCAACGCCGACCGATAAGAGATTTGCGATCATGTGTACCTCCTCCGTGAAGAAGGGATTAGGGTTTTATTGCTCCTCAGGAGGGTTAACGCACGAGGGTGCGGTTGGTTGACATGTCCGTCGCGAATTACTAATCAGGCCGCCAATGGGAGCCGGACGAGCTCGCGGCAATGCGCCCGCCAGCGGAAATGATTAAGCTGGGCTCGCCTGGTGCGGCTCACAACGGACTGCTCGCTGACGTCGGCTGGCGTATCGCCACCGAGCGAAGCGTGAACCCTGTAACGGTTGTTCGTCAACAGTACTGTGCTATTAGTTGTTCTTCTTGAAGCCCTTTGATCATTTGACACATATCATTGAGGTAATGACACTTGCGATCACCCGTGGGTTCGCACTCATGCCAATGATACCGCTTGACGATATCTGTCTGGTCAAACCAGATGAGGAAACGAGCGTGACGGGGGCGGTATACGGGGGTACGCTCGAGCACAATCCCACCCTTCTCGCGAACCTTGTAGATCTGCAGTTCGTAACGATACAAGAAGAACCGATCATCGCTGCTCCTTTCTTCCGGTGTACGAAGCCTTTCCATGACTTTGGTCTTGGTGGTCCTCCCGGGCCATATCATTTTTTTGGGTGTTACAGGGGAGCCGGTGTTCTTGGATGTCTTGACACCCCAGGCGCCCCGCGTGTCAATGTCGCGGGAGCCCTCCATAACCGCGTAAGGCATGGAAAGGAGGTCTGCACCTGTACACGCGCTCAAAACGCCCATGGCCACGAAGCAGAGGAAAACCTTGGGTAGTAGCAGATAGTGTTTCATGTTGTCTTGCCCGCTATAGCGCCTTCTTACCGCGTTTTCATCTGCTGCGCCACCACGTGCGAAATCTGCACCATCGTCCCCGTCAACTGATCCTAACTCCCACCTAATAGCTCCCACGCCTGTTCCAGATTAGCCATGATCTGGCTGCGTAAGGCCGCGAGTTCTTCTTTGGTGTAGGTGTCTGGATCAGCCACGTTCCTCAACAGTAAATTCTGTCTTACCCGTGTTCGAAGAAAAAGGCAGAGTCGATGCTCTGCCTTTTCCGTAGCCAACTGCTGAACGCTACTGTTTCCTTCCGCTTCCCAGGACTACAAATCCTGGTGTCGTGCTAACAAAACGAACCCCCTTGGCATTGTCCTCCAACACAAAATCGAAGGTCTCCACCGCTGGGAAGCCAGGGATCGGATCATCGAGCGGACACTCTGCAGATCCAGTGCCATTTGGATTAACAGAAAGCGTGCAGGTGAACGTTTGCGTTACACTCCCGCCGAACGAGATGGTCCGCACAGCCTCTGTAATATTCCCTCTGCCATTGGCCTTGAACATACCGCTAGCCGCCGCAGGTCCCACCCCTAATATCTCACCTTGAAACGAGAATGCGTAGCTACCCTTAATATCACCGTTGGTGAATGTCTTATCGGCCAGAGCAACGGCCGAGGGTGCCAGATTCAGCGTCAGTACCACCAGTAAAACCATTAGCTTTCGCATCTGAACCTCCTTTTCTCCGTTAGACAGCTCAAGTTCCAAAATGCCAGATCGTGCAGATTCAAACCTGTACCTGTGCGTCTCGAATTCGTAATTCTGCCGTTAAAATGCGTAGTTGTGCAATCTTGCCGCTCACTGTCAGCTTGCCCTAAACTCCTCCAGCATGAAGGACATGTTCATTCTCCTGATCCATCTGTTGACGACCGTCGCTAAACTCCTGGGCCCCGGTGGCACGAAAGCCGTCATTGCCGAGAACCTTCTCCTCAAGCAGCAGCTACTGGTTGTCACGCGTTCACGGCGACGGGCGCCAAATCTTTCAACGCCTGACCGATTCCTCATGGGCTTCTGGTCGCTCTTCCTCCGACCGCGGCGCATCGCCAAGGCCGCTACGAGTATTCGGCCATCGACGTTGTCGAAACTTCACCAATGCCTGGTGCGCCGAAAGTACCGAATGCTCTTCTCCCCAAAGAAAAGAACGAAGCCGGGTCCTAAAGGTCCGTCCGAGCCACTCATTCGCGCCATTGTCGAGCTCAAACGCCGCAATCCACGTTTCGGCTGCCCCCGGATCGCCCTGATCATCTGGAAAACTTTTGATGTCGAGATTGACAAGCATGTCGTCCGACGCGTCCTGGTCAAACACTATCGTCCAGATTCCGGTGGCAGCGGCCCCTCATGGCTTAACTTCCTTGGCCATATGAAGGGTAGCCTTTGGCGTGTCGATCTGTTCCGTTGCGAGTCCATTACGCTAATAAACAGCCATTGGGTGCTGGTGCCAATGTACCAGTTCACCCGGCGTCTCGTCGGTTTCGGTGTTCATGCCGGTGACGTGGCTGGAACAGGCCTTTGCCGAATGTTCAACAACATCATTGGCGGCATGGCACTGCCACGCCACCTGAGTTCTGACCATGATCCATTGTTTGAGTATCACCGATGGAAAGCGAATCTGCGCGTGCTCGGCGTCGAGGAAATTAAGACCGTTCCCTACGTTCCACTCTCCCATCCATTTGTAGAGCGCCTCATCGGAACCGTTCGTCGAGAGTTCCTCGATCATGTCATGTTTGGAACACGACGGACTTGGAACGAAAACTGGAAGAGTTTCGGCGGTATTACAACGATCATCGCGTTCACGCCTCGCTCGACGAGAACACACCAACAGAAGCCAATGGATGTGCCGTCAACAAGCGAGCGGCCTTGCATAATTTCCGCTGGAAAACGTACTGTCGGGATCTAGTCCAGCTTCCCCTTGTGGCCTGAACAGCAATTCGCCACCGACACGTTCAATCGTTATGCACGCATGTTGAATAGATGTAGTGACATTGTAGTCTAACTTGGTATGTCTCGGATATACGGAATTCCCTTAGGAGGTTAGCTAATGGATGTGTTCGATGTGTTCATAAGTTATGCACGCGAGAGCCAAGCCGACGCGGAGCAATTTCGAGTGCTGCTTGAGGCCGAAGGGTGGACTGTTTGGCTTGATGAGCAAATTCCTGTTGGGGCCGTTTGGTCTAGTCAACTTGAAAAGGCATTGGATATTGCTAAGGGAGTTATTGTTCTTTGGACGGAACAGGCGTGTGAATCGCAATGGGTTCAAAAAGAGGCGGATTACGCGCTTGAACAGAACAAACTGTTTAGTATCAAGCGTGAAGATTGTAGTATTCCGCAGCGTTTCAAAAGAATTGAAGCAGCGATTCTTGTGGGATGGAAAGGAGATATGGCTCATCCGGAATGGAGCAATCTTTTGAGGAGCCTAGCCGAGCATGTAGTGCCTTCGCGCAAAGACCAACTTCGCCCAGGTTTTGATTCGTGCTTTTTGGGGGAAGACCGACGCATTCCTTGGCCTGCGGTCTATGGAGTCGCTCGACAGATACACTATCTGCATTTTACTGTTGTAGCAAATCCAGCTCGACGGCTTGCTTGGTATGTTGCCTATAACGTAGATATGCTGCAGGCGGGAGACTTAGGCGATAGGCCGATATGGCTAACAGAGGATCAATTTATCGCCAAAGAGTTTCAGCCAAGCGATCGACACTTCAAAGGAAGTGGTTATGATCGTGGCCATCTTGCTTGCAGGAGGAGCTTGGGATGGGGGGAAGAACGAATGCCGGGAATTGCTGGTCGTCAAGCCTTCTATCTCACTAACATCGCACCGCAACATCCTGCCGTTAATCGGGCCAGTTACTTAGCAGTTGAGGAATGGGAGCAACAGGTTTCTACCACTTACGGCCACCTGATTGTATTTTGTGGTCCAGTTTTGAAGGAAGATGACAGGATTTTTCGCGACCAAGAAATCGGTGATGACGAATTTATTGCTTATACGACTTTCCGTGTTCCACAGGCCTATTGGAAAGTGGTGCTTACTCTAGATGCAAAGCGGAAAATAATGGGCCGCGCCTTCGTTTTTGCTAATCCAGATCCGGATACGACAGGTATGGCCTTATCTAAAGATGTTGCCAACTATGATATTCCAATTGAGGAATTGCAAGAATATCTTCCGTCCATTAAATTTCCAACGGAAATCACGAGCGCAGAAGTCTTACCGTTAAAATAGATTACCGTAAGAAAGAATGCAAAAGTGAGCAGCGCATAACACTTATGAGGTGTGCCTGGCGATAGTAAGCTCCGGGTATCTGCTGTCTCAACTGGCGGACGGGTCGCCTCGCGTGCAATGATCATACAACAGAAGACTCAGCAACCGGTACAGTTCGAGATTACAGCACAAGCCCGAGAAGCTATCTGCGGCTGGACCCGGCGCGCAAACTTGAGCTCATCAGCTTTTCTTTTCCCGAGCCGTCGCCGGACGGGACGGTTGCAGTGGATTCCGCCAGGTGGGGGCGTGGACCGTGCGGCCGGGTCGCTTTACGGATCCGTGCTCAGGCTCTTTTTACAAGGCCTCCGCTTTGATCGCGTCAATGATCACGTCAATGCGGATGCCCTCGTTGGCCTCCTTCTTGGAAGAAGACGCGTGATGCAGCGCTACGAGTTGCCACTTCTGGTTGAAGACCGGGCTGCCGCTGGAACCGGGGTCGGTCGGGGTTTTATAGTGCACATACCTTTCCCCGACAGCCACCATCTTGTTGTCTTGCAGCGAGATGCGCAAATCGAGCCCCTTGGGGTGACCAAGGATGTTCAGCCGGGCGTCGCCTTTGAGCGTTACCGGCGGCCTGCGAGTCGCCAGCGGTGGCGGGCTGCAACCCTTCGGCACGTCTTCCAAGAGCAGCAACGTGGCGTCCAGTTGGGACGGTGGCGAAGTCCAAACGGGTTTCTTTTTGAACTTTAGCTCCACCGCATCGCTGGCGCCGCCCGCTCCCAGAAACGCGGCCGTCAGTTCTTCGGGAGCCGATGGATGGGGGTATTGCGCCTGCACGTCGGGATCGTCGGAACAGACATGGGCGTTCGTCAGCAATAAAGGCCTCCCGGCCCAGTCGTCGGAAATCCAGGTCCCATCAAACAGAAAGCCGGTCCCATCGCCGTCATACTTGTTGGGACCAATCCTGGCCACCGCGGCGGCACGATTTAGCGCGTCGTTCAACCAGCGCAGCGACTGGTATTTCGTCTTGCCCCAAACCTTTTCGTAGTGGGCGGCCTTGGCCGGGTCCAGGTCAACGACCTCAGCCACGCCTCCCAGTTCGGCAAAACGAGCGTTCATCATCGGCAAGATCTCGTCGCCTGGCGGTTCGTTCTCGTTCAGCATCCAGACTTCGATCAACTGCCGCCGCGTGCTTTGCACGTTAAAGGCATCGGCGCTGTCCAAGTAAGCCACCGTGGCCTGGATCGCCGCGGGCGTGTCCCCCCTGGCCAGGTTGGCCTCGATTTGATTGGCGATATCCCAGGGCTGAAGCGGGCCCTGATTCGCTCTGTTGTCGATGACCTCCAGGATTTCCCTGGCGTGATCGCCCGCCTTATCCGAAATCGCATTTCGCTTGTTCTTGGCAATGCGTTCCTGATGGGTCAACAGCGCGACGTAGTTGATTCCATGCCACAGATAATCCCCCAGTCGCTTGTGATAGGCGTCGCCGTAGTAGCTCAGGGAGCTTGCCAGATCGTGCGATCGCGGTTCTGTCTGAGAAGGCTTGGCATTGACGTAGTACTGCTTATAGGCGCGACCCAGCAGACCCATTGTCTCGCCCAATTCGTACTCGAGCATATCTCGCTTGGCCGCGGATAATCCGTCTTCGTCCAACGCCCGTTCGATTCGGCCCTTGAGCCCCAACAGTCCGCCCACCGCCGTGGTGATTTCGCCGAGTTCGATGCGGGCCTGCGCCAACTGCGTCAAGACCTGTTCGTCGTCTTGGGCGTACTTGTCAAACTTCTCGGCCAACAGGTTGAGCTTGTCGAACCAGGCGTATTTGCGAAGCAACGCCAACACCTTCTTGGCAATCTTGGCGTCGACGCATCGCCCCGTCTTGTCGAGATCGGCGCAGAGCGAATCCAAAAGACGGCCGACCGTCGCATGATCCCTATTCTCAAAGGCGTCTTCGATCTCCTTTGGCGAGTTGTCGTCACTCCATTCGAGTTGACCGTTTCCCACAACTACCCCCTTATTGAACGATGGACTCTGCGGGTGAAAACAATCGAACGCGGAACCCTAGCGACTATACCGTTCCAGATGACCCGCACTGCGAACGCCCTCGCCCGCAGATTGGTCGACCTGATCGGAGTCGCGTACCACGTCCGCAAACTCGAGGTCCGGCACGAGGTCTTCCAGATCGGAGATAGCGACCATCTTGCCTTGCCACTCGGCCGAAACGTTGAACTCCACGTCGGCGTCGCTCAAGTCCTGCTCGAGCAAGAAACCGAAGGTCTCCAGACGATCGCCGTTGCGCGCAACGACAACCTTCCAAAACAGTGAGGGGATTTGAACTTCGACATTTCCCTGATCGTCCTTGCCTTTGAAGACCTTGTCGTTGTCGTCATCCAGGACGGGGCCGGCAAAGAGGCATAGTTTTTCGACTTGCGCCTGCTTGAGGATGAAGTTCTCCAGCTTTCCCCATTCGCCGCGCAAATTGGATCGATTGAACGCGTCGACTTGGGGTGAGCAGTTCGTGACGTGGTACGTGTCTCCGTTCGCTCGCCTGACCTCATCGTAGCTGCCCCCCCAGGCCACGTCGTCTCGGCGGACGATGTGGCCCTTGTCGAAATTGCCGCGATCCTTGGTATAAAACTTGTCGGGCAACTGCAGGGTCGCATCAAGTCTGGGGTCGGTCACCCATTTTTCAATATCGTTTTTGCCAAGTCCGGAGAGGCCTCGGCGGCTGTAGTTAGGGCCCGGTTCAGGCTTCTTCCGTTCTTACTGCCATCGACGTTGGCCGCGGTCAAGAGGGCGATGCGCCGCCCCGTGTGCATGACGACCGAAAAATGCTCGTAGGGAATAACATGCCCGCCCTCGCCCATTTCCGCGACAATGGATGGATCCAGCACGATCGGCATCGGGACGGAAATGCCGAGAAAGTTCTCGTCATATCCCGTTCGTGAATCGTAATCGTCGTCCACGAACGGTTCGGTCATTCGCTCTGGATCAAAATCGAGACGGTCCTCTGAATCTGCCATCGATACCATCCCTTTTTGTTAAAGACATCCAGATTCTACCGCAGATGACGGCGTGTTGGGCGGTGTGGCAGCCGGTGGGCCGCCGATACCTAATATTATGCGCCGATGGGCAGCTGGACGAGTCCGCGACAATGTGTCTGCCAGCGGTAATCGTCGAAGTACTCTCAGGATCAGATCCTTTTGGGGGGAAATTTGCATGCGTCCCAGCCCGGTCAGGCTTACCGGCAATCGAGATTCGGCGAGTGCCAATAGCTGGTCGAGTTGCGTAGCGCACACACGAGCCGTCCGAGATTTTTGCCGCAGATCACCACGACGCCTGGGGGTCAAGCGACGTGGTACAGTGCCGAGATTCGACCACAACCGCAGTCGTTCATTCAGGCGTGGTTACGTCAGTGGCAATCAATCCCGATGGCCGATGGCTAGCTACCGGCAGTTTGGATCAAACAGTACGACTATCGCATCTATAAACCGCCGACGGGCTATCTCACTGTCCGCTATCCGTTAATCTTTCACACGTCTGATGTGCCAAAGCTCACAGACTGCTTGTGGCAGTTTTGGCAGTCTACGCGCATTGGTGTTTGACTGCATTAATGGGCATTTTTCCCGAAAGCTGTAAACAACTCTCTCTAGAGGAGGGATCCAATTGTGAAGGCACATTGGGTGACAACGGGTACGAGTACAACAGGCTTCGAATGGACAGGGGGCGACACCGTTAGACGTGATAGCGGAATGCTCGTCGAAGCTCTTATTGGCGAACCAAATTTCAAGGAAATCTGGTGGCTAGAGTTAGCGCTACGCGCAGCGCGGAGCGTAGCCAGGGTTAAGTTGCCGGCAGGATCGGCAACCGGATTCATGGTGGCGCCAGACATCGTTATGACGAATAATCATGTCTTCGAAAACGAGACCGATGCCAGCAGCGCGGTCTTGCAATTCAACTATCGATTGAAAGCCGATGGAGATCCGGCTGAACGTGATGAGTGGAGGTGTGATCCGGACGGTCTCTTTAAGACCAATCCGGACCTTGACTACACGATCGTCCGAGTGAAAAAGAGGGCCAACGAGAACGCCGGTGACATCTGGGGTCACTTCAATCTACGGCACGGTGTGACGGTCAACGAGAATCAACGTGTGAACATTGTTCAACATCCGCAAGGGCGATTTCAGGAGATTGCTTTTCGTGATAATCAGGTCAAATCCGTCCAGAATGAGTACATCCAATACCTGACAGATACTGACTATGGAACCTCGGGATCACCAGTTCTTGACGATTGGTTTAGGGTTGTTGCGTTACACAATCAACGTGTTAGAGACCCGAATAAGCCGGATCGTTGGTACCGGAATCAGGGTTATCGGGTGGAGACTATTCTCAACGATGTAGGTAACCTTATCCCGTAGGAAGTATCGATTGGAGCATTTGTGAAACGATATTGAAGAAGCACAAAGTAGAGAAGACGTTGAGATCTGTAAGAAGTAAATTGGGAAGTGATAGCCGTTGATTTGGGGAGAATAGCATGGAACTGGCCGCGCTGTCCGGAAAGGCCCGTAGTTTTCTACTCCGGGGAACCGAGGGTGACTTTGAAGCGGTAAGACAAGCCAGTCCGCCCACCTTCTCGCCATTCTTTCTCGCCGATGCAATCCGCGCAGCCGAAGTGTCTGCGGAGTTCATGCGCGCCTTTCATACGGTGAGCAGTACAGAGGAAGGGCTCGAAGCGGTGCTTTCTCATGCTAGCGAGGTGGCGGAGGCCGGGGATATCGAGCTCGCTCGGTTCGCGCTACTCGCGTTCGTGACCCACGAACCACGCGCACGGGTACTGAACGTCCCGTCACTCTTCGAACGCAGGCCGGAGGTCTTAGCAGGCGCAATTGACCTTGCGCAAACAAAAGGCGCCGGTGTCACAGAGCTGGAAGCAGCGACGGGGGATGAAGCGTTTCTCGATTGGTATCGGCAGGATCCGTTCGCGAACGAGCACCACGAACACTGGCATCTCGTATACCTGACACAAGGGGTGCCTCGGCCCGACGGCACGACTGCTCGCCAAGACCGCCAAGGGGAACTCTTCTTCTACATGCATCGACAAATGCTCGCTCGTTACGACGCCGAACGCATTGGCGTTGGGCTACCGCCAATTGTGGCGTTCCAGCAGCTGGATGCGGCCATTCCCGAGGGATACGACCCCGAACTCGAGAACGTTTTGGACTTCCCTGGTGACCAGCAAGCGCGAATACCTTACGAGCCACGCACAGCCGGTCGAACACTGGGCTCGATTCCCGATGGTGCGGGCGGTGTCATCGACGCCGCAGTGCTAGCGGCATGGCGCGATCACGTCGCGAACGCCGTTGACGAGGGATTGTTTGATGGCGCGTTGGGCGCTGACCTGTTGGGCTCAACCATCGAGCCCAGCATTGGTGCCCTCAACATCGGCGCACCACCGGGTATGAATGTTCACGGCATGGGCCATGTTCTCGCTGCGTTTGCCATGGGGGAGCAACTCATCGACAACGGACAGGTACGACGTTGGCGCGGTGTGATGATCGATATTCACAGCGCCATTCGCGATCCGTTTTTCTATAGATGGCACAAGCACATCGATGATCAACTCTCTAGATTGCAACAGCGATTCCAACCAAGAACAACCACCGATCTCGCTTTAGATACGTCTGTGTCAATTCGTGGAGGCGGGCTTCGGGGAGGCCGATCCGAAAGCCCTGACATTATCCTGGTATTCCCGGAGGACCAGCCAGACCTCGACGTCGAAGACCAACCCGCCGCACAACAATGGGCAGCTGAGCGTTTCGGTGAACAACACTGGGACGAAGAGTTCTTCGACGGCGACGTGGCGACCGCGACCTTGCAGACGCAATTTGAGGAGGGAGTGTTCGTTCCAACCGAGGGTGGTGCGCCGGTGACCGTTCGCTATCTGCATCACAAACCGTTTGCCTATTGCATTCGCCTGGAGAACGGAACCCTCACTCCTACCCGCGTTACGATACGTGTCTTTCTGGCACCGGAGAGCACCGCAAATGACCGCCGCGCGTGGATCGAAATGGATACCTTCGAAGCGGATCTCGATGCCGGCCACAACGTTGTGTTCCACGAAGGACGTCGGTCATCCGTTGTGAAAAAGAACGACCAAGGGATCGCAACCCGCCCGCCCATTTTGAACACAGTGCCCGGCCGCGGCGACCCAACGCCCGACGAGTCGTACTGCGATTGCGGATGGCCGTACAACCTAATGCTCCCCCGAGGAACCAGCGCCGGGATGGGCTTTCGCTTGGCAGTTATGATTACGCGCAACGACATCGACATGCAAGGCTTTCAAGCGCAGTGCGGGTCCGTAAGCCTTTGCGGCGCCCTTCGCCGACGATATCCCGACACCCGTCCGATGGGTTACCCATTCGACCACGATATGGACCGCCCGATCGAAGAAATGATCCAGGCTCTGCCCAACATGGCGGCGCGCACCATTCGGGTCAAACACCGCTAACAGATTGGTGCCCGTCTGATCAAAATTTAAGCACTTCGAACTCTTTGGCCACCGCATCACTGCGGCGTCTTGGGTACTGATCGGTTTAAAGACGACGTTGAAGCCACACTGCATCGCCGCGTACGACCCGGAAAGCGGGGCAGGTCTAGGAAAGTCAAGCGAACACCGGTAGAAAATCGAGGCTGACCCATTTGTGATGTAGGCATGTAAATCCGAGACTTTCATATGGCTATCAAACACGGGAATGCCAATCTTGCCATTAACGGTGAAGAGAAATGCACCCCTCATGACAGAGTAGTGGGGAGTGGGACTTTCACGATTTTGTAAATGGCCAGACTCGCAAAGTTTATGCGGCGAACACTCGCATTGGGGGGTATCTCATGAACTATCTCACCGCTTTACTGGCTTTTTCCGCGATCATGATTGTGTTGGCGACGCTCGCCACGGTGGTTGTAGAGGGTATCCACAAACTCGCCCGTAAGAGAGCCAGCGATTTTGAGGAAATGTTGAGCAAACTCTACGAGGACGCTATTGCGCCACGTCTGAAGGAAATAACTAAAACGGAACTGTTGCCTGATGGGCGTTTGACGGCCGCCACGAAATTTGCGAGACAGGTCACGAGGAACCCGGCCTTCCGGGAGGCCAATTCAGGCATGTTGCGACGAATACCCTTCGTCAAGAATTTGTTCACCACTACGTTAGAAGAATTGACCACGCGACAATTTGTTGAGCAGCTTGCTCAAACCGATGCGGGCAAAAAGCTGCGAGAGAAAGGGGGCAATCTTGTCGAGAAAACCTTAGGCGAGCTCGCTTATGAATTTGAACGCTATGGAGAAGCGGCCACAAGCTATTTCGAGCGGCGCGCGGCAGCTCTTTCGGTCCTGGTGGCTTTCGTGCTGGCATTAGTGCTTAACGTCGACGCTATCAAGCTTTATGGTGCGCTGGCCACGGATAAAGCACTAGCGGAAGAGGTGATCAAGGATCTCGACATTGCCAAGCTGGAAAAGGTCTATGTCGATAGTATTGAGACTGCCGGCGGCGACGAACAGAAAAGGGCGAAGATCGCGGAAGAATATCAGGAAGTTCTGGCCCGTATCCGGAAGGATTCGGCCCGTCTGGAACGCCTAGGAATACCGATCGGCCACAGCTATTTTCCGTTTTGCTCCGGCGGCCCGGGCACGACCCAGAGCAATCCTAGCGACGAAGACTTCACGGACCCGCGCTGCAAGGGAATAAAAGTAACGCGGGTTGACGAAGTCACGTACCTGGTTGTTGGGCCACTGTTCACGTGGACCAAGCGGTTCTTCAAGGCACTCTGGACACGAGTGCTGGACACCCAGGACGGGATCGGTTGGTTGCTCTCGGTGTTGTTGTCCGGCGGCCTGATCGGGCTCGGAGCGCCGTTCTGGTTCAGGACGTACCGTTTTGTCGCCAGCTTTGTGCCGGGCCTTAAACTGCCCGACAGCACATTGGCAAGAAGAACAAAAACTAGCGGTGCGACTGCCGGAGGACGGTCCGCTACGCAGAAGACTGGGGCTGCCGGTAAGTCGTCTGGGACGCAGCCGGATGTTTCACCGGCCGCCGAAGGGCTCTCCAATCAAGATCTGAAAGAGGCTTTTGAAAACTCAAGAAGGTAAACGGCAAAACCGAGCCAGAGATAAACAAATGAGATAGTGCTTCATCGCAGAAAGACATTACGAAAGACAGGGACAGCACAGAACTGGGCGGGATTTGCTCATGGTTCGCTCCTCCTTAGTTGTTCCTAAAATCCTTGCAAAAGCTGTAGTAGTCCACCGATTCTTCTGACATGAAAATTTTGATCTACTTTTGTTGATTTCCTTGAATTTACGTTGTTCTTCGCGGATCCTTTGAAGAAATAGAAAGATACCGCGGAGAACATCATGGGAACTAAGAATCCGCTGTCCCTCCCAAAAAATAATCTCGTTTGATTGTACTGCCTTTTTCCAAGGAGTCCGCTAGGCTGGAAGTCATGTTGAAATGGCTGCGAATATTGTTCGCCGCACTACGATCGGCAGCTCGTGCGAGGTACTTATATATATAACGAACAGATTCAAAGCGCCCGCAGGGTATACCAGATTTGTACCAGCGCCTTGCGTCATCCTGGGCGCTTACCGCCAATCGAACTTCAATACTTAATCATGACCGTGGTCCCTTCTCGACCCTGCGCATGCACAGACCGCGGAGATCGTCGGATCAGAGATCACGATCCATCAGACAAGCGATGCCTCCCAAGTTCCGGGATTACTCGATCAGGTCAATAGCGAGCTTGCATCGTTCACTGCAGATGGTGCGTATGATGTTGCTCCCGTCTATGATGCTGTTGACAAGCATCCTTCCGCAAAGCCGGCCCCGGTTGTCATCCCGCCCAGGCGTAACGCCCGGTTGAGTCGGTCTGGCACGAGCCAACGAGACGAGAACATTCGTTGGATCGGAGCCGTGGGTCGGCGGCGCTGGGAAAAAGAGTCGGGGCATTCCCGACGAAGTCTTGTCGAGGTGGCGATCTCTCGGTATAAGCGCATCATCGGTCGAGGGCTGCGCAGTCGCACCCTGCCAAGTCAACCCACCGAGGCGACGATCGCGTGCGCCATTCTGAATAGGATGACCCGGGTAGGAATGCCAGATTCCTATTGTGTAGCGTAAACAAGAGGATCCGAGAGTCGCTTCCTTCCGTGTACTTGGCAATGCAACAAAGTCGAGCTCTCACACCGCTGACCGGGTCGATGTCACGTTTCTGCATCGTCTCTTCCTTTTTTTTACGCGTAACTGCGCAGGCGCTGCGAGAAATCCATCAAGCGTCCGATGCCGCTCTGCTCGGCGCGCTGGCACCAGCTCTGCAACTGTTTGACGAGCTGTTCGCGCGAGGCCGTGGAGCGTCCCCACAATGCGGCGAGCTCGCGGCGCATCGAATACAAAGTCTGCAGCTCATGAGTCCTGGGCAGCACCTCGGCGAGTTTGCGGCGCACGGGCTCGCGCAGCATCTGTTCGTCGCGAAACAGCCAACATTTCAGGTGCTGTAGCGTACGCGCATCATCGGGCGAGACCCGCCGCAGCTTGGCGACCTCCTCGGTGTAGGTACGCTTGAGCAGCTTGGCGTATTTCGCGAGCACGTCGTAACGGCAGGTGATGACCGCCTGCAGCGTTTCCACGTCGACCACCGGCTTGGGGGCAACGAAATGCGGCGTGGGCGCCATGCGTTTAACCCGGGCGAGCCCCACGATCTCGAGCATACGGATGTAGACCCAGCCAAGGTCGAACTCATACCACTCGTACGAGAGCTTGGCCGAAGCCGGGAAGGCGTGGTGGTTATTGTGCAGTTCCTCGCCGCCGATAAGGATACCCAGGGGCACGATGTTGGTGCTCGCGTCCGGCGTGGTCCAGTGCCGATAACCCCAGTAGTGACCGATGCCGTTGATCACCCCGGCGGCCCAAAACGGTATCCACACGATCTGCGTGGCCAAGATCAGCATCCCGGCAACGGTGCCGAACAAGAACACGTCCACGGCACCCATCAGCGTCAGCCCGACGACCTGGAACCGCTGATAGACGTTGCGCTCGAGCCAGTCGTTGGGGGTGCCACGGCCGTAGCGCTCAAGGGTCTCGCGCTTGTTGGCTTCTTTGACGTAGAGGAAAACGCCGCCCCACAGCACGCGGTTGATGCCCAGCACCTGCGGGCTGTGCGGGTCCTCCGGGGTCTCGCACTTGGCGTGGTGTTTGCGGTGCACGGCGGCCCATTCCTTGGTGACCATGCCGGTGGTCAGCCACAGCCACAGCCGGAAGAAGTGACTCACCGCCGGATGCAGGTCGAGCGCCAAGTGCGCCTGATGGCGGTGCAGGTACACAGTGACCGCGACGATAGTCACGTGGGTCAGCGCGAGCGCCACCACGACGTAACCCCACCACGGCAAACGGAATACTCCTGGGAATTGTAGAATCTCCACGTGGGACACCTCGATTCATCGCATCTGCGAATTTTATCAAGATTACTTCGGACACGCCTTGATCCAAGACAGAATTCACCCTGGTCGGGCCAGCGCAGTCATTTCAATCCGTTGGATTTCACGTCCGAGTCAGACCTGTTTTTGCGCTTAGCGTATCGCACGAAGAAACGCCAAAAGACCCCAAATCCAGGCTATATATAAGAAAGATCCATCACCCGCGCCGGGTGATCGGCCGGAATCAACTCATGTTACGCATAACAAATGCCCGCAACTTGAAAAGTTACGAGCATTTTCGGACGTGATCAATCCGAAGCGTTATTTTTCGCCACGCCTGGTAGATCTGGTCTAGTGCCGATCTCGGTCCCCTATTAAATATTAATATAACTATCCAATACTTTTTCCACATTCCCCCAATTCATCATAACCGGAGATATGTGCTTCTCCATCGCCTTAGACAACCCCTCCGCTCGGTAACTACACTAGAAACGTCCTCAGTTCACTCCAACCGTTTTCCGATACAGCAAGGAGTTTTGGTTTAGGCGCCAGCCAGGAACCCTCATGCATCGCCTCACCTACAATCCACAAAAACATATTCCGTGGGACAGGGACAAGCTGATAGGTGAGAAACCCCCTCAAACCCAAGGAAGTATGGACATCACGACTTGAGTTTCCGGAGTAGGGCGACAAACCCGAACCCGTATCCCAGAATAACCTTAACCCCCACCCACAAGTCGCCACCTAAACTACGAATCCTGGGCGTTAGTTCAAGACGTCGACCGCATCCCTTCACACCCCGGCCCAGGGAAACAGCGCGCGCGGCGCAAGCGTTCCGCCCGTGTTATCCAGGGCTTCTGCGATACGCAGTCCCTCGTTCCACTTCGCCATACGTTCGGAGCGGGCGAAGGAGCCGACCTTCAACTGTTTGACTCCCCAGCCCACCGCCAGGTGCACAATAGTGACATCTTCGGTTTCTCCGGAACGCGCAGATACGATGGACTGCCAACCGGCGGTACGTGCCGCAGCCAAAGCCGCGCGCGCCTCCGTCAAAGTACCCGCCTGGTTGGGCTTGATTAATGCGGTGTTGCATGCACCGTGCGCGGCAGCGGTTTCGATTCGTGCGGCTTGGGTGCAAACAAAATCGTCGGCCACGACTTCCACACGATCACCGACCACAGCGGTGAATTTCACCATACCGTCCAGATCATCTTCGGCCAACGGATCTTCGATCGCTACGATCGGGTAACGCTCGAGCCAGCCAAGCAACATCTCGGTAAGACCATCTGAGTCCACATCGATACCATCGCGCGCCAACCGGTATCGGCCGCGGGTAGCGAAATCCGTTGCTGCGATATCCAGTGAGATGGCGACGTCTGCACCTGGCTGCAGACCGGCCCGTTCGATGGCGCGGACCAGAAAATCCAACCCTTGTTCATTGGAATCGAAAGCCGGCCAATACCCGCCCTCGTCTGCCACACCGCGCAGGAGTCCGGCCTCGTCCATCACCGCCGCGGCAGCGCGGTACACCTCTGCGGTCCAATCCAGCGCTTGTACATAGTTCTCGGCGCCGACGGCAATCACCATGAAATCCTGAACATCGACGCGCCGCCCGGCGTGGGCGCCACCCCCGAATATCTGGATTTCCGGTAACGGCAACGCGAGGTTCCGCAGGTCGCCGGCAAGATACGCCCACAATGGCAGAGCAGCGGCGGCCGCAGCCGCGTGCGCCACCGCCATGGAAACCGCGACCGTGGCGTTACCACCGAGCCGTCGCTTGTTTGCGGTGCCGTCAAGGGCAATCAGAGCGTGATCTATTCGCTCCTGATCCGCGGCATCGCACCCTCTTAACGCTGTCGAGATTTCCGCAATCGAAGCGACCGCGGTTCTCACGTCGTGACCACCGACCGACGTACCGCCATCGCGTAAATCGACCGCCTCGCCGCTCCCGGTTGAAGCACCCGCCGGCGCCATGGCACGACCGACCGCACCACCGCTAAGATGAATCTCGGCCTCAACCGTAGGACGTCCGCGCGAATCCCAAACCCGTCTTCCTTTGATTTCGGCGATGTCGGTGATCATGAATTCAACTCCCGCTTCCAAGCGTCGAGCACCTCAATTAAACGTCTTGGGGGTGTGCGTAGCAGACGCCGCGCGCAACGGCGCACCCGATTTTTGTCGGCTTGATCATTGAGATATTCCACCGGTGATTTACCGTCTACCCGGGCCAGGAACAACCCCGGCAACAGACTCGCCGCCCGCGCCTCCGTCTCGGTGCGCTCCTCCCAAGTAACGCCCTCCATATACCCAGTAACCAGCTGCGCAAATCCATCAAAATATCCTTCCCGTGCGTTTGGCTTCCATAGGCATTTAAGCAGTAAATGATTCAGGCAAAAAGCAAGATCAAAGACCGGGTCACCCATGCATGCACACTCAGCATCGATGAACACCGGCCCAGCCGGCCCGATCAGAATATTCTTGGGACTGACGTCCCCATGGATCATAGTCAAACGTGTCGCGGCGGTGCGGCGACTCAAAGCGAATAGACTATTCCGCAAGTCCGGATGGCAAGCGGCGGTTGCCTCAAGATAAGGCTCGAGTCGGATGGCTTGAAATATATCGGTGCGTGGAAACCGCTCCCTAACGGCTTCATCGTCCGCGGTCGCGGCGTGAACGCGGACCAAGCGCCTGCCGACCTGTTCAGCCTGCGATGGATCCGCTCGCCCGTCCCGCAACTCGCTTTTCCATAAATTGTGAGTAGCCGGATCTAAATAATCCATGGCAAACAGTATCGCGTCTTCGTCATAGGCAAGGACACGTGGCGCAACACCTGGAATGATTTGGTTGGCAATTTCATACCATGCCGCTTCGAAACGATTGCGTTCCACGGGCGCAACCCAGTCCGCGGCGACTTTGAGCTTGGGCAGCGCCCGTTTTACACAAAACACCCGGTCACCGATCTCAACCTTCCAGATATCGGAAGACACACCACCGGCCAGGGCTTCGAACCGTACATCATCAGCCATTAATCCGATACGGTGGAGCGCCTCGAGGATTTCGTGATCGGGTCGGGGCGAATGATTCATGCGTCACGTTAATTCGATTACGAAAACGCTCAAGTAAATAATATTGTTGGAACGAAAGAAACCCGCGAACAAGCCGTCCCGGCTATCACCAATCAGCCGATCGCCTGATAATAGAGATTTTGCGGGTGGTTGGCCTGGGCGAAGAAAAACCAACGCTCGGCGACCAAACCCAGATACTGCGTGACAAATGCCGCAACCAGAACTTGCGGTGCGGACATCGCCGCCCCAATGAGCAATAAAATAATCGGTACGGGGAATACCAACGCCAGGAATATCCACTTGACCGAGCGAAACCAGCGCACCGATGCGTGGTGGAAAAACTCGCGCGTGTTAAACGATCCACCCATAAATCCCTGCGCCTTTTGGGCGATCTGGTTGTGACGGACACCGATTGCAGTCTGCAATGTCGACTTGGGGCGCAGACGCGCATTACGGGCCAAAGAGGCGGCGCGCGTCGTCAATGCAATCAACGTCAAGGCGATCCCCCACCCCGTATACATGTGGACCAACCCAGGGGCACCATAACCGGCGTACGCAGCGGCTAGAGTGAACCCCGAAGCGCTGCCGAGCAGGACGTAGTTAATCACGGTAAGCGGGCTCGCCCACTCCTGCAAAAATTTGATGCACGCATAGATCATACTGGTACAGATAAACAGAGCGAGTACGACGAGTACGCCCACCAAGCCAATGACCAAAGTCGGCTTTGACGCCGCTCCGGCTTCACTGAAGTAGTGCGCCAGGCCGTACGCGGCCACGACAACCATAGTCGCCGGCAATACGATGGCCTCGCGGGACAACCACGATGTGCGCCACATTGCAGCCGACCGCCATGCACGTTCGGGGCGCCCGAGGTGAAAAAACGATGCAACCAGCCCCAACACCAGCAAGCCCAGGACCATTGCGCTACCCAGCGCGAAGAATGCGCCCGGCGGCAACGGCAGCGCAGCGATGAACACGTAACATTCGGCAAGAAATAATGCCAGAAATAATCCCTGGCCGGCGCCGATTAGGGTGGTCAGAAAAATCACGGAAAACGCGGGGTGCATTGCCAAACGATCACCAACTGGTTACGTCGTCGAGGGTCTGATCTTCGATCGGACCCGTGGGGCGCTCGGTTTCCTTCTTCAAGGGATTGTCCGCCCGTATCAATTCGTCCTCGTGAATCTCGACCCGCGCCTTGCGCCGCGGTAGATAATGGTTCGCGGGTTTCGTACCCCACTCGGGCATCAGCACATAACCACCTTGCTCGCGAATCGCGGTCGAGGCCTCGGAGTCCGAATCGTGGACATCCCCAAACAAGCGGGCACTGGTGGGACATGCCATCACACAGGCCGGTTTGCGTTCGTCCACCGGCAAGGCTTTATCGTAAATGCGGTCCACGCACAGGGTGCATTTGGTCATTACCTTACGCTTCTCGTCAATTTCCCGAACCCCGTACGGACACGCCCAGGAGCAATACTTACATCCGATACACTTGTCGTAGGCGACGAGCACAATACCGTCTTCGGGACGTTTATAGCTGGCCCCGGTGGGGCACACCGGCACGCACGGCGGTTCCTCGCAATGCAGACAGGACTTGGGGAAGTGTACGGTCTCGGTATTCGGGTATTCACCGACCTCGAACGTCTGTACCCGGTTGAAAAACGTACCAGTCGGGTCTTCGCCGTATGGCCGGAAGTCGGAAAGGAAACCGGAGATTCCCGAGGTATTCCACTCCTTGCAACTGGTGACGCACGCGTGACAGCCGACGCATACGTTCAGATCAATAACCAGCGCCAGTTGAGTCATGCCCCGAGCCCGCGGAACTTGCCGGCCATATAGGCAAGCCAGGGTTTACGTGTTTGCGTTTCAC